>NZ_VKJP01000019.1 GCF_007280575.1 Streptomyces benahoarensis
CGTCTCGTGGGCTCGGAGATGTGTATAAGAGCCAGCCCTCCCGCACCGCCGGCCCCTTCCCCCATGCCCCCGCGCAACTACGCGCCGGTGGCGCACAAAACGCACAACGGGCGCTCGATGGTGACCAGGACCTTGCTGATCACCACCCCCGCCGTATTGGCCGGGGTCGCACTCCGCCCCCGTTCGAGCTCCTCGTCCGGTTCCGCCGGACGCCGTTCCTCGTAGGAGAACCCATGTCCCAATGGCTGGTGCTGGCGATCGCCATGGTCGCTGCCTGTGGCGTCGTCCTGGCCATCACGGTGCTCAAGCAGCGCCGGATCAGCGAGGACGACGATCCGTCCGAAACGCCCGATGTCATCGAGTACATGACGATGATGGTGGGGGTCGTCTACGCAATCGTCCTGGGTCTGGCCATCGCCGGGGTCTGGGAGGCCCGGGGTGCCGCGGAGGACACCGTACGCACCGAGGCGCAGGCCCTGCACGAGGTCAGCGCACGGGCGCGGGCCTACACCCCTCCGGTGCGCGACCGGATCCGTACGGACGTCGACCGGTACGTCACGTATGTGGTGCAGAAGGAGTGGCCGGTCATGGCCGACCGGGGCGAGATCACCGCGCACGGCACCGAACTGCTCGCGAAGGTCCGCGCCGACGTCACCGACCACCGCCCCCGCGACAACTTCGAGGAGCAGTCCTATCAACCCCTCGTCGACCAAGTCGCGGTGGCGGACGGGGCACGCAACGCCCGTGCCGACGCGGCCGGTTCCACCCTGCCGGCCGTCGTGTGGTTCGGGCTGATCACCGGCGCAGCGGTAACCGTCGGCTTGATCTTCACCCTGCAGATCCGGCGGTCGGGGAAGGAACTGCTGATGGCCGGCCTGTTCAGTGCGCTGATCGCGTTTCTGCTGTTCCTGGTCTGGGACCTCGACGCACCGTTCGGCCGCGGCCTCGCCGCTGGAGTCGACTCCTTCACCGCCCTCTTCCCGCACGCCGGCTGACCCCACCTCCGGCCGGGACCCCACCCGGGCCCCGGCCGGAGGCCCGTCGGCCCAGGGGCCGCCGGCCGGAACCAAACGCTCCGCCGCGGAAACGGCCCCACGACGCGGTTTACTCGGTGTTCGGGGCCGCGTGGTTCGCCGCCCCCGGCTGGCTCTTTCCGCTCGTGCGGGCCCGCCTCAACCCGGGCGGTCAAGCCGGCGGTTCAACCCGCCGTTCCGGTGCGCACCTGCGGTCATGCCCGCGACGGCCAGTGAAGAGGATGTCGAAGACCGCGTACGACGCGGGGAGTTCGGCGGCGATTGTGCCTGCGACGGCCCGGACGGCGGAGGCGCGCCCGGCGACGGTGGCGAAGTCCGAGCCGCTGGCGTTCCAGATGACGGCCTCGCCGTCCAGGATCGTGCCGGGCGGCAGCTCGGCGGCGGTCTGAGCGCGGTCGGGGAAGGCGAGTGTCGGCGGCCGGAGCGGGTTTGGATGAGCACTTCGTCGCGGCCGCGGACGATCAGGGAGCGCGTGGTCGTAGTTCGCCGGACCGCGCTATGTCTCGGCAGGCGTATTCCGTCGCGTCAGGGGTGAAAGCCACCGACCCGGTTACGCGTGTGGCTGTCTCGGTTCCGTGATGAGCACATGCGGGACCGAAGGTTAAAGGGCCTGGGAGCACTTCTCTACGTTGTTCTCATGGCGGGCTTGATCATCATTTTCCTTCGCACGGGGTGGGACCAGGCGGACAAGATCGCCAGCGTGATCGGTGTGCTGGTTGCGCCGGTAGGAGCCCCGCCCGCTCTCCGCGCCCCCCGTTCTCTTCTCCCTCGCCTCTTGGGAACCGCGCCGGCCGCTCGCGGAGTGGCTGGCGGATCAACTGCGCCGCTCCCACCCCGGCCTGCGGGCTTCGGCCACGGCCACCACCAGCGACACCCGCGGCGATCTCGCCCAGGCGCTGCTGGAGACGGGGCGCATCCTCTGCTGGACGGCTTCGACGAACTCCCGCCACCTGTGCATCCCGCCGCCGTGGACGCCCTCAACCGCGCCCTGACCGCCCGCGGGCCCCTGGTCCCAGCCGCTCGCGCCGCCGCCTACGGGCCGCTCCGGCCGGTCCGGACCCACAGTTCGCCTTGACGGCGCCGCCTCGCCGGGACCAGCCTGACCACCGCGCAGGCGCACCGCCATCACCCTGCGGGTGGTAACCCGGGTGGCAGGAAAGGTGGGGTTTTCGTCATTGCGGACGCAGCGCGAGCTGCGAAAGATGGGAGCCATGACGCAGCGATCCGTGCTGGTCGTCCTCTTCGAGGGCGTGCAGAGTCTCGATGTGACCGGTCCCGTGGAGGTGTTCGCGGGGGCCGGGCAGGCAGACGGGGAACCGTACGCGATCCGCACCACCTCGCTCGACGGCATGCCCGTCCGCACTTCGAGCGGGCTGCGGCTCACCCCGGACTGTGCGCTGCCCGACGCCGAGACGCCGCACACCCTGCTCGTCCCGGGCGGCAAGGGCACCCACTGCACCGACCCCCGGCTGGTCGACTGGTTACGGGAGCACGCCCGGCGGGCGGAGCGCATCGTGTCGGTGTGCAGCGGTGCACTGCTGCTGGCCGAGGGCGGGCTGCTCGACGGCCGCCGGGCGACGACGCACTGGGCGCTGTGCACGCAGATGGCCGAGGAGTACCCGAAGGTGGACGTCGAGCCGGACCCGCTCTTCGTGCGGGACGGAAGGATCGCCACCTCTGCCGGGGTCACCGCGGGCATCGATCTCGCGCTCGCCCTGGTCGAGGAGGACCACGGCAGGGACATCGCACTCAGCATCGCGCGCTACCTGGTCGTCTTTCTCCGACGCCCGGGAAACCAGGCGCAGTTCAGCGCCCAGCTGGCCGTCCAGACGGCCCGTCGAGAGCCTCTGCGGGAGCTCCAAAACGAGACACTCCTCGGCTGGCTGCGCACCGCCAGCGCCACCAGCGCCTGGACGACTTCGGTCTGCACGGGATCGCTGCTGCTCGGGGCGGCCGGGCCGCTCAAGGGCCGACACGCCACCTCGCACTGGCCGGCGTGGGACAGCCTCGCTGCGTACGGCGCCGTGCCGTCCGGTGAACGGGTCGTCATCGACGGCAAGTTGGTCACCGCGGCCGGTGTCTCGGCCGGCATCGACATGGGCCTCACCCTGCTCGGCAAGGTGGCCGGCGACGAGTGCGCGCAGGTCGTCCAGCTCAGGACCGAGTACGACCCGCAACCGCCGTACGACGCGGGCTCCCCGCAGAAGGCTCCCGCCGCGGTCGTCAGCATGCTCCGTGACAAGAGCAGGTACGTTCAACAGTAGTCCGGTCCATGGCGGCGCCCCGGGGGTGCCCTGGCCCGCGGGGAGCGCACGCAGGGCGTCCCGAGGTCGCCCCAAGGGCGGGTGTGCTGCTCTCGGTGCCCGATCGGGTCGGCAATCGCGGTTGCCCGAACCCGGGAGTCGGGCTCGGGGTAGCTTCGGTCCTTCTCCCGTCGCCGGGAGCGGATCCCGGCACGTCTTTCGGTCGCGCCCGCCTCAGTCCGTTGTCCCGGTCGCCAGCTCACACGCGCGCACGTACTCCTGCACCAGCCGGCGGTGGTCGTCGGCGCGCCAGGCCAGGGCGAAGCGGCTGGGCGAGATGCCCCTCACTGCACGGGTGACGACTCCGCCGAGGGTGAGCAGCGGGGTGTTCCCGGCCGCCAGCAGGACCACACCGAGACCCGCGACGAGCGCTTCGTACGTCTCCTCGGTGCTTGCCACCTCCACGCCGATGCGTGCCGGCTTCCCGCCGCGGGAGTCGGTGGCAAGCCAGTGGTCCCGCAGCGGCCCAGCGCTGTCGGGCAGAGCGAGGAACGGCTCGTCCAGCAGGTCCGTGAAGTCGATGATCTCCCGGTCGGCGAGCGGGTGAGTATCGGCCATAGCGACCAGGCGGAGTTCCTCGGCGACCACCAGCCACCGGTAGCGATCCGGATCGGGCAGCGGTAGCCAGACGAACGCCACATCGCACGTGCCGTCGGCGAGCCCGGCGGTCGCGTCGTTCCAGGGGACCTGGCGAAGTCTGAGGCGAGCACCGGGGCGCGCGGCGGCGAAGCGGGAGCGGATCGCCGGCAGCACGCCGCCGCGCCCCGGGCTGGTACTCATCCCCACGACGAGGACGGCCGCCCGGTCTGCCACGACCCGGGCGACTGCCTCCCGGGCTGCCTCCCACTCGGCGAGAATGCGCTGAGCATGCGGCAGCAGCGCTGCACCGACCGCGCTCAGGCGCACTTCGCGCCGGTCACGCTCGAACAACGCGGCCCCCACCCGTTTCTCCAGCATCCTGATCTGCTTGCTCAGCGCGGGCTGTGAGACGTACAGCCGCTCGGCTGCGCGCGTGAAGTGCAGCTCCTCGGCCACTGCGGCGAAGTACCTCAGGTCCCGTCCGTGAACGTCCATAACCATCGGTTATCACAGCGGATCTTGGACGGGCAACCGGCGTGCCGTGCACGGTAGTTCACACACGGACCGCAGCGAACAGCGGATCACCTGGCACGAGGAGAAGAACATGAACAAGGTGTGGCTGGTCACCGGGGCGAGCAGCGGGTTCGGCCGGGCCATCACCGAAGCGGCGGTGGCGGCGGGCGACATCGTGGTCGCCGCCGCCCGCCGCACTGCGCTGCTCGACGACCTGGTCGCCGCGCACCCGGACCAGGTCGAGACGCTACCGCTGGACGTCACCGACATCGCGGGCATCCAAGCCGCGGTCGACGGCGTGGCAGCCCGGCACGGCCGGATCGACATCCTGGTCAACAACGCCGGCCGGGGCATGGTGGGAGCGGTCGAGGAGAGCACCGACGCTGAGCTGCGGGGCCTGATGGACCTGCATTTCTTCGGCCCCACCGCGCTCATCCGCGCCGCACTGCCGCACATGCGGCGCCGGGGCTCGGGCGCCATCGTGCAGCTGACCAGCATGGGTGGGCGGTTCGCCTTCGCCGGAGTCGGCGCCTACTGCGCCACCAAGTTCGCCCTGGAGGGGCTCTCCGAGGCATTGGCCGCCGAGGTCGCCCCGCACGGCATCCGGGTGCTGATCGTCGAGCCCGGCGCGTTCCGTACCGGCTTCGCCGACGCCGCAGCACTGCGGCTCTCCCCGGCCCTGGACGCCTACCAGGAGACCGTGGGCCCCGTCCGTTCCGGGCTGCCGGGCGGAAGCGGCCAGGAACCCGGGGACCCGGCCAAGGCCGCGGCCGCCGTCCTCACCGCTCTGGACTCCGACGAACCGCCGCTGCGTCTGCCGCTCGGCAACGACGCCGCCGACGCGATCACCGGCCACCTCGACCGTGCCCGCACCGAACTCCGCTCCTGGGAAATGCTCACCCGCTCCACCGACTTCGACGACTGACACCTCCAGCCGCCTCCGTACCGGTGCAGGCCGGTCCGTGGTCGTCCCCTGGCTTCCCGTCCCGGTCGCATCCCTTCGAGATCGTCTCAGGAGTGTCCTGATGAAATCGCTGTTCACGTTCTCCCCGGCCGCCCGCATCGCGGGCCCGGCACCGGAGGCGGCCCGGGGTGGTTCCCCCGTGGTGCTCGGTGCCGCCCTGCTGGGCTTCTTTCTCATCTCGCTGGATGCGTTGATCGTCACCGTCGCGCTGCCCGACATCGGCCGCAGTCTTGGCGGCGGCATGTCCGGCCTGCAGTGGGTGGTGGACGGGTACACGTTGATCTTCGCCGCGCTGATGCTCTCCGCGGGCGCCCTGTCCGACCGCATCGGGGCCCGGCAGGCGTACGGCGGCGGCCTCGTGCTCTTCGGGCTGGCCTCGGCCGCGTGCGGACTGGCGCCCGGTCTCGGCGTGCTGGTGGCGGCGCGGCTGGTGCAGGGGGGTGCGGCGGCGGTGATGATGCCGGCGTCGCTGGCGCTGGTCCGGCAGGGCTTTCCCGACCAGGCCGAGCGGGCGCGGGCCATCGCCGTCTGGACCGTGGGCGGCGCGGTCGCGGTGGCGGCCGGGCCGGTGCTCGGCGGGGCGCTCACCGCCTCCGCGGGCTGGCGATGGATCTTCTTCGTCAACCTCCCGGCGGGCCTGCTGGCGCTCGCCCTGCTCACCCGCGTGCCCGCCTCCCCGCGGCTGCCCTCGCGCCTGGACGCGGTCGGGCAGCTGATGGCGGTGGTCGCGATGGGCGCGCTGACGTATGGCGTGATCGAGGGCGGCGCCGAAGGCTTCGGCCGGCCGTTCGTGGTGGTGTCGCTGCTGGTGGCCGCGGCCGCAGCAGCTGCCTTCCTCGCCGCGCAGGCCAAGGGGTCGCACCCGATGCTCCCGCTGCCGCTGTTCCGCTCGCGGGTGGTGGCGGTGTCCTTGGTGGTTGGCTTCATGCTCAACGCCGCCTACTACGGCGGCGTGTTCATCTTCAGCCTGTATCTGCAGCAGGAGCGCGGGCAGTCTCCCCTGCACGCGGGCCTGATGTTCATTCCGATGACGGCACTGGTCGCCGTGGTGAATCTGGCCTCGGCGAAACTGGCCTCGCTCTTCGGCCCGCGGGTGCCGATGGTGGCGGGACAGCTGACCGGGGCAGCCGGACTGCTGGCCCTGCTCACCATCACCGCGCACACCAACGTGTGGGTGGTGGCGGCGCTGATGGTGCCGGTCGGCCTGGGCGGGGCGCTGACGGTGCCTGCTCTGATCTCCATGTTGCTCGACGCCGTCCCCGCAGACCGGGCGGGCACCGCGTCCGCCGTGCTCAACACCGGCCGCCAGGTCGGCGGAGCGATCGCGGTGGCGGTCTTCGGGGCGCTGCTGGCGGGGGCGGACACGTTCCTGGCCGGCATGCGGTGGAGCATGCTGATCGCGGCGGCCGGGCTCGTACTGACGGCGGGCGCGACGCTGACGCTGCAGCCGGACGGGCGCCGGGGTGCGGAGGCATGAGCCGGACGGTGTGTCACGGCAGGGCCGCGGGTCTCCTCGCCACCGGAACGGTGCGGACCGAGCTTCAGCGGGTGCCGCTGGAGCAGGCGGCGCCCGTACATGAACGCGGCGAGCACGGCCGCCTGCGAGGCCGGCTTGTTCTGCATACCGCCTGACCGGAAGTCCATCTCATCGAGGGGGCGAACTCGAGGAGGACTGGCTGACGGCAACCTGACGCGGGCGCAGCGACTGCTTACACCCACGCCCAGTCGAGCCGGTATGCGTGGGGCCGTCTCGTGGCCGAACGCAGGTGGAGCGCCGGGGAGGGGTACCGAGCATCCCTGCGGCGAGCCGCACCGAGCGGCGGACACTCTCGAACAACACCGATGACGCACACCCGGCGGCGTCGTCGCCCGCGTCGTGCAGCGCATACTCGCGCTCACCGCAGCAATCTGACATAACGACATCATTGGGCAAAACGCCCTGTGCTCGCTGACCGCCTGTGCCCACTGGCCCCGTGGAATTGATCATCCAGGCGGCGCTCACGGCACCCGCACCATCCCTGCCTGCCCACGGAAACACCGGAAGGAAGCAATGACCACGGTAGCGATCATCGGCTTCGGGGACATGGGAGAGCAGATGGCCCCCCACCTCGTCGCCGCCGGCTACGAGGTCCGTGTCAGCGACACCGACCCCGCCAAGCGGGAGCGCGCCGCCACCACCGGCGCCACCGTCCATGCCACCGCGGCCGAAGCGGCCCGCGGCGCGCAGCTGACCCTCGGCCTGGTGATGTCGCACGACATCCCCGCCGCCTACCTCGGCCCCGACGGCATCCTCGCCGGAGCCTCGCAGGGCTCCCTGGTCCTGGTCTGCTCCACCACCACGCCCGAGCTCCTGAACGCGGCGGTCTCCGCCGCCCCCGGCGGGGTGACCGTCCTGGACGCGCCGATCGTCGGCGGGGTGAAGTACGCGCGTGAGCGCGGCATCACCTTCCTGGTCGGCGCGGCACCGGACGTCTTCGAGCGGGCGCGCCCGGTTCTTGAGACGCTGGGGAAGGTGCGGCGGGTCGGTGAGGTGGGGTCCGGTGTGGCCTACAAGCTGATCACCAACGTCGCCGTCATGGCGGCCGAGGCCGGCATCCGCGAGGCCCTGGACCTGGCCGACCACCTGGGCCAGGACTACGACACCGCACTGGATCTGATGACTCTCGGGCCCATGGCCGCCGTCGTCGCCCGCGCCCGGGACACCACCAACCCGCGCCCGCTGCGCCGCTCGGCGGAAGACGATGACACCCTGCTCGCCTCCGTCCCCGACCCGGCGCAGCAGTTGCCGATCTCCCACGCCGCCGCCGGACGGCTGTGGAACGCCGTCACCGCGGTCAAGGGCTTCGAACCGGACTTCGTGGACCTGACCCGGAAGACCACCGCCCGCGAGGGGTTCCGCCCCTGAGCCACCACAGCGCCTCCGCACCGATCCAGACGCCGAAAGGGAACACGTCATGACTGCCGATGCCGCCCACAGCAAAACGGCCCCCGAGCCGGTTCGGGACCCGGCCGCCGACCACCTGCTCACGCCGGACAACTGCACCGTGGTCTTCATCGACTACCAAGAGGGCCAGTACGCCACCGTGGGCTCGGCGAGCCGCGAGGAGATCGACCTCGGGGCCGTCACCCTGGCCAAGCTGGCCCGCGCCTACGAGATCCCGACCGTGCTGAGCACCGTCGCCGTGGGGATGGGCGTCAATCAGGCCACGGTCCCCGTGATCACCGCGGAGCTGCCCGAGGTTCCGGAGATCGACCGCACCGGGGTCAACTCCTGGGAGGACGCCGACTTCCGCGCCGCCATCCGGGCGACCGGCCGCAGGAAGATCGTCATGGCCGGACTGTGGACCGAGGTCTGCCTCACGTTCCCCACCTTGGACATGCTCCGCGAGGGCTTCGAGGTCTACCCGGTCATCGACGCCGTCGGCGGCGTCTCCCCGGTCACGCACGCCACCGCGATCGAACGGATGACGCAGGCCGGCGCCCAGCCGATCACCTCACTCGCGTTCGGCTGCGAACTCATGCGCAACTGGGCGCGCCCCGACGCCGACCTCTACCGCACCGTCATCAACGACTACTTCCGCCGCAAGCAGGCCACCGGTGAGAAGACCGGCACCCTCTTCCGGTAAGCGGCCCCTCTCCCCCGCCACCGGCATTCCGGGGCGTCCCTCGACGGGGCGCCATGCCTGACGCCCCCGCAGGTGCGGCCGAGCGGACAACGGCCCGGCCGTGGAACGGCTGGGCCACCGGCCGGACGGGGCGGCGTTCGCGCACGGTGCGGGGCCCCGGCCGTCGCCGAGTTGCGGCCGCTGGCCGAACGGTTGCGGCGCGCCCTCGACGACCACGCGGACGATGAGGCGTTGCGCCTCATCGACGCCTATGCCCCGCCGCCCCGGCCCCATGTCGCGGTGCCCCCGCGTGGTGCCACCGGCCACGGTGCCACGGAGGCGCCGCGCGGGCTGCTGTACCACCGCTACACCCTCGATGCGCACGGCACGCTCACCGACGCGGGTCTGGTGCCGCCGACCGCGCAGAACCAAGGAGCGATCGAGGAGGATCTGCGCCGCCCATTTCCTCGACCTCACCGTCCAGCGCCGCTGACGGGGCGTTGGCAGGCGTCCCGCCGCGGAACGCGTCCGGGCTCCGGTCAGGTGACCCACCGGGCGAGGCCCGGCGCCCGCCGTGACCGTATCGGTGATCATCGCAGCAGCCGGACCGGCATCGGCGCGGGCCCGGCGGCCGGGAGGTAACGGTGCACATCCTGCTGATCGCGAGTGCGGTCAACAGTCTCACCCAGCGTGTCTTCGCCGAGCTGGGCGAAGAAGGCCACACCGTGGCGGTGGAGCTGGCGCTGGGCGAGGAATCCTTGCGGGACGCCGTGCGGCGGCACGCACCCGAGGTGATCATCGCCCCGATGCTCACCACCGCGATTCCGCGGGACATCTGGTCCGCGTATCCGTGCCTCATCGTCCACCCGGGCCCGGTGGGCGACCGGGGCCCGTCGTCGCTGGACTGGGCGATCCACGAGGGCGCCCGCGAGTGGGGCGTGACGGTGTTGCAGGC
The DNA here is from genome assembly GCF_007280575.1 of Streptomyces benahoarensis. Taxonomy (GTDB): domain Bacteria; phylum Actinomycetota; class Actinomycetes; order Streptomycetales; family Streptomycetaceae; genus Streptomyces; species Streptomyces benahoarensis. The sequence continues at coordinate 9,954 of NZ_VKJP01000019.1, forward strand.
CGACGCGGAGATGGACGCCGGGGACGTGTGGGCCTCCGTGCCCTGTGCGCTGCCGCCTCTCGGCAAGAGCGATCTGTACCGGGGTGAGATCGGCGACGCCGCCGTGGAAGCGGTGCATCTCGCGGTCCGGCGGTTCGCCTCGGGGCGCTACCTGCCGCGGCCCCAGCGCGCAGACGGTCCGGACGGTACCCGGCGCACGCAGCCCTACTTCGACCAGAGCCTGCGGCGCATCGACTGGGCGTCGGACACCGGCAAAACCGTCCTGCGCACGTTGCGGACGGCGGACTCGCAACCGGGTGTGCTGGATGCGTTCGGGGGCGACGAGTGGTACCTGCACGGCGGTTGCGCCGAAGACACGCTGCGTGGCCGCCCGGGCGAGATCCTGGCCACCCGTGCGGGCGCGATCTGCCGGGCGACGGTGGACGGCGCGGTGTGGATCCCCGAGCTGCGGCCCCGGCGGCGGAAGGGCGGCCCGGCCACCTTCAAGCTGCCGGCCACCCTCGCGCTCGGGGAGCGTCTGCCGCCCGTGCCGGAGGTCCCCGTCCCGCTCCGGTGCCCCGCACACCGGCGGACCTGGACGGACATCCGCTACCGGGAGGACGGCCCGGTCGGCTTCCTGCACTTCTCCTTCCCCGGCGGCGCGATGAGCACCGATCAATGCGGGCGGCTGCTCGCGGCGTACCGCTTCGCCTGCTCCCGGCCGACCCGTGTCCTGGTGCTCGGCGGGGGCCGGGACTTCTTCTCCAACGGCATCCATCTGAATGTGATCGAGGCCGCCGCCGACCCCGCCGAGGAGTCCTGGGCGAACATCAACGCCATGGACGATCTGGTGGAGGCGGTCCTGACCACCACCGACCGGCTGGTCGTCGCCGCTCTCGGCGGCAACGCCGCGGCGGGTGGGGCGATGCTGGCGCTGGCGGCGGACGAGGTGTGGTGCCGCGGCGGGGCCCTGCTCAACCCGCACTACCGCCTGATGGGCCTGTACGGCTCCGAGTACTGGACGTACACACTGCCCCGTAGGGTCGGCCCCGGACAGGCCGCACGCCTCATGCGGCGCGCGCTGCCGGTGACCGCGGCCAAGGCGCTCGGCCTCGGGCTGGTGGACCGCGTCGTCACCTGCGCACCGGAGGACTTCGGTGCCGGGGTCGCCCTCCTCGCCGCGCGCATCGCCACCTCGTCGCCGGTCCAGCGACGCGTCGAGGCCAAGAAGGCGGTGCGGGAACGGGATGAGGCCGTCATGCCGCTGGCCGCCTACCGCGCGGGGGAACTGGCGCACATGCGCCGGACCTTCTTCGACCCCGAGGCCCCCTATCACTCGCTGCGCGGGGATTTCGTGCGCAAACGACGGCCGCAGTGCACCCCGGCGCATCTACGGGACGCCGCGCTCCGGGGCGTCCCGCGTGACGCGGCGTACGACCGGCCGCCGGTCGGCCGGTGAGGCCCACTTCTCCACCGGCGGCCCGGACCCCGGCCGCACCACCTTCGCGACGGCGTCATCGAGCTCCCGGGCCACCGCCTGCTCCCGCGAGGTCCGGAGTTCTTGGGGCCCGTCGATCCTGCCGATGGAGCCCGGCGGATACTCCCACGCCGTCACCGCCGTGACAGTGCTCCGCGTCAGCTCCGCCCGGCGCAGCGCCTCCTGCGACGGCTTCCGGCAGGCGGCCCGTACGGCGCATGGGCCGGTCGGTCCCCTCCTGGGGTGCAACGGCCCCACCCGGCGCACCGGCGAAGGACTCACACTGGAGATCCGCACCGACCGAAGCCGGAACGCGGAGGACCGTCCCGGGAGCAGACCATGCCCGCCGCCCGCAGCATCGTCAGCGACGTCATGTCCCACACCGCCGTCGCGATCGGCCGCGACGCGCCCTACAAAGAGATCGTCGCGTGCATGGACCAGTGGAAGGTGAGCGCGCTCCCCGTCCTGGAAGGCGAAGGACGCGTCATCGGCGTGGTGTCCGAGGCGGACCTGCTGGCGAAGGAGGAGTCCCGGGGCGATCGGCCCCCTCCGCAGGCGTTCGCGGAGGCGGCCAAGGCCGGTGCGGTGCGCGCCGGTGAGCTCATGTCCAGCCCGGCGGTGACCGTTCACCCCGACGCGACGCTCCCCGAGGCGGCGCGGATCATGGCTCGGAGGAAGGTGAAGCGGCTGCCCGTCGTGAACGACGTCGGCATGCTGGAAGGTGTCGTCAGCCGGAGCGACCTGCTCAAGGTGTTCCTCCGTGATGATGCCGAGATCGCGGCGGAGATCCGCCGTGCCGTCCTCGGCGACCCCGCCGCTCCCGAAGGGCTGGACGTCACCGTGGCGGAGGGTGTGGCGACCCTCCACGGCGCACACGGCGCACTGGCCGACCGGACGCTCGTGCCGCTGCTGGCCTGCGCCGTGCGGGACGTGGAAGGGGTCGTCGATGTCCGGATGGATCCCGGCATCATCGGTGAAGAAGCCCCGTGACGGAGACGCCGCCCCCACGGCTCGGCCACGTCCGCAGGGAAGGGAAGAGGCTGTGCCTGCGTTCCACCTTGTCTCCGGTCATTGTTCCGCTCCTGGTGTGTAGGGCTGTGTACCGTCGCGGAGCCAGGTCCGGCCCCGTGGCCCGCGGGCCACGGTCAGCGGCAGATTTCCTCGACGAAGTGGCGGGGCCTCCGCGGTCGCGCCGCTGCGGACGGCCACCTCGGGCGACGCCCGGCCGGTTTCCCCGGCGAGTCGCTCGTAGGCGGCGGGCACGGCGGCGCGGTGGCCGGGGGCGGCTGCTGACCCTGGTGTGCTGCATGGTGTGCACCTCGCGGGCGGCCGCGGATGACGGACCGCGGCCCTCCTCGTATCCCACCGTGCCTCCCGCCACCGGGAGCACCCCGGTGCCGAAGAGGCCGCCGGCCGGGGCCGGTCGTCCGGGTGCGGCCGGATCGGATGGTCCCGTAGGGGGTGCCGTCCGTCCCCGGCGAACGGCTCGGTCCGGGCGCGGTGGGCGAGGCGCGTACGCCTCAGGGCTCGCGTCGGGTCGGCGTGCCGGGCGCTCCCTCCACCAGGACGCGCCGACCGGTGACCCGGTGCGGGGCGAGCATCACGAGCTGGTCCTGCCCGCCCCCGGCCCAGGGAGCCGAGTGCGCGGCGTCGCGGAGCTTCTCGGTCGCGGCCCGGTCCCTCCCCGTCCGCACAGCGCCGACGAGCAGGACGCTCCAGCCCTGGCTGAAGGCTTCGTCCAGCCGGTCCTCCTCGAAGGCGATCTCGGCGCCGGAGCCCGCGGCCTGCGCGAGCGGCGAGTCCGCCGCGGTCAGGAAGGCGATCTCACCTTCCACGACCCGGTAGTTCACGGGGAAGATCTCCGTCCCGTTCCGGCCGGTGACGGCGACTCGGCCGATGCCGTGGTCATCGAGGAGCTCCCAGCATCCCGTCTCGTCGATCTCGACCATCCGCGCGTGGCCGCCCGCCGCGGATCCGCCGACCGGCAGGTCCGCGGTGTACCCGGTGAGATCCTGGACGGTGGTCTCCAGGGCGTTCGCGATCCGGACCAGGAATTCCACTCTGGGCGTGCACACGCGTTCCTCGAGGTCGGCGACGTAGCCGGGCGTGGCCCCGGCCCGCGTGGCCACCTCCTCCTGGGACAGTCCGAGCCGGGCGCGCCTGGCCTCGATCCGACGGCCGAGGTCGGTCATGTGGTGCCGGTGGGCCGCTGTGCTCATCACAGGTCTCCTTCGGTGGTGGCCGAGCGCCGCTGGGGGCGACGGCGAGCGGGCAGGAGCACGGCCGGCCACGAGAGACCGACGGAGCCGAGCAGCGGACCGGCCGGCGCACCTCGCCCACGGCCCCCGAGACCAGGAGCATGGCGTCCTGTCCCGCGCCGTACGGCTTCGTCGACGGCCCACGCCACGGCCGCCGGGCTCGCGTCGGAACCGTCGACGCCCACCACGGATCGGGCACGCGACGGCGCCGTTCGGCCCTCGCGTCCGGACACGACGGCAGGGACCGATCCGTGGTGGCGGGCGCGCGGCCGCGGGGGTCACCGCCGCCGTGGTGCGGCGGACTGCCTCCCGGTCGGCGGGAAGTGCTGGACGTGCGCGTCCGGCCCTGGGAACACCAGGGTGACCCGGTCCGTGTCCGACCAGCGGACGTCATAGGGCGGGGTGCCATCGGTGTGGTGCAGTCCGACGATCTCGCCGTCACGCCCTTCGTCTCCGACGGTGGCACCGCCCACGATCAGCCGGTCACCTACGCGTGCCCACACGCCCGCGCGGGGCTCGTCGAGGAGGTGTTCCGTCCGGGGCCCGGCCATAGCTGTCTCCTCCCGGGTTGCGCGACCGGCCGCCCGTGCTTCCGTGACCGGCCCCTCCACCGTGCCGTCCTGTCAGCCGCTCCGGCAGGGGCCGAACAGTCCTGTATCGGGACCATTCGGCGCTGCCCCCGGGCGCAGGGACGTGCCCGGGGCCGGGTCGGCAAGGCCCGCCACACCGCCTCCGGGCCAGGCCCCGTCGCGCCGCGCACGGCGCGGGGAAGCTGCTCGCGGACGGTCCGCGTCCGGGGCGCCGGGGTGCGTCACAGGCCCACGAGGACCGGGAGGACGCGCCCTACAGGTCGGGGACCACGGCCACCGGAGCCGGGCAGTGGTGGAGGACGGCATGGGCGACGTGCCCGATGTGCGGCACGTGCGGCCACCGTGTACGGCGGTGTCTGCCGATGACGAGGAGCGCGGCGTGCGCCGAGGCTTCCAGCAGGTGCTGCGCCGGTCGCCCGACGCGCGCCTGCTCGGTGACGTGCACCGCCGGGTACCGCTCCCGCCAGGGTCCGAGCATCTCGTCCACCACTGCCCTCTCCCCCACGGGCCCCCGGCCACCCGGGCCGGCACCGGGTCCCCCGCCGTCCCGGTGGTGCGGGAGCGGGGTCCAGCCGTGCATCACGAGCAACGGGGCGGTGCGCAGCGCCGCGGCCTCGAAGGCGAAGCCGACCACTTCGTCGCAGGGCCGGCTGAGGTCCAGTCCGAGGACCACGGCACCGAGGTCGTCGGCCGCAGCCGGTGGCCACTGCTCTTCCCGGTCGCCGGCCCGGACGAGCACGACGGGACGTTCCGCGTGCGCGACGGTGGCCATACCGACCGAGCCGAGCAGAAAACCCGCGGCCCCACTCACACCGGCGGTGCCGATCACCAGCAGTTCGGCGTCCGTGGCCGCACCGCACAGCACCTCCGGCGGCGGGCCGATGACACGTTCCGCCGTGATCTCCAGCCCCGGGTGGCGTCGCCGCAAGCGGTCGGTGACCTCATGTGGCACGCCCTCCGACCACCGGCGTGCGGCCTCCGGTCCCTCCGGCGGGGCGTAGGCATAGGGCTGCCATTCCCAGGCGTGCACGAGCCACAGCGGCACGTCCCTCAGCAGCGCTTCGCGGGCGGCCCAGTCCGCGGCTGCGAGACCGGCCGGTGCTCCGTTCACCCCCGCGGCCACGGGACGTTTCATTCCCGCCTCCTGGAGACACGCGGACGCCGCACCGCCTCACGCGCCCTTGAACCCCTGTTCGTCCGGTACGGCATGCCGGGTTCCTTCCGCTACGACGGACACCTTGAGCATCTCCCGGCAGACGCCCGCGCCGGTATGGGTCGCTCGGCCCCTTGGTGCGCCACCCGGCCCGGCCGGGCGGTCTGCCGTGACGCTCGGGGCAGCTGTGCGGAACTACGGTGAGCAGGGCCAGCGAACAGGACACAGGCGGGCACCCACCGGGACGGGAAGAGCCGGTCCGGCACCCAGCCCACGGCGATCGGCGCGGGGCCGCGCGAACTCGGCGACGGCGCACGGGAATTCCCGGACCACCCGGACGCGGGCGGGCACACTGCGGAGCGGCCGGCAGTCGGCCGCTGACCTTACGTGTCCGCGCTGTTATGGTGCGCCGATGTCCTCGATCAAGCAGTTCCAAGTCACCTTCGACTGCGCAGAACCTGAGCGCGTCGCTCGCTTTTGGTGCGAGGTGTTGGGGTACGTCGTACCGCCGCCACCCAAGGGGTTCACCACCTGGGGCGCTTTCGATCGCTCTCTGCCGCCCGAGCGGCAGGGATCAGCGTTCGCCTGCGTTGATCCCTCAGGCGTCGGCCCGCGACTGCTCTTCCTGCGCGTTCCCGAAGGCAAGGTCGTCAAGAACCGGGTGCATCTCGATGTGCGGGTCGGCACCGGGCTCGTGGGGGAAGAGCGCCTCGCCACACTTGAGGCCGAATGCACACGGCTGGTCGCGCTCGGCGCGGTACGCGTGCGACTCCTTGCCGACGACAACGATTCGTGCATCGTGATGCAGGACATCGAGGGCAACGAGTTCTGCCTCGACTGAGCATCCTCCAGGACGGCGAGGTAAACCGCGTGAGGTGTTGCGCTCTCCCCTCCGAGCAGGCAGTTCGGCCTGGCCGCGTTCGCGGCGGTGCGGGATGACCAGGCCGGTGCCCCGGTAGCCGCCGTCCGCGATGGCCGTGGTCCCGCCAACGGCGGCCTTCGCACCGGACCGTTCCCACGCCTTGATCGTCGACGAGCTCAGAGGTGATCGGCCACCATCGGCTTCAGGACTTCGCTGTCGTGTGTGTGAGAGGCGGAAACGCCGACAGCCGGAGGCAGTCCGTTCGCGTCCGGCGGTACGTGCGTCCCGGAGGCCGGCTCACCCCGGTTCACGGGGCTCGGACCTGTGAGTTCACCCCCCTTTTTCCGTGTTCAGGTGGGCGGAGCCGGGTACCACGCGCGCGACATCGAGCAGGCCGACCTCGTCCAGCCGGTGCAGGATCTCCTCGTGGAGCCGGCCCTACGGGCCGACCCGCGGCCAGATCACGAATCGCCGGTGGGACGTCGGCTTCACCGTCCCGAAGCACCGCGACAGAGCCCGCCGGACGCACCGCCCACCTGTGCGAAGACGATCGCCGCGAACGTTTCCCGTCGGTCCCCGCGAGTTGCCCGGGACTTACCGGCAACGGTGGTACGTGGCACGGTCCCGACTTTTGAAGCTGGCCGAAACGTAAGCTGCGTCGGCTCCTGTGATGCCTGAGACTGAAGGGACACGACATCGCACTGCGGTGATGCATTCACCAAGGGGATTCATTCCGGCCCCGGTGGATTCGCGTCGCCGGACGGAGGCAAGCGCCGTGAGTGACGGATCTGGATTATCACCGGAATTCAAACATGAGGAAGGCGCCGAGAAGAAACGGCGTCAGGGGGGAGAAAGTCGGCGGTCGGCGGCATTCTTCGATGTTGACGAAACGCTCATCACGGCAAAAAGCATGTTTGAATTCCTGCGCCACTGGCTGGCCCGGAACGGGGACGACGGCACTCTGTACCGGCAAAGAGCCGACGCGCTACGCCAGATGGCCGAACGGGTGCCCCGCGAGGAGGGCAACCGTGCCTACTACACGAACTTCGCGGGCGTTCCGGCCGCCGGGCTCATCGACGCCGGCCGGGACTGGTACGCCGCTTATCGAAGAGGGCCGGACGCATTCGTCACTGCGACCGCCCGCGCACTCGCTCGTCACCAGGCCGCGGGCGACCGCATCGTACTGGTCTCGGGCGGCTTCGCGGCGTGCCTGAGACCGCTCGCCGACGACTTCGCAGTGGACCTGACGCTGTGCTCGGATCCGCTGATCGCCGATGACGGAACGTTCACCGGCGAGGTCGGAACGGCGATGATCGGCAAGGCCAAGGCCGTCGCCGTCGCCCAGGCGATCGCCGAGTTCGGCCTCTCGGCAGCGGACTGCTGGGCGTACGGGGATCACTCCAGCGATCTCGCCATGCTGTCCTCGGTGGGGAACCCGGTGGCCATCGGCGACGACCCGGTTCTGTGCGGATACGTCCGAAGCCAAGGCGGGAGCATTCTGCCGACGACCGGCGGGCGACGGGACGAATGCAGGAGATCAGACGCCTGAGCAAACCCCCTCCATGCAGGGGAAGAAGAGTGACCAAGACGTGAATATCACGCACCGCCCCATGAGAGGCGCACACCTTCGCCGCCCATGACGTCCTGTCGGGGGCAGGCTGGAATCGGGCCTCATTGGTGCCGTCGGAGCACCCTTGCGGCCTCTCCCTGAATTCAGTGGCGCACACCATGCAAGGGCGCATGAGTGAGGACGCCTGCCAGTCATGTGATGAATGGAATTCTCGCATGCCAGAAAGCAAAACGATCACGTTATTCATCGTCGGCGACCGTTTCGACGCATTTGCCGACCAGACATCGGCCGTTACCGTCTCCCGGTTCATCGACCGGCTGCGGGCCGGCGTGTACCGGAGCACGGCCGACAGCAACGCCCTGGTCCTCGCCGAGGGGCAGGGGGTCACCGCATACGACTGGGACCGCATCCAGGAGGAGTTGACACGCTGCGACTCGCCCGAGCGCACCGTGATCGAACGAAGCCCACGGGGACGGCCCGGCAATCACACCGAGACGCACAAACACCGCGAGAGCAATGTGCTCATCGCGGGGCTGACCCGGCACTCCGAGACGTCCTTCCGGGCCTCCCTGCGGCTCCACAACGATCAAGAGATGCAGCTTGATCACCAGGCGAGCCATGTGCAGGGCATGGTCGTGCTCGAAGCCGCGCGGCAGATGTACGTCGCCGTGTGCGAGCGGTACCACACCTGCCGCTGGCCGGAACACCGCTACAGCCATGTGTTCGACCGTCTGGAGACCAGTTTCCGCAACTTTCTGTTCCCGTTGGAGGCCAGCATCGATGGCGAGGTCCTCCAGGCGGACCTGAGCGATCCCGATCTGCTGGTGTTCGACATCGAGGTCACGTTCCGGCAGGCCGCCCTGCACGCCGCCACCGTGCGCATGACAGGTACGGCGCTGCCCAGCGCGGTGATGGCGCACAAGGAGCGCCGCGGTGCCGTGCGGGCCGTGCGGCACGCGCTCAAGCGTGTTCCCGCGCCACCCGAGCTCGCGGTCGCCGAGTGAACCGACGGACGCAACCAGCAACCCATTGCCGTGGAAGGGAACGCGTGCGATGACTTCCCCCCTGCTTCTGGTGACAGAGGTACCCGTCGAGCGAGAAGCTTCCCAGGAGGCACTCGCCGTCTGGCAGGACCGTACGCACGCTGCCGCGGGCCGCGGCAGCGTGCTTTACGAGAGCACGGAGGCGCCGGCCGTCCTGGAGCTGACCCCCTTGGCCGGACTCGCCGATCTCGCCGCCCTGACCGACCGCTGGCGTGACCTGCGCGGAGCGCTGGCCCCCCTGTCCACGGGCGATGTCCGCCGCCAGGTGCTGGAGTTCGTGGGAGCGCCGAAGCCCGCGGCGGATGAGCTGCCGGACACGCCGTACATCCAGCTGCGCCACGTCGAGGTCAAGCCTCCGGTGTACGAGGAGTACCTGTCCTGGCGGCAGGGGACCATCTTCGCCGAGGTCCTCAAGTCCGAGCGGATCGAGACGTTCCTCGCGTACCACTCCCTGCTGAGCACGGAGCCCGGAGTCATGTTCGTCTCGGGGTTCTCCTGCCCGCCGCAGGAGTACCTTCCGACGTTCGCCTCGGATCGCTACGCGGAGATCGCCCGGCAGGCGCATCCCCGGTTCGTCACCGACGAGGGGCTCTACACGCGGATCTACCGTCGAGTGCCCGGCGGGGAGGGCGCGCGATGACTCGTTCCCGGTCGTACGAGCTGAGCATGACGACCCAGGGCCCGCTCTACCCACCGAGCGAAGTGATGAACACCGACGGGCACTTCGTGGTGATCGGTGGGATCAACCGGGCCCTCCCCGGCGGCGAGGTGAAGGCCGAGTGGGGAAGCGCGCTCGTCGCCGCCGACAGTGTTCTCCCGCCCTTCGGTGAGAACGCGCCGTACCGGATCATCCGGGAGCTGACACCCGAACTCTCCGCGAAAGACAGGGAGATGGTTCTCTGTACCTTGCCGCTGCCCCTGCCGTGCTCGAACTACACGGCCGTGATGGCCCCGGAGCAGCAGCCCGATCCGTTCGCCGTGGTGCGTCCGAGCTACCCGTTCCACCAGGTCCCCATCCCGGACCTCCAGCCCGAGGACGGACCCAAGGTGACCGAACCGGTGACGCTGGGACAGTGGATCAAGGCGAGCGGAAACCTGACCGTGACGCTGGCGGAACAGGACACCGCGGCGGACTTCCGCGGTGAGTTCCACGGGCTCATCCCGAACAGCCTCTACACCGTCATGGCCATCCGGCGCCGTGATCTCGATCCGGACGGCCCGTCGCATCCCAGCCCGTTCGGCGTCCCCAACGTCTTCGTCGCCGACGAGGAGGGCAACGGCAGTTACCACGCCAGGCTTCCCCACCCCTTCCCGGCGCCCGACTCCGCGGCGGCCGGGAACCGGATCGTCAACTTCGTCGTGCTCTGGATGAGTTACCAGATGAACTACGGCGGCGCCGTGGGACACCACGGCCTGGGCTCGGACATCCACGCTCAGCTGCGGCTTCCCGGACCGGGGTTCGGCGAGTTCGTCACCCACGCCTGACGGCGGACCGGAAGCACCCCGATACGGGATTCCCCACCCGGCTCCCGGCACATCGGGCGCTGTGCACTCCCGTACGCGTGTGCCGCGCGCCGGCCCCCGGGCGCGGAGCCGTCGGTCCCGTACGGCTGCCCGGGGGTTCCGGCGCCCCTGCCGCACGCGAGCCGCGGCAACGACGCACCGCACCGATGCCAAGACGGCGACGAAACCCCGGCAGCCGTCGCCGCCATCCGGATGCGTCGGAATTCCCCCTGGGTCCCGCCAGGGAAAAAGACGGCCCTTCGCCGCCTCGCCACCCAACTGACAGATCGGAGTTCCACCATGCCGCACGGCTTGATTCCGGCAACACGAGATATTCCCGATAAAGACCAGGCCCCCCGGCCGTTGAATGCCGCGGCCGGACTCAAACGCCCCGTCGGGATTCGCTCGACCGGGCTCTATGTGCCGCCACGCGTGGTCACCAATGAGGAGCTGACCCGGACGCTCGATACGTCCGACGCCTGGATCACCACGCGTACCGGCATCAAAGAGCGGCGCTTCCTGGAACCCGGCATGGCCACCTCGGACATGAGCACCGAGGCGGCCCGGCAGGCGCTGTCCCGCGGCGGCGTCGACCCGGCCGAGCTGGACGCCATTGTCCTGACGACCTTCACCCCGGACCAGCCGCTGCCGTCCACCGCCCTGATGGTCAAACAGGCGCTGGGCGCGCATCGCGCCATTCCGCTCGATCTCACCCAGGCAGCCTGCGCCGGTGGGATATACGCGCTGCTCGTCGCCGCCCACCTCCTGCAGAACGACTCCTACTCCCACGTCCTGGTCATCGGCGCCGATGCCGGATCGCGTGCCACGGACCCGCAGGACCGCGGTACCCGCGTCTTCCTCGGTGACGCCGCCGGGGCCGTGCTGCTCGGCCCCGGGGCCCCCGGCTTCGGGCTGCTGTCCTGGGACACCGGCGACGAGCTCTCCTACGACGTGGAGATACCCGCGGGCGGCTCCCGCCTGCCCACCAGCCAGGCGACCGCCGACGGCCGTGGCCAGTACCTGAAGATGCTGGGCAAATCCGTGTGGAACATGGCCACCGGCCGGTTGCCGGACAGCATCCGGCAGACGGCGCTGCGCGCAGGGGTCGAACTGGACGAGGTGCGGTACTTCCTGCTGCACCAGGCGAACCTCAACATCATCAACGAGGCGATGCAGAGTCTCGGGGTGCCCGCCGAACGCGCGCCCACGACCGTCGGCCGGTTCGGCAACACGGCCGCGGCCAGCATGTTCACGGTGCTGCACGAAACCATGGAGAACGGGGTCCGGCACGGCGACCACCTCATCATGTCCGGGATCGGCGCCGGCTTCCTGTGGGGGTCGGCCTGCTTCCGGTACGACGGGCGGGAGTGAGCATGCTCGCCGTGTCGGCCATACGCACCGACGCCGGAGACCCGCTCGGCTGTCTGGATGTCGGCGAACGGGCCGAGCCCACGGCCGTCGACGGCTGGACGACCGTGTCGGTCCGCGCATCCGCTCTGAACCGGCACGACCTGTGGACGCTGCGCGGCGTCGGCCCGCCGTTCCAGCGCATACCGATCATTCTGGGCTCGGACGCGGCCGGAGTGGACGAGGACGGCAACTCCGTCATCGTCCACTCGGTCATCGGGGACCGTGCGAACCGCCGCGGGGAGGAGGATTCCGACCCGCACTGGTCCGTGCTCGGCGAGCGGCACGACGGAACGTTCGCGGAACGGGTGGCCGTTCCCCGGCGCAACCTCGTGCCCAAGCCTGCGGGCATGTCCTTCGAGGACGCCGCGTGTCTTCCCGGGGCCTGGCTGACGGCTTACCGCATGCTCTTCGACCGGGCGGCGCTGGAACCCGGCGGTACCGTCCTGGTCCAGGGCGCGGGCGGCGGGGTCTCGACCGCCCTGATCGTCCTGGGGTCGGCCGCCGGGTACCGCGTCTGGGTGACGAGTCGCAGCGCGGGGCGCCGCAAACAGGCCGAGGCCCTCGGCGCCGAGGCCGCCTTTCCGCCCGGCGCGCGGCTGCCGGTCCGGGTCGACGCCGTGATGGAGACGGTGGGCGAGGCCACCTGGGAGCACTCGTTGCGCAGCGTCCGTGACGGTGGCCGCATCGTGGTCAGCGGCGCGACCACCGGAGCGTTGCCGCCCGCGGGGCTGACACACGTCTTCTTCCGCCAACTGACCATCGCCGGCTGCACTCTCGGCACCCGGGACCAGCTGGCGCGGCTCTCCCGCTTCTGCGCGCGGAACCGGCTCGCCCCGGTCATCGACCGTGTGCTTCCGCTGTCCCGGGCCCGTGAGGGCTTCCGGGCCATGTCCGACGGTTCGGTCTTCGGGAAAGTCGTCTTCGCCTCATGAGACGGATGATCCGGAAAGCCGACTGAAAGGGGGCCAGCCCACTCGTTGCATAGAAATCGCGGCACCGCCGCTCGCGCATTCAACGGACGCCTTTCCCTTCGGGAACGGTTTATTCGGCATGCGATAAAAGATCGCTCAATGCGCTGCGAGCAGGGCTTGACGGTCAATTATTCACCGGTATAACTTCACTTTCGAAAGCCGTGTCGCCCATCGAATCCAATTCAAGGAGCGTGACTTTTCATGGCAGTTCCCTCCCTTACCAAGAAAGCCGTCGAAGGGTTCGTTGTCGATGTGCTGGAGAAACTCGGCATCGATCGGGAGCAGATCACACTTGACGCGTCGTTCGACGACTTAGGCGTGGACTCGCTCCATGTGACAGAGCTGGGGCAGGCGGTCAACAGGGAATTCGACATCCAGGTGCACGCTGCGGACCTGGAGGATACCCAGAGCCTCCGGGAGGCGCTGGGTGCCATTTACGTGAAAGCCGGACTCTAGGACAAGGTACCCATGACCGTCACACTTGCCGGTGCCGGAGCGGCGCTGCCCGAGCGGGTATTGAGCAACCACGACTTCGTTCACCTCAACACCTCCGACGAGTGGATCGTCCAGCGCACCGGCATCCGGGAACGCCGCCGGCTGGCCGCGGACGCGAGCCTCGCGGAGCTGGCCACGGACGCCTGCGCGCGGGCACTGTCGGACGCGGGCGTCGCCCCGCGCGACATCCGGCATGTGGTCGTGGCCACCTCCACGGCCGACCGGATCAGCCCGGGTATGGCCGTCGAGGTCGCGACCCGGCTGGGCATCGACCGGCCGGCCGCCTTCGACGTCGGCGCGGGCTGCTCCGGGTTCCTGTACGCACTGGACCACGCGATCGCGGTGATCGAATCGGGACGGTCCGAGCATGTCCTCGTCTGCGGCGCCGAGGCGCTTTCCCGCATCACCGACCACACCGACCGCAATACCGCGGTGCTGCTCGGAGACGGAGCGGGCGCGGTCGTCGTGTCGAAGGCGAGCGGCAGCCTGCGACCGGCCTTCGCGCTCGGCTCCGACGGCACGCAGATCGAACTCCTCTACGTGGGGCAGGACCGGTTGCTGCGCATGCGCGGGCGGGAGATCTTCGAAAACGCCGTGGACCTGATGGCCGGGCACACCCAGCTGGTGCTCGAACAGTGCGGCCTCGGCCCGGACGATCTCGATCTCTTCGTCGCCCACCAGGCCAACGCCCGTATCGTCCAGGCCGTCAGGCGTCGGCTCGGCGTCTCCGCCGACCGGGTGTTCCTCAACGTCGACAAGGTCGCCAACACCTCCTCCGCCTCCATACCGCTGGCCCTCGCGCACGCGAACGAACAGCGACTGCTGCACCCCGGTGCCGTGCTGGGGCTCACGGCCTTCGGCGCGGGACTCTCCTGGGGCGCCGGGATCATCACCTGGAAGAGCCTGGCGGTGCACGGCGTGGACGAGCTGCCCGTCAGCGGGGGCGAGAGGTGAAGATCTCGGGCAGCGTCGCGCTGGTCACCGGTGGTACCTCCGGTCTCGGTCTGGCCACCGCGGAGAGATTCCTTGAGGCCGGCGCCCGCGTCGTCATCGTGAGTCCGACGCGGGACAAGGGCCGGGCCGCCGCCGAACGGCTCGGCAGCGGAGCCGTCTTCGTCGCCGCCGATGTCAGCAGCGAAGAGGACATCGGCGCCGCGCTCGACGTCGCGCAGGAGCTGGGCACGCTGCGCACCGTCGTGAACTGCGCCGGCGTCAGCAACGCCGTCAAGACCGTGGGCAGCCGCGGCGCGTTCCCGCTGGCGGAATTCGCTGACGTCATCCGGGTCAACCTGATCGGCACGTTCAACGTCATCCGGCTCTTCGCCCAGCGCGTGGGCCAGGCCGACGAAGTGGACGGCGAGCGCGGCGTCGTGGTCAACACCGCCTCCATCGCCGCCTTCGACGGCCTGATGGGCCAGGCCGCCTACGCCGCCTCCAAGGGCGGCATCGTCGGCTTGACGCTGCCCGTCGCCCGCGATCTCGCCGCCCTGAAGATCCGCGTGGTCACCATCGCTCCCGGGCTGTTCCACACTCCGATGCTCGCGGCCGTACCCGCGGCGGCCCGCGCCGACCTCGGCTCCCGGACTCCGCATCCCGCCCGGCTCGGCGACCCGAGTGAGTACGCGGAGCTGGCGCTGCACATCGTGGCGAACCCCATGCTGAACGGCGAAACCATCCGTCTCGACGGAGCCATCCGCATGGCTCCGTGCTGAAGCACCGTCCTGACGACTCAGAAAGGCACGGTCCCGATATGACCGGGAAAGACGGCATTCTGTCCGGCAAGGTGAGCCTGATCACCGGCTCCAGCAGCGGCATCGGCGCAGCCGCGGCGCGGGTGTTCGCGCGCGAGGGCTCCGCTGTCGTACTGACCGCGCGCCGTGAGGACCGCCTGGCGGCTCTGGTCAAGGAGCTGCGGCAGGCGGGGGCGGACGCGGAGTACGTGGTGGCGGACGTGATCCGGGCCGATGACATGCGGCGTGCCGTGGAATTCACCGTGGAACGCTTCGGCCGGCTCGATGCGGCGTTCAACAACGCCGGCTACGCAGTCGGCCGCACGCCGTTGCACCTGATGGACGACGAGGTGTACGACCCCATCATGGACACCAACGTCCGAGGGCTCTTCAACTGCCTGCGGCCCGAGATCTCGACGATGCTGGAGAGTGGGAACGGTGGCGCGATCGTCAACACCAGCAGCGTCGGCGGGCTGGTGGCGTCACCGGTCGCGGCCCCGTACGTCGCCTCCAAGCACGCGGTCATCGGGCTGACCAAGGCCGCCGCCGCGGAGTACGGCGGCCAGGGAATCCGGGTCAATGCCATAGCCCCCGGCACCACGCGCAGCGAGCTGGTGGAGGAGTGGTACGCCCAGAACCCCGAGATCGAGAAGGAGCTGCACCGGACGACGCCCCAGCCGCGTACGGCGGAGCCCGAGGAGACCGCCGAGGCGGCCGCGTGGCTGTGCAGTGACCGCAGTTCCTATGTCACCGGCGCGACCCTGCCGGTCGACGGCGGCTTCACCGCGCTGTAGCCGCCTGCGCGCGCTCCTGTTCACCCTCCCGTCAGACAAAGGAGAATGTCGTGGTTGGTCGCCTCGAAGGAAGCGTGGCGGTGGTCACCGGCGCGGGGTCCGGCATCGGCAGAGCGATCGCCGAGCGGTTCGCGGCGGAGGGCGCCACGGTCTCCGTCTGGGATCTGGACGAGAAGGACGCCGCCGGTACGGTCGATGCGCTGACGGAACGCGGTGCGAAGTCCGCGGCATGCGCGGTCGACGTCGCCGACGGAGCATCGGTCGGCCGGGCCGCCGAGCGATCTCTGGCCGCGTTCGGGCGGGTGGACATCCTGGTCAACAACGCGGGCGTCTTCGACTATTACGCGCCGGTACTCGACACGAGCGAAGAGCAGTGGGACCGCATCCTGGGCGTCAACCTCAAGGGGATGTTCCTCGTCACCAAGTCGCTGCTGCCCGCACTCCTCGACGGCGGCGGAACGGTCGTCAACACCTCCTCGATCTCCGGAGTGGTGGCGGGCGGCGGCGGGATCGCCTACACGTCGTCCAAGCACGGCGTGATCGGGTTCACCAGGCAACTGGCCGCCGACTACGGCAAACAGGGGGTGCGGGCCAACGCGATTCTGCCCGGAGCCGTGGAGACACCGATGACGAGGCCGATCCTTGAGCAGGGGGACGCCGCCATCCTGGAAACCGTCCGGAGCGTGCCCGCCCAACGGCACGCGCAGCCGGCGGAGATCGCGAACCTCGCACTGTTCCTCGCGAGCGACGAATCCTCGTTCGTGCACGGCTCCAGCTACGTCATCGACGGGGGCTGGACCGCCCTCTGACCGCGGCACCGGCGACTTCGGGGGCCGCACTGCCACCGCGCAAAAAAATGGACAGGTAGCCTGCGGAGATATACTGTGCAGGCTACCTGTTCACTTGGCGAAGTGGTGATGACGGACCAATGGATCTGGCAGCGTTGGCCATGGACCTGGATTTCGCGATGCGGCTGCTGCGCGGTCGCATCCGGGCGGAGTCGGGTGTGGATGCCGAAGGGTTGTCGCGTCCCCAACTGACGGCGCTGTACCGGGTGGTGCGCGAGGGGCCGATCACCACGAGCGAACTGGCCGCCTTGGAGTACATGCGGCCCCAGTCGATGGCGCAGACGCTGGCGGGGCTGGAGAAGGCCGGTCTGGTGCAGCGCAGCCCCGACCCGACCGACGGCCGCAGAATACTGCTCTCCGGTACGGAGCCTGGCAGTGAACTGGTCACCGATCTGCTGGGTCTGCACGCCCGTTGGCTCAGTGCGGCGATCGCGGAAGAGCTGGCCCCCGAGGAACAAGAGGAGCTGGCAGCAGCCGTGAAGCTGATCGGCCGACTCGTCGACAGCACCGTCGGCCCGGTCGTGAGCACGCGCCGCAGGGGCGCCCATGGGGGTGCGCGGTGAGCAGCGAGTTAACCCGCGACAAGGCAGCGGCAGCAGACGGCTCGGCGCGGACGCCGGGGTGGCGTCTGGTCGCCCCGCTGCTGGTGGGATCGGCCCTGAACCCCATCAACAGCTCCATTCTGGCGACGGCGCTGGTGCCCATCGCCCGGTCGCTCGGGGTGAACATCGCGGCGACCGCGGTGCTGGTGTCGGCGCTGTATCTCGCCAGTGCGATCGCCCAGCCCACCATGGGCAGGCTGGCCGAGCGGTTCGGTCCGCGGCGGGTGTTCCTCGCCGGCCTGAGCCTGGTCGGCGCGGGCGGCATCCTGGGAACCCTGGCCCCGAATCTGACGACGCTGACCGTGGCCCGGGTGCTGCTCGGGATCGGCACGGCCGGTGGCTACCCCACGGCGATGATGATCGTGCGGCGGTTCGCCGAGCGCCATCCGGAGGTGAAGGTCGGTGGCACGCTGGGCGCGCTGTCGGCCGCCGGGCTGGTGACCGCGGCCGTGGGGCTGCCGATCGGCGGCGCGCTGGTGGCAGTGGCGGACTGGCGGGCGACGTTTCTCGTCAACGTGCCGATGGCGCTGATCGGCATCGTGATGACCCTCTGCTGGGTTCCGGCCGACGACCGCTCCGGCACCCGCGCTGCGGCGTCGTTGCTCAGCGAGCTGGACCCCCCGGGCATGGTGCTGTTCGCCTCCACGGTCACCTGCATGCTGCTGTTCTGCGGCGACCTGGCCCACCCGGACTGGCTGCTGCTGGCCGCGACCCTCCTGTTGGCGGTCGCGCTCGTGCTCTGGGAGCGCAGGGCCCGGCTGCCCTTCATCGATGTGCGGATGCTCGCCCGGAACCGGCCGTTGAGCATGACCTATCTGCGCGTCGGGGCCACCCTGTTGATTCCGTACTGCATTCTCTACGGCCTGTCCCAGTGGCTGGCGGAGAGCCGGGGGATGTCGGCGATCACGGTCAGTCTCCTGTTGCTGCCCATGTCGTTCCTGGCCTCGGTGGTCACCATCCCCTTCTCGCGCCGGCAACTCGTACGCGGCCCGCTGATCGCCGCAGCGGCCGCGGCGCTGGTCGGGTCGCTGGCGATGGTGAGGTTCAGCCATGGCACTCCCGTAGCCGTGATTGCGGCGGTGACGCTGGTGTTCGGAGTGACGACCGGCCTGGGCTCCGTGGGCAACCAGACCGTGCTCTTCGCGCAGTCCCCCGCCGAACAGGTCGGTGTGGCCTCGGGGTTGCTGCGCACCTCCACCAACCTCGGCGCCATCATGTCCGCCAGCCTGGTGAGTCTGGCGCTCGGCAACACCGCCGGCGACGCGGGTCTGCACGTCCTGGGACTGGCCCTGGCCGGGCTCGCCACACTGCTGTTGCTGGCCACCGTCTTCGACAGGCTGCCGGCGCACACCCGTTGACCCGGGTGCGGGTCACCGCCCTCGCTTCAGCGGTGGCCGTCACCCCTGCCCCGCCCGGCGGGCAGCTTCTGTCGGGCCCGCGCCCGATGCCGGGACTGTTGTACACCGTGAGAATGACCGAAAGGAAAGACCACGATGACGGACGCCATCACCTTTGTGCCGAGCCGCACGGCCTTGCTGCTCATGGATGTGCAGGCGGGCATCCTCGGCCTCCTCTCCGACCCTTCCGAGTTGGTGCAGCGGGCCAAGCAGGCCAAGCAGGCGGCCACGGCCGCGGGTATCCAGGTTGTATATGTGCGGGTCGCTTTCACCGAGGAGGACTACAAGGGCATCTCGGAGAACAACAAGACCTTCACCCCCGTGGCCGAGAACCACCTCTTCGCGGAGGGTTCTCCCGAGACCGTCATCGCTCCCGAGATCCAGCCCGGGCCGAACGACAAGGTCTTCACCAAGACCCGGACCGGCGCGTTCAGCACAACGCAACTCGACGATTTCCTGCGCGAGCGCGGGATCGACACCCTGGTTCTGGCCGGGGTCAGCACCACCGGAGTCATACTGTCCACCGTCCGCGACGCGGCCGACCGTGACCACCGGGTGATCGTGCTCTCGGACGTCTGCGCCGACCCCGACGCGGCCGCCCATCGCACGCTGCTCGAATCGGTCTTCCCCTCGCAGGCCGACCTTCTCGACGGCAAGTCCTTCGCCGACAGCCTGGTCGCGGGCCACGCGGACGGAGTCGGCTCGGCGGAGTGACCGACCCGCGTCCCCGGCCGTGGTCGATGAACCCGGAACTCGGCACCGCACGAGAAGCGGGAGTTCGCCTCCGCCACGGGCCGGAGGACGCGGCTCGGACACGTGACGCCGGCCGGGGGCCACACGGTCCCCGGCCGGCCCCCACTCGTCGGACAGCGTCGCGCCACGCCCTCCCACAGGGATCGCTCTCGCCACCGTCGGCCTGGCAGCGGCCCGCCTGGGGACCACGCGGAGCATGCAGGGCACGGCCGTCGGGCGGTGGCACCCAACTACCGTGGAGGCGCCGCATGGCGATCCGGATCAGGATCGGTGACTACGAGCGGGTGACCGACGACGCACTGGACCGGCACTCGGTCGGCTACTTCCCCCGCATGACCGAGAGCGAGGCGTGGGAAGCCGGACGGGGAGTATGGCGCTTGGACCTGCGGATGGTCAGGCGCGAGCGGTACGCCCTCATCGTGGGCGAAGGCCGGGTGAGGGCGATCGCCGAGATCACCGACGTGACCGTACACGGGACCGACCGGGGCCGGAAGAAGGCGCTGTGGGGCACACTCCTGACGGCCGGGCACCCGATCTACGACCACTACGTCAACCAGATCGATCCGCTGCGCAACGATTCGCGCAACAGCGTCGCCTACGGAGACCTGCCGGAGGAAGTACGGCTGCGGGCCCGGCACTGCGCGTGCGGCTGCGGGCAGCCCACGGAGCAGAACTTCGTCCCCGGCCACGCGCTGCGTGCCATCCAGGCACGGATACGTGAGCACTTCGGCGGCTCGGCGCTCTCCTTCCTCGCCTGGCTGGACAACGAGCTTCCGGCCGAGGAGCCGCAAGCCGAGGTGCTCACCGCCGACAGGGCCAGAACCTGAGAGCAACGTCCGGGCGACGATCGCTCGGCACACAACCGTCGCGCACGCCGACTCCCGCTCCGCTGCGGACCTGTCGGCTCCAGTCATCCCGGCCGCGACCGGAACACCGCCAAGGCCGTGTCCTGCATGGCCGGTGCGAACGGACTGCCCTTACACGTCGGACTCTCCACGGGCGACACCTACCGCGGTCAGGCGCTGAAGCCGATGCCGTCCCCTTTCCCCATGGGTGACGAAACCGGCCGCTCCGCGTCCGTCCGTGGCTCCCGGATCGCCGTCCTCGACGTGGGCGTACGAGGGCGCTCGACGTGCCATGCCCGGGCGGTCGGTGAGCGAGTCAGCCGCATCGATATCGTCGAGTCGGTCGAACGTTCGGTGACCGGAGTGACCGGCGGTCGGACGCACTCGTCGTCGGCGGTGAACTCCGCGCAGGTACGCCACTGTTGACGTCCGTGAACCGGAGTGCGCCGACCACGCTTGCTTCGTGTCACTTAGCGACATAGCGTCGCATGGCGACACCGTAGGGGAAGGGTGGCGAGGTGCCTTGGTGACGGAGAGACGTAGCGGAGGGGGGATGAGTGAGGCGCGGCGGGCGCGGTTGCGGCTGGAGATCTCCCGGGAGGCGGCACGGCTGTTCTGGGAACAGGGAGTGGCCGCGACGAGCGGGGACCAGATCGCGGCGGCGGTCGGTCTTTCGACCCGCACGATCTGGCGGCATTTCCGCAGCAAGGAGAGTTGCGCCGAGCCGATCGTCCTCCAGGGCACGGTCACGCTGATGAGCGTGTTGCGCGACTGGCCGCGGGAGCGGTCCCTTGAGGAGCACCTGGATGCGGAACTGGTCAGGTTCCGTGACGAGGGGCCGCCCGTCGGTCTTGCCGACGAGAGGCTGGGGAGGAAGATGATCCGGCTCGCCGACACCGAACCGGCGCTGCGCACGGCGTGGTTGATGGCGTGCGATCAGCTGGAGCGGCAGCTGGCGGCGGTCATCGCCGGCCGTCTGGAGCGTCCCGCCGGTGATCTGGAGGTGCGGATGCACGCCGCGGCCGCCGCCGCGGTGGTGCGGGTGCTGGACGAGCACATCGGCGCCGCCCTCCTCGCCGACGCCGACACCACGGAGTTCGAGGACACAGCGGCCGTCTCCCGGCGCTACGCCCAGGCCATCCGGGAGGCGACCGGCGGCGCCATCGGCGATCCCGTCACCTGAGCCGTCCGCGACGTCCCGCGGTGACTGCTGTACGAGCAGGACGGCGACGGCGACGAGAACCGGCACAGTGGGACGCCGAAACGGGGCGCGGCCGCCTGGTCGCCACGTCGATGCCGACGGCAGCATCAGACGTGCTGGACCTCGCCCTCGCCCTCGTCGTTCCGCTCCGGTGCGGGCTCCGCGCCGGCGAGGTGGTTCTCGCCGGTGGCCACTGCGCGCCGGATGCGGCGGAAGTAGACGAAGCCCATCACCCCCTCGTACAGCGAGGAGACGGCCCAGATGAGCGTCAGGACGCCGGAGTTGCCGCGGTGGGTCAGGGCGAGGGCGAGGAGGGTGGGGACGCTCAGTACCCAGACGACGCCGATCCGGGTGAGCAGGACGAAGTGGGTCAGGCCGAAGCTCTCCAAGGCGGCGCCGCCGACCATCGAGAACAGGAACGCCACCGCGTACATCCACAGCACCCGCGACGCCCCGACCGCGGTGTCCGTCGTCGCCGCGTCGGCGCCGTCGAGGCCGAACGGGGAGAGCAGCAGCGTCGGCAGGAAGACCTGGAAGAAGGCGATGACCAGGACGTACGCGAAGCCGACGGCGAGGGTTGCACGGAGGGCGGGCGGGACGCGGGCGTGCTGGTTCTCGCCGACGGCGTTGCCGGTCAGGACGGAGCAGCCGACGCCCAGGCCGATCAGCGGGATGATCGCCACGTAGTTGAGGGACAGGGCGACGTTGTTGGCGGCGAGCGCGACGGGCCCGAGGAGGCCGGTGATCCATACGAAGGAGGTGTGGCCCAGCTCCTCCAGTCCGCTGGAGCCACCGGCCGGGGCGCCCTTGCGCAGCCGCCGCCCGATCAGCGCGGGCAGCTCCCGGGCGCCGCCCGCCACCAGCCGGGCGAAGCCCGCGTGGAAGGAGCGGGGCAGGCACATCAGGTAGCCCGCGAGCATCACGGAGACGGCGAGGAAGGTGGCGATGCCCGAGCCGCGCATGCCGAGTTCGGGCAGTCCGAAGGTGCCGAATACCAGGCCGATGTCCATGATCACGCCGACCCCCTGCCCGATGAGGCCGACGGCCATCGGGACGCGGGTGCGGCGGGTGCCGTGGAAGTACGACGCAAGCGCCGTGTTGACGGTCATCACCGCGCCGAACCGCACCGACCAGGCCAGGAACACCGATTCCAGCGCGGTGCTCGCGGCCGGGCGGTCGCTGAGCTCCGGGATGCGGACGATCAGCGGGGTGGCGAGCAGCAGCGCCGCGGCCAGCCCGAGAGCGAGGAGGACGCCGACGGCGCCCTCGTCGGCGGTCCCGTCGCGGTCGCCGCGGCCGTGGGCCTGGGCGACGTACGAGCGGGTGATACCGGCGATCCCGGTGACGAACATGATGAGCGTCATGCCGGTGAAGACGGCGGGACCCGAGGCCATGAGGGTGGCGTCCGAGTAGCGGGCCAGCGCGATGCGGTCGACCAGCATCATCACCAGGTTGCCGGCCATGCCGAACATCAACGGCAGCGACACCTGGACCACTTCGCGGGCGATGGACAGATCGCCCCAGGTCCGCGCCGCCCTCACGCCGCCGCTCCCCCGCCGCTACTCGAAGCGCCCCGGGTCCCCCGCGCCGTGGCGGACGATCTCCGGGGCGCCGCCGGAGAAGTCGATGACGGTGGTGGGTTCGGTGCCGCAGTCACCGGAGTCGACGACCGCGTCGAGGACGTGGTCGAGGCGTTCCTTGATCTCCCAGCCCTGGGTCAGCGGCTCGTCCTCGTCGGGCAGCAGCAAGGTGCTGGAGAGGATCGGCTCGCCCAACTCGTCGAGGAGCGCCTGGGCGACGGTGTGGTCGGGGATGCGGACGCCGACCGTCTTCTTCTTCGGGTGCTGGAGCTGGCGCGGCACCTCGCGGGTCGCCGGGAGGATGAAGGTGTAGCTGCCGGGCGTGGCCGCCTTGAGCGTGCGGAACACGTCGTTGTCGATCTGTACGAGCTGGCCCAGCTGCGCGAAGTCGCGGCAGACGAGGGTGAAGTGGTGCCGGTCGTCGAGCTGCCGGATCGACCGGATCCTGGCGACACCGTCCCGGCTCCCGATCCGGCACCCCAGCGCGAAGCAGGAGTCCGTCGGGTACGCGATGAGCCCGTCGGATCGGATCAGTTCGGCGACGCTGCCGAGGGTGCGGCGTTGGGGATTGTCGGGATGCACATCGAAATACTTCGCCATCCGGCGAGTGTAAGGGCTGTCCCGTCATCCCTGGTGGGTCAGCGCACGGCGTCAGATGCGGTGCATCGCAAGGCGGAGGGACGTCCGGATACTGGGTGTATCCGGGCGTTCCGACAACGCGGCGAGGTGCCGTAGCTGTCGTCGTGCGCCCGCCAGGGATGACGGGACAGCCCTTAGGGGTGGGGCCGGGGCGTCGAGGCGCTGCGCCGAGCCGGATGCGGCGGGGCGCGAGGCGGGCGGCGGTCCTACGGTGTGGGGATGGACGAGGCCGAGGAGGACGCGGGGTTCCCAGCGTACCGGGCGGCGCGCTGTGCGAGCGTGGCGGAACTGGACGGCGCGGTGACCGGGTGCCGGGCCTGCCCGCGGCTGGTGGCGTGGCGGGAGGAGGTCGCGGCGGTGCGGCGGGCGGCGTTCCGGGACGAGGAGTACTGGGCGCGGCCGGTGCCGGGGTTCGGTCCGGCGGACGCGTCGCTGGCGGTGGTGGGGCTGGCACCGGCGGCGCACGGCGGGAACCGTACGGGGCGGATGTTCACCGGGGACGACGCCGGGGACTTCCTGTTCGCCGCGTTGCACGCCGCGGGACTCGCGTCGCAGTCGACGGCGACGCACCGCGCCGACGGGCTGGAGCTGTACGGCGTACGGATCACCGCGCCGGTGCACTGCGCGCCGCCGGGGAACCGGCCGACCCCGGCCGAGCGCGACACCTGCCGTCCGTGGCTGGCGGCGGAGCTGGCGCTGCTGGCGCCGGGGCTGCGGGCGGTGGTGGCGCTGGGGGCGTTCGGCTGGCAGGCGCTGCTGCCGGTGCTGGCCCGGGCGGGGTGGCTGCTGCCGCGGCCGCGGCCGGGGTTCCGGCACGGCGGGCTGGTGACGCTGCCCGGCGGGGAGGGCCGGGGCCCGCTGCACGTCCTGGGGTGCTACCACCCGAGCCGCCGCAACACCTTCACCGGGCGGCTGACCGCGCCGATGCTCACGGAGGTGCTGGAGCGGGGCGCCCGGCTGGCCGGTGGCGCGGGGTGAGCGGCCGGGCGGCTGCGGGCTCATGGCGGCCGGTTCCCCGGTGCGGCCGGCGGCCGGTGACGCGGCGGCCGGTTCCCGGGAGTCGCCGATGGGCGGTGGCCGCGGGTCGCGCGGTCCCCGCGCCGCGGCCCACGGCACCGTCCACATGCGGACCGCCCCGGTGGCCCTGATCCTGAAGCAGGGGCCGCCGTCCGGCGTGTGCGCGCCCGCGGTGGCCGGTAACGGATCCGACAGGCAGCCTGTCGCGGCACCGTGACAGCGGAACGGACACTGATGAGCGACGGATTCATGGGCCCGGAAGGCTTCGAACCGGACCCGTTCGGCGACTTCCTGGGACGCGTCTTCGGCCGTTCGGGCGGCTCCAGCCGGGCGCCGATGCAGGCGGACATCGCCCGGCTGATGAGCGCCGGGGCCCGCGATCTGGTGACCTCCGCGGCGACGTACGCGGCCGATCACGGCAGTACGGAGCTGAGCACCGAGCATCTGCTGCGGGCCGCGCTGACCACGGAGCCCACCCGCAGTCTCGTACGGCAGTCCGGCGCGGACCCCGACGCGCTCGCCGCCAACATCGACCGCAGCGCGGGGACGGGGCCGCAGCAGTCCCGGGTGGCGGTGACCCCGGCGGTCAAGCGGGCGCTGCTGGGCGCGCACGACATGGCGCTGGGCGGCGGCGCGTCGTACATCGGGCCGGAGCACGTGCTGGAGGCGCTGGCGGCCAATCCGGACTCGGCTGCCGGGCGGATCCTGAACGTCTTCCGCATCGACGCCCAGCACGCCGAGCGGAACGCGGCCCCGGGCCATCCGCCGGTCCCGCCGGAGCCGGGCGCGCCGCCGCGGCACGAGACGCCGACGCTGGACAAGTACAGTCGCGATCTGACGGAGGTGGCGCGGGCCGGGCGGATCGATCCGGTGATCGGGCGCGAGGCGGAGATCGAGCAGACCATCGAGGTGCTGTCGCGGCGCGGCAAGAACAATCCGGTGCTGGTCGGCGACGCGGGCGTGGGCAAGACCGCGATCGTGGAGGGGCTGGCGCAGCGGATGGCCGACGGCGAGGTGCCGGAGACGCTGGCGGGGCGGCGGGTGGTGTCGCTCGACATGACGGGCGTGGTCGCCGGGACCCGCTACCGCGGCGATTTCGAGGAGCGGCTGAACGCCATCATCGAGGAGGTGCGGGCGCACTCCGACTCGTTGATCGTCTTCATCGACGAGCTGCACACCGTGGTGGGCGCGGGCGGCGGTTCGGACGGCGGCGGCATGGACGCGAGCAACATCCTCAAACCGGCGCTGGCCCGCGGTGAGCTGCACGTCATCGGCGCCACCACGCTGGAGGAGTATCGGCGGTACATCGAGAAGGACGCCGCGCTGGCCCGCCGCTTCCAGCCGCTGCTGGTGCCGGAGCCGGACGTGGCGGACGCGGTGGAGATCCTGCGGGGGCTCCAGGACCGTTACGAGGCGCATCACCAGGTGCGGTACACCGATGAGGCGCTGCGGGCGGCGGTGGAGCTGTCCGACCGGTATCTCGCCGACCGGTTCCTGCCGGACAAGGCGATCGATCTGATCGACCAGGCGGGCGCCCGGGTCCGGCTGCGTTCGGGGACGAAGGCGGCGGGTGTGCGGGGGCTGGAGCGGGAGGTCGAGCAGCTGACGCGGGACAAGGACCAGACGGTGGCGGCGGAGCAGTACGAGCGCGCCACCGAGCTGCGGGACCGGATCGCCGAGCTCACCGAGCGGATCGGGGCGGGCACCGGGGAGGTGCCGGGCGACGGCCGGATCGTGGAGGTGACCGCGGCGGACGTCGCGGAGATCATCTCGCGGCACACGGGCATCCCGGTCAGCAATCTCACCGAGGAGGAGCGAGAGCGGCTGCTGGGTCTTGAGGAGCGGCTGCACGCGCGGGTGATCGGGCAGGACGACGCGGTGGCCGCGGTGGCGGAGGCGGTGCTGCGTTCGCGGGCGGGGCTGGCCGATCCGCAGCGGCCGATCGGCAGTTTCCTGTTCCTGGGGCCGACGGGCGTGGGCAAGACGGAGCTGGCGCGGGCGCTGGCGGAGGTGCTGTTCGGCAGCGAGGACCGGATGGTGCGGCTCGACATGAGCGAGTACCAGGAGCGGCACACGGTGAGCCGTCTGGTCGGGGCGCCGCCCGGGTACGTCGGTCACGAGGACGCGGGGCAGCTGACGGAGGCGGTGCGCCGCCATCCGTACGCGCTGGTGCTGCTGGACGAGGTGGAGAAGGCGCACCCCGATGTGTTCAACATGCTGTTGCAGGTGCTGGACGACGGGCATCTGACCGATGCGCAGGGCCGGACCGTCGACTTCAAGAACACGGTCATCGTGATGACCAGCAATCTGGGGTCGGAGGCGCTCAGCGGCGGCCGGGGCACGCTCGGGTTCGGTCCGTCGGGCGGGGACGGCGACGACGGGGCGCGGGAGCGGGCGATGGCGGCGCTGCGGACGCACTTCCGGCCGGAGTTCCTGAACCGGCTCGACGAGATCATCGTGTTCCGGCAGCTCTCCGACGCGCAGCTGCGGGAGATCACCGCGCTGCTGCTGGACGCGACGAGCCGCCGGATGCGGGCGCAGGACATGACCATCGAGTTCTCGCCGGAGGCGGTCGACTGGCTGACCCGGCGCGGTCACCGGCCGGAGTACGGTGCGCGGCCGTTGCGGCGGACCATCCAGCGGGAGATCGACAACGCGCTGTCGCGGCTGGTGCTCGACGGGGCGCTCTCCCTCGGTGACCGGATCCGGGTGGAGATCGAGGACGACCGTCCGGCGTTCCGGACCACGCCCGGCGGGGAGCCCGCACCGGGTGCGGAGCCGCCGGGCGGCGCCACGGCGGACGGGAGTCCCGAGGAGCCGTCGGGCGGGTGAGGGGCCGGTGGCCGGGCGGTGCCAGAGGGCCGGACCTCTTGAAGATTTCTCATGCTTCGCCCCTGTTTGTCGATATCGCGTCCGGGTACCAGAGGGGCACGGGGCGACCCGGTATGAGCGCCGGGAGGTTGTCGTGGTGGTCCTCGGTCTGATCCTTCTCGTGATCGGCCTGGTGACGGGCATCGCGGCACTGTGGGCCATCGGCGCCGTCCTGATGGCCGTGGGGGCCGCGCTCTACGTACTGGGGCTCCGGGGACGCGCCGTCGGCAGGCGGCGCCACTACTGGTAGGCGGCGGGCCGGATGCCCGGCCCGCGCGGTACGCGGAACGCAGCTTCGGAGCACCTCATGTTCGTCATTCTCGGACTCGTCCTTCTGATCGCCGCGGTCGTCGTCGGCGTCGCCGCGGTGGTCGGCAACGTCGGCGCCGGACACGAACTCCTCATGGCGTTCAAGGTGTTCGGCTACCACCTGACGGGCTCCGCGGGTGCGCTGTTCCTCTTCGGGTTGATCGTCGGCGGGGTGGCCGTGCTGGGGCTCGGGCTGCTGGTGGCCGGTGCGGGCCGCTCCTCGCGGCGGGCGCGGACCGAGCACCACGACCGCCCGGCGGCGCCCGGTGAACACCGCCACCGTCGGCATCCGTTCGGTCACCGCACCGCGCCCCACTGACCCGCCCGGGGCGCCGTGGCCGGGACCTGGTCCGGGCCCCGGGTGCCCGCCCGCGGAGTGGCCGCCGCGCCACACGTCCCGTGCCGCGGGCGGGATTTGGCCATCGATCGCGGAACGCACCGCGGCCCGTGGGCGGCCGCGGCGGCGAGCGGGACGGGTCCGGGGCGGCGCGTGGGTGAAGGTCCGCAGCTCGGCGGGGTGGGCCGGGCC
>NZ_VKJP01000001.1 GCF_007280575.1 Streptomyces benahoarensis
CTACCCGCCCACACCCCTATGCCGCACCGCCGACCCCGACCGGTCCTTCAGGACCTCCAGCTGAGCCGGGATGCGGCCCTTCAGATCCGCGACATGGCTGACGATGCCGACACTGCGGTCCCGTTCCCGCAGCCCGTCCAGTACGTCCAGCACCTCGTCCAGGCTCTGTTCGTCGAGGCTGCCGAAGCCCTCGTCGATGAAGAGGGTGTCCAGGCGGGTGCCGCCCGCCTCGTCCGTCACCACGTCGGCGAGGCCCAGCGCCAGGGCGAGCGAGGCGTAGAACGTCTCCCCGCCCGACAGGCTGGAGGTGTCCCGCTCGCGTCCCGTCCAGGCGTCGATCACGCGCAGTCCCAGGCCGGAGCGGCGCGACCCGGCACTGCGCGCGTCCGTGTGCACCAGGGTGTAGCGGCCGCCCGACATCCGCTGCAGCCGCTCCCCCGCCACCACCGCGACCTGTTCCAGGCGGGCGGCCAGGACGTACGACTCCAGCCGCATCCGGCGTACGTTCTCCCCGGAGACGCCCGCCACCAGCGACGCGACGCCGCCGACCACGCCGAACTCGGCGTACAGCGGGGCCAGTTGGCGGGCCTCCGCGGTCGCCCGGTGCGACAGCCGGTCCAGCGCCGCGCAGCGCTCCTGTGCTCCCGTGCGGACCGCGGCCGCCTCGCGCAGCCGCCGCCCGGCGGCCTCCACGGAGCGGCGCGCGGCGGCCGGGTCCACCTCCGCGCCCGTCGCCACGGCGGCTGCCGCTTCGGCGTCGGCCAGCTCGCGTTCCGCCGCCGCCGCTTCCGCCTCCCGGTGGGCGACCCGTTCGGCCAGCTCCCGCCGTACCGCATCCGGCAGCTGCGCGGCCACCGCCTGCGCCACGTCCGCGAACCCCGCCGATGCGACGGCCTCGGCCCGCGCCTCCTCGGCCTCCCGCAGCCGCCGGTCCGCCGTGCGGGCGGCGCCCGCCGCGTCCACCACGGCGGCCAGCATCGCCGCCCGCCGCTCGCCGCGCCGGGCCCGCTCCGCGACGCTCGCGCACTCCCCGCGGGCCCGCGCCACCTCCTCGCGGAGCGCGGCCCGCTCCGCCTCCAGCGCCTCCCGCCGGGAGAGGCGGGCCGCGATGCGGCGCTCGGCGTCCTGCCGCTCCGTGCGCCGCCGCTCCGCCTCGCGTTCCGCGGCCGTCAGCGCCTCCCGCGCGGCCCGCACCCCGGCCGCCACCGTCCACACCTCGGCGTACTCGGCGGCCAACTCCTCGACGCGGGCGGCGCGTTCGGCGGCCGGGGCGTCCCCGGCCGCGGCGGTGGCGGCGGACAGTTCGCCGTGGACCTCCCGCACCCGGCCCTCCGCCGCCCGGTACGCGTCCTCCCGCTCCTGGTACGCGGCGAGCGCCGCCTCCTCCTCGGCGCGGCCGACGTGCCCCTCCCCCGGCTGTGCGGGATCCGGGTGTGCCGTCGCGCCGCAGACCGCGCACGGCGCGCCGTCGCGCAGCGCGGCGGCCAGCTCGGCGGCGACGCCCCGCAGCCGCCGGTCCTTCAGCTCCAGCCACCGCTCATGTGCCGCGGCGGACCGCTCCCGTGCGGCCAGGGACTCACCGCGCAGCCGCTCCAGGCGGGCCGCCAGCTCGTCCCGGCGCCGGGACGCCGCCGCGCGCTCCCGCGCCGTGGCCACCGCCGCCTCCAGCGCCTCCGCGCGCCCCACGGCCTCCTGGGCGCTCTCCACCCGTTCCTGAAGGGCGCGGCGCCGCGCGTCCCATCCGTCGAGCCATTCCGCGCACTCCGCCACGGCGTCCTCGTCGGCGGCGCCCTCGCGCTCCGATGCCTCCCGTTCGGCGGCCAGCGCGGCGACACGCTCCTCCGCGCGCCGGGCCGCGGCCAGTGCGCCGAGCTGTTCGCGCTCCGCGTGTTCCCGTGCGGCGAGGTGGTCCGGCTCCGCACCGGCGAGGGAGGCGGGCAGCTCGGCGCGGCGGGCGCGCTCCGTGGCGTCGGCGGCCTCGGCCTCCCGGCGGGCCGTCGCACACCACGCCAGCGTCGGCGCCACCTCGGCGGCCCGGCCCGCCGCCGCCAGCCGCTCACGGTCCCGGGCATCCGTCGCGGCCGTCCCCGCCAGGCGGGCGGCACGGTCCCGGGCCTCGGCGAGGCGACGCCGTACCCGGTCGCGCTCCTGCGCCTCCTCCCACGCCAGGGCGGCCGCCCGCTCCGCCTCCCCGGCGGACCGCTCCGCGCAGGTGGCCAAGGCCAGCCGCTCCCGCGCCGCGACCCGCGCCACGGCCATCCGTACGAGGACGGAGGCGGCGAACCCGGGCTCGCCCACGCCCGGGGCGTCCGGAACCGTCTCCGCAGCCGGGCGGCGGCCCGCGGTGCCCGGCTTCCGCGCGGCCGGGATGATGCCTGCCGCGGAACCGGCCGGCAGCGCGGGCAGCGCCGCGAGATCCGGGCACTCCCCGGCCGCCTCCGCCGCGCGGTGCGCGAGCGCCAGCAGCCGTTCGTCGCCGCCGCGGACCCGCTCCGCCGCCGCCTTCCGCCGGGCCGCGAGCCGCTCCTCGACGGCGGCGAAGCGGCGGGTGTCGAAGAGCCGGCCCAGCAGCCGTGCCCGGGACTCCGCGTCGGCCCGCAGGAACCGCGCGAAGTCGCCCTGCGGCAACAGCACGACCTGGCAGAACTGCTCCTTGTTCAGGCCGAGCAGCCCGCCGATCTCCTCGCCGATCTCCTGGTGCGACCGGCTCAGCGCCTTCCACCGGCCGCCCTCGCCGGGCCCGGGCGCGTACTCCCGCAGCCGGCTCTGTGCCTTCTCCCGCGTCGTGCCCGTACCACGCTTCTTCGGGCGCGTCTGCTCGGGCAGCCGGGTAATCTCCAACCGGCGTCCGGCGACGGTCAGTTCGAGCACCACCTCCGTCGGCGTCCACGGATCGGCGAGATCGCTGCGCAGCGCCTGCCCGGCCTGCCGGACGCCAGGCACCGAGCCGTACAGCGCGAAGCACACCGCGTCCAGGACGGAGGTCTTGCCCGCGCCGGTGGGGCCGTGCAGCAGGAACAGGCCGTCCCGCGACAGCCGGTCGAAGTCGACGGTCTGCGCGCCGCCGAACGGACCGAACGCCGTGACCGACAACCGGTGCAGCCTCACGGCGCCACCTCCTCCGTCGCTTCGTGCAGCCGTACCTCTTCGAACGCGGCGCGCAGCACCGCCCGCTCCCCGTCGTCCGCCGCCCGGCCTTCGCGCACATGCTCCACGAAGTCCTCGGCGACCTCCTGGTCGTCGCGGCCCCGCACCCGCTGGGCGTACGAGGCGAAGGTGACGACCGGGCCCTCGTCCGGGTCGAAGGCGAGGGCGAGGGTGTGCGGGAAGCGCTCCGTCAGGCGGGCCATCGGCTCCGGCGGGCGCACCGGGTCGGTGAGTGTCGCCTCCACCCAGTGCTCCGCGTGCCGCTCCAGCGCCGGATCCGCCAGCAGCGCCTCCAGGCGGCCCCGCAGGCGGGCCAGCGGACGCGGGACGGGGGCGTCGACGCGCTCCGCCGTCACCTCGCCGTCCGCGCCGAGGTCGATCAGCCAGGACGATTTGCGGTGCGCCGCCTCGGAGAAGGAGTACGCGAGCGGGGAGCCCGAGTACCGGACCCGTTCGGAGAGCGTCTGGCAGCCGTGCAGATGTCCCAGGGCCACGTAGTCGACGCCGTCGAAGACCGCGGCGGGCACCGATGCGACGCCGCCGACCGTCAGGTCCCGCTCGCTGTCGCTCACCTCGCCGCCGGTCACGAAGGCGTGCGCCAGGACGACGGAGCGCGTTCCGGCGGGGCGGGCGGCGAGGTCGGCGCGGACGCGGTCCATCGCGGCGCCCAGCACCTCCGTGTGGGCCGCCCGCCCGGCGCCGAGGCGGTCGCGGACGAGGGCCGGTTCGAGGTAGGGCAGGCCGTAGAAGGCGACCGGGCCGTCGGCGTCGTCGATCAGGACCGGTTCGCCGCACCGCTCCGGGTCGGTGCGCAGGTGGACGCCGCCGCGCTCCATCAGTCCGGCGCCGACGCCCAGGCGGCGGGCGGAGTCGTGGTTGCCCGAGATCATGATCGTGGGGACGCCCGCGGCGGCGAGGCGGTGCAGGGCGGAGTCGAACAGCTCGACGGCGGCGAGCGGCGGCACCGCCCGGTCGTACACATCACCGGCGACGAGGACGGCGTCGACGTCCCGGGCGGTGACGGTCTCGACGAGATGATCGAGGTAGGCGTGCTGCGCGGTGAGCAGGCTCACGCGGTGGAAGGAGCGCCCCAGGTGCCAGTCGGAGGTGTGCAGAAGTCTCACAACATCGCTCCGACCTGCATGTTCTGCCTCTCCATCGGCTTCGGCTCAGCACCGGGTCAGCACGAGTCTACGAGTCAGCACGAGTCACGTTGCTCGTGGCAAGCACCCCGTCCATCACGGACCTCATTTTCGCACCCGCGTCCGGAGTCGAGTGACCGTAGATGTCAGCGATGATCTGAATCGTGGCGTGCCCCAGCCATCGGGAGACCTCCAGCAAGGACACCTCCCACCGATGACACTGCTGGCAAAGAAGTGCCGGGCACGTCCCATGGCTCGTGCCATGGGACGCCATGGGAGAACCCTCACGGTGAGCCACGAGAGCAGCGTTCAGTCGCCGCTCGTCCTGATCTGCGCTCCGTATTCGTTGCGCCTGTACGTACGCCGTTCGTTCTTCTCGACCTTCCGGGCGAGGAGCCGCTGGCGAATAACGGGCGGGGGCGCGGTCAGGTGGACGAACAGGCCCACGCGGTCGATCACGCTCCCGGCCAGGTCGAGTGCCTCGCTCCAGGTGAGGTGTGACCTGGCGCGCTGCAGTGGTCCGTAGACCAGCTCACTGGTACCGGACGGCTCTGGGGTCCTGGAGGTTCCGGGCGTATTCGACGCACTTCTGCGAGAGCCGGAGCGCCGCGACGCGGTGGCGCGGACCGAGGTCGATGGCCTGGACGGCGAGGGTGTGAACGCGGTCGCGAACTGACCGTTGACCGTTCCCAAGCGCGTGGACCACGACGTGGGGCTCGTAGCACATCGCTCTGTTACTGCGAGAAAGCCGAGCAGGTTCGAAGTGCGTTCGACGCCGGAACTTGACTCGGATTCACCCGAAGCCCCGGCAGGCCCTCCCCGACTACCGTTGCTCCACATGACAGCCACCGAGACGGACATCACCGAGGACTTGATCCGGGATCTGCTGCGCGAGCAGCACCCCGACCTGGCGGAGCGCCCCCTGAAGCTCGGAGCGCTCGGCTGGGACAACCAGGTGTGGCGGCTCGGCGACGACCTTGCCGTCCGATTGCCCTGGGCGACGCAGTCCGCGGACGCGCTGCTGCGTAAGGAACATGCCTGGCTGCCCACCCTCGCCCCGCGCCTTCCTCTGCAGATCCCCGTCCCGCAGCGCCTTGGTGAGCCCTCCGCACGGTTTCCGCGGCCCTGGCTCGTCACCACCTGGGTACCGGGCGAGCCCGCCGACCGCGCCCCCGCTACGCGCGCCGCGGAGGCGGCCGTCGCCTTGGCCGCCTTCCTGACCGCCCTCCACCGCCCCGCCCCCGACGGGGCGCCCGCAGGCCGAGACCGCGGCGGCCCGCTGACCGACACCGCCGAACACTTCACCCAAGGGCTCTCCTCGGCCACCGAACTGGGGCTGATTCGCCACCCGGACGCCGTCCGCGCGGTCTGGGAAGACGCCGCTGCCGCGCCGGACTGGGCAGGCCCAAGACTCTGGCTGCACGGCGACCTGCATCCGGCCAACATCCTGACCACGAACGGCACCTTCTCCGGCGTGATCGACTTCGGCGACCTCTTCGCCGGCGACCCGGCCTTCGACCTCGCCGCCGCCTGGATCCTGCTGCCGGACGGCGCCGCCGACCTCTTCCACGAGACCTACCAGCCGAGCCCGGACGCCGCGACCCTACGCCGAGCCCGCGGCTGGGCGGTGCTGCGCGCCCTCGCCTGCATCCACATCGGAGACGCCGGCGTCCACGGCCGCCCCGGAGGCAAGCCCACCTGGGGCCCACCCGCCCACGCCGCACTGGAACGCCTCACCGCAACAGTCCACCAGTGATCAAGCACCCGGCGGGAGATCTCGGGGTGAGAGTTCGGACGGCCTGCGTCTCAGCCTGCGCTACCAGGTCCAGGGCGACGATGCGTGCGTAGGTACCTGGCGGTCGGCTCGCCGCTGCCGCACCGTACATCGACGCGGCCCGACGCCGGTCGCCGAGCGTTTCGAGGGCCTTGGCCGTCCGGCTGTGAACGGGTAACGGCGGGCGGCCCCATGGCAGTGCCCAGAACGGCAGGCCGTCGCCCTTCTCTGAACTCATGACGGTGCGGGCGCGACAGCCAATCTCTGACCCCAGCTCGCCCCAGGACGAATCGGGGGGGGCGGGATAGGATCCGCTGCCATGGGCCATGTGATCTCCACTGTGCAGTCGGTCCCTTACTACGCCCAGTGGGCTTCAGCCCATCTCGTGGAAGGCATGGTGACCGGCCGGATTCCGGCGAGCGAGGATCCGGCATGGGCCGACTACGGAGCCACCACAACGACGAACCACCTCAACTTCGCCGCCGCCCGCTACAAGACCTGATCTCCCACAGCCCAAGGACGCCGGCACAGCCCCGGGGCCAACTCGGAGGAAGCCCACCGCCGTGCCGGCCCCGGCACCCCACAGCGCTCCTCCATGACCGGCCCAACGACCCACTCACCATGGAGGAGACAGTCTCAGCCGGGTGGCCGGGTCACGGCAACGTGACCCGGCCACGCGGCCACGCGGCTACCCGGCTACCCGGCTACCCGGCTTGACGCGTCAGAATGTGGCGCGGCTCCGGCGGGAGGGCGTGGCTCCTGTCAGCTCTGCTTCCTGAACGCCTGCTGGGCCAGCAGGTCGTCGGCAGGGAGCACGTTCCTCTCCTCGCCGGAGGCCAGGGCTTCTTCGGTCCGGGCGGATGGCTCCGCCGGGCCGGGGCTGGTCAGGCGCTTCGCGTATGGCGAGCTGG
Source organism: Streptomyces benahoarensis (assembly GCF_007280575.1). GTDB lineage: Bacteria > Actinomycetota > Actinomycetes > Streptomycetales > Streptomycetaceae > Streptomyces > Streptomyces benahoarensis. Next base: position 6,975 of record NZ_VKJP01000001.1, read on the forward strand.
GATGGGCGGCAAGCAGGCGCACCCGGCCATCACCGGAGCCGCGTGGGGAAATCGGCACCACCGCAGCCGGGAGGCCGCTGTCGTCCGTCACGAACAGTGCGAAGTCGTCGTACCGGAAGTGGTCGATGTCCACGATCGGCTTGGGGTAGTGGTGGTACCCGGCGGTCTTCGGGAGCACCCCTGAGTGGGTGCCGGCGGGCAGTGGCACCGAGGCGTTGAAAATCGAGTCCGTCCACTCGGCCACCTGATCTGCGGTCTCGATGGGGGTGTCCAGGAGCCGTTGGCCGTCGTCGTAGCCGAAGCTCGCATAGCCGGGCAGGGTGTCCGGGAACGCTCCGACCACCCGCGCGGCGTAGCGGCGGACGTGGTCCACCTTCGAGGGATCCGCGCAGAATTGCGCCGACCACTCGATTCCAAGCGGCAGAAACAGGCACAGCCAGCCGTCGCTGTCCTTGACCCACACTCCCCCACCGTGATGGTCCTGGTACGGTCCGGGCGCAAACACCCAATCACCAGTTGTCCCGACGAGGTCGCCCATCAATTTGCGGCTGGCCCGGTACTGCGAACTCTCGGTACGCGGTGGGTGGTCTGCCACGGAGATGGTCCACGGAAAGTCTTCGTGCTCTGGGTGTCCATGTTCCGGGCTGGTCATGGCGATCTCCTTGGCAGGCTGTTCAGCTGGCGGGGAGAGCCCCTGGCGAATCGATCCATTGCAACGGCATTTCTCCGATACGGTTGCGTCGATTCCGCGGCTCTGCCCTTACGCGAGGAACCGGCATCCGCTCCTCAGTAGGGATGGGGCGGCAGGTTCGGGTTTGCCTGTTGGACACGTGAGATGTCTCCGTACCTGTGCCAGATGTAGTTGATGGCCGCCGCGATGTTTGCCAGTGGGTCGTAGATCAGATGGGAGGTACCCTCTTCGTGGTTCTCGGCGAATGTCACGGCAGTCACCTGTGCGTAACCGCGTGAGCAGTTGAAATGCGCCCCGTCCGACTGGACGGCTCCCGTTGCGTTGACGTCGTGCAGGTTCACCGCGTTCGAGTTGAAGGACGACTCCCGGAACATAAGAGTGAGCAGGTTCGCGTGATTGCTGACCCCGGTGATCCAGCTCGACGGGGCGCCGGTCATGGTGCATACCTGTTCCGCGAATCCTCTCGCTGTAGCCTCGTTATTGGGCATAGCAGAGTTTTTCGAGAACCGGACCGAACTCGTCGAAATGGCGCCCGGCTGCCGGCAATCCACCCCAAACCCCGATTTACGGCCGAGCCTCGTCAGGGAAGAGCAGCCGGGGAACCCGTCGGCATCCGAGCCAGTGAGGCCCAGTGACCTCTGCCAGGCAGCATATGCGGACCTGGTCTGTCCCTCATAAATTCCCGTGACTCCCGCTGGAAGGCTGAATCCCGCAGCTACCAAGGCACTTTGGACGGATTTCACGTCGTTGTTGCGTTTGCCGAAACGGACGTTGGAAAGGAAAACCACCTTGCCTCCTACCCCTTGCGACCTGCGGTGGGGCAGCACCGACCACGGCGCACACCACTGGTGATCCACCACGACCAGGTACCGGCCGACCCCACGCAAATGGAGTGCATCCCAGGGATGCCGCGGGTTCGTCAGCATCCCTGGGATACCGCTGGTTTGTCGTCGCGTCAGACGAGGTGAGGCACGTGCAGCCTTTCCCAGCTGGACTTACCCGGAACCCCGTCGGCGTCGCTGCCCGAGAAGCCGAGCTTGCCCTGCCAGACCGCGTAGGATTCCACGTCTCCCGATTCCCATACGTCGGTCTCGTCACCGGGTGGGTACCGGTTGCATCCTTCAGCGATGAGCCGATTGTGCATGGCCGCGATGACCGGCGACTTCTGGCCGGTGTGGAAGAAGGCCGGACCGGGGAACGGCTCGGTGGCCCGCGGCTGCGTCACGAAGACAGGCCATGATCCGGGATCGACGTGGTCGTTCTCCGGCACGTGGGCGTGCGCGTACCAGCCGCCCTCGGACTCCCACTTACTCTCGGAGCGATGCGCGGTGAAATCGGTGGGCCGACCCATGGGCCACGTGTTCGGCACACCCCAGGAGTGAACCCATGCGTTGAGTTCTTCCCATCCCTTGCACGGGGTATCGGCCAGATTGGCGTACACCTTGCCGTCGACACGACAGTGCGGGAAGAACAGCGCCTCGATCTGGATGACGACCTTGCCCGCGCGATTGGTGTGGGTGCCGCCAGCCAAGTCGCGTAGGGCCTTGCTCCGGGACGTGGCGGGGAAGAACTGGGCGAAGGCCCCGGTGAAGGGGTTCCACAGGAGATGCGGGGCCATCCCTATCCCGCTGTGCGTGAAGAAGCTCTTCAGATTGGCGAATGGCACCAAGTCCTGCGGAGCCGCCGCGCTGGCGATGCGGTCCGCCGTGATGTGCGCGATCGCTTTCGCCGGGAACGCCGGGTCACAAGGAGCATGGTCACCGACATCTGCGTTGATGGCCTGAGGCATCCATATATCGGGCATGGTGAAACTTCCTCCTGCCTGCCGTCGAGCCCAGGAGTTGAAGCGGTGAGGGCGTACCGGCTGATAACTCCAAAGCCTCATACCGGGGTTCCGGTAGTCGTCGGTACAGAGGTACCTCTCTGGGCATGTGCAATGCTTGATTCGATTCTCTTACGGGGTGCGTGGTTCAGCCACTGGTGGGGCAGGCCGGAAGATCGATCGGGGGCCATTCGTCCCGTCCGGCGGGCAGAGACACGCACCTCAGCCGCTCGGGCAGGCCGATTACCCCGCTGGTCCGCTCAATTGACGCACCCGGGCATACACCCGTCGGCAGAGCACTTCGCGCAGAGCAGGTTCGTGGGGCTCCCCCGCCTGAGGGCATCGTCCGCCGAGTGGCGGCACCGGGGGCACCCAAGCTGCATCATCGTTGCCGACCCGGTTGATGCAGACGGGCCGGCAGTGGCTCCGTCCCGGCCCGGCGCTGCGGCTGCACTACTCCATTCCGCCCGCCTGGGCAGGCCATCAGGGTGGTACTGAGGCCGGCGCATGGACCTCGCTGCCGGTGCCGGGGACCTCTTCCGTATGCATACGCCCCTCCCCCAAGACGGGGAACGCCGAGTGCCGAAGCCGGGCAATTGCTTCTGCACCATTGTGCCGCCGTTCGTCCTTGAGAGACTCGCCGAGTCGGACGACCCCAAGGTGAGCGAGTCCGCCCGCGCCACCCTCGAGGCTGACGCCGAGGCCGCGTTCCGGGCCTTCCGGATCGAATCGCCCGGCCTCATGGCGCCGGCCGCTCCAGCAGCCGAGCCCCGTCTGGAGCGGACGATCTTCGACGCCCACCACGGCCTCGGGTTGCCCGGCGATGTGGTCAGGCCCGACGGGGCCGATCCGGTCGCGGACGGCTGCGTCAACCGCGCCTACGACGCCCTCGGCCTCACCTTCAACCTCTACAAGGAGGCGTACGGCCGAAACTCGGTCGACGGCAACAACATGCCGCTGGACGCCAGCGTCCACTACCGCCGCAGCTACAACAACGCGTTCTGGGACGGCGAACGTATGGTCTTCGGCGACGGTGACGGACAGGTCTTCAACGACTTCACCGTGGCCGTCGATATTCCCGCCCACGAAATGACCCACGCGGTCACGCAATTCACCGCGGGGCTCGTGTATCAGGATCAGTCGGGCGCCCTCAACGAGTCGATCTCCGATGTATTCGGCTCGCTGGCCAAGCAGTTCGCCCGACGCCAGACCGCCGAACAGGCGGACTGGCTGATCGGTGCCGGAATCTTCACCCCCACGGTGCAGGCGCAGGCCCTGCGGTCGTTGAAGTCTCCGGGCACGGCCTTCAACGACCGCCGGCTGGGCGGTAAGGACCCCCAACCGGACAACATGGCCGCATTCGTCGAGACGAGCCAAGATGACGGCGGAGTCCACACGAACTCGGGCATCCCCAACCACGCCTTCTACCTTGTCGCGACCGGCATCGGCGGCTTCGCCTGGGAGAAGGCCGGCCAGATCTGGTACGACACGATCACCTCCGGCGAACTGGATCCGAACGCCACTTTCCAGGATTTCGCCCGAGCGACGCTCGCCGCCGCGGCAAAGCGCTACGGCAAGGGACTGGAGTACGAGGCGGTCCTCAAGGCGTGGTTCGAGGTGGGTGTGAGCGGGAACAGCAATGGCTGATCTGGTCTCATCCCGGCCCCTGAGCTGCCCGGTCGCGCCGGCGCCATGCGGATCCGGGTGACCAGGAGCGGCGGCCTGGCCGGGTTGACACGCCAGGTCGAGCTGGACACCTCCGGCCGGCCTGACGCAGCCGAATGGGAACGCCTCGCGCTCGCCGCCATCGCCGACAGCCTGGCCGAGTCCACCCCTGGTGTGCCGGACGGCTTCCGGTACACCGTGACCGTGGACGACCGCACCGTCGAATTCGCCGATCCGGGCCTCAGCGAAGCCCAGGACGAACTGGTCGACCGTGTGCTTCGGGAAGGCACATAGACGCCGCCTGCCGGGCCTCCTCACCTTCCCATGAGCGTCGGCGCACGGCGCATTCCTCGCGACGCATCCGGGTCGGGCACGGCATCGCGCGCCTGAAGAACTGGCAAGCCCTGGCCCGTCACCTCGGCCAGCTCCCGAAGCCACGGTGGAAGTGGTTCTTGGAGGTGTAGCAGTCCGGTTGCGGGGCATTCGGCGGAGAGTAGCCTGGAGTTGATGTTCTGCCAGTTCTGGAGGTAGGCGATGTTTCTCCGATTGCTGCGGCGCCGTAAGCCGCATCGGCTCGTCCTTCTCGGTAACGGCCGTCTGATCCGCGGCTTCAGCGGCGGGCTCTACGACGGTCACGGATACCAGTCCTGAAACCGTTCACGGTGGAATCCTGGAGGATATGCGGTGGCAGAGGACAGTGATGCCCTGGCAGCCATGGCAAGGGCCCTCTCACCGCATTGCCGTGTCACCCGGATGTCCGACGGGGCACTGATCGCGGACTGGAAGCGGACGCGTTTTCTCGGATTGGCGACGACGGAAGTCCAGAAATTCACTTCCGGAATCCCTGAGGAACGCGCCGAAATTATCTCCGGTCTTATGCGTGCCGGGTGCGCGGCGGGCCGCCGGAAGAAATATGCGGACGTCGGCGTCGGGCTCCGGTTGGGTGGAGTGCACCTGCTGATCCGGACCCTTGGATTCGGGCGCGTCCTGCGGCTGCTGCCCTTGGCCGCCCCGGATTATGCCCGTGCGGACCTCCCCTCCGCGGAGGAGGTCGGACGGCTGAAGCGAGCAGTGCAGTCACACAGCAGCAGAAGCTGGTTCGTCAACGGCGACTGCAAGTCCGAGGCGGTGACGGCCTTCGTCCTGCTGCGGCGGCGTGGCCTGAAAGCCGTACTCCACGTGGGTGTGCGTGAACACCCGTTCGCCCTGCACGCGTGGACAGCCTCGGGCGGTGTGTGCATCCCCGACGCCGATCCGCGAGGGCACGCCTTCACGCCGGTGCTCTCGTTCGGCTGCGGAGGACAGTGACATGGATGCGCTCCGCCTCGAATGGGCCGGGGGCGCACCGAGGCTCCTGACGAGCGAAGCCATGGCGCGTCAGGGACTCGTGACGACGGTCTCCTCGCGGGCCGGCACCGCGGCCGTCGTCGGCTGGGTCGGCTCGGCCCGTGACCGGGCGGCGGGCGCGCGCGGCCTCCTCGACTCCGGCGGGCAGGGGGCCGCCCCGCCTGTGCCGGCCGGCGACTACGCGGCTGTTGTGGTGTACCGCGACCGCATCCTTCTGACGCGCGACGAGCAGGCACGCATCCCGCTGTTCTTCAGGGAGTCCGGTGGCCGCGTGAACGCCGTGAGCACCTCGGTCCGCTGCCTGGGGAGCGTCGCAGAGCTGGACCCCCGCTACTTCTGCCGCTACCTCACCGGGAACCTGGCGCAACCGCACGCGGACCTCACCCCTTTCGCCGGGGTGCACCGCGTCCTCGGCGGCGAGGTGGTCGAGCTGTCGCACACCGGGCAGATGCGCCGTCGTACGCTGCGACGCGCCCGTCGGGCCACTGACCCGCCCGAGCCGACTGCCGGCGGCTCCTGCCTGGCTGAGGCCGCGCAGGAGTTGCGTCTCGCGCTGGAGAACGCTGTCGGACGCCGCATGGGCACGACGACGGCATGCCATGTCTCGGGCGGCACCGACTCCACCAGCGTCGCGCTGCTCGCCGCACGCCTGCTGGCCACGGAACGGGGCGGCGCCGGGGAGGACCTGGTCCTGCTCGCCGGGCGATTCTCCCGCGGGGAGCTGGCCGCGGAGCGGTCGTACCTCGACGTCGCGATGGAGGAGATCTGCCGTCACACCCCCGCGGCCCGCCCCGTGATCGTCGATGCCGACGACGTGGCCGACTTCGACGACTTCCAGCACCACGCGGGAGACGCCGACGAGCCTCATGCGCACGCCTTCCGTGCCCCGTTCTGGGCCAGGCTGCACGCCGCGGTCGCGGAACTGGGCTGTGACACGCTCCTGACCGGCTGCGGGGCCGATCCGATCGTGGACGCCAACCCGTTCCACCTGCACAGGCTGGCCCGCACGGGGCAGCTCCGGCAGATGACCGAGCAGGCACGTGCCTGGGCCGCGGGAAGCGAGCGGGGCTTGCGGGACATCGTCCGCACCTACGTGGTGCAGCCGACCGCGCCGCTGGCAGCCGAACGGATCACCGCGCTCCTCCGCGGCGGAACCGTTCTCGGCGGCCTCGGCACCTTCAACCGCCCCAGATGGCTGCGATCCGGATTCGCGCGCGCTCACGGCTATCGGGATGCGGGCATCGCGGAGAGCCGGTTCGTGTTCGGGCGCAAGCCGGAACGGTCGCTCTACGACGCCGCCAATTACGCCGCCGCTCCCGACCTGGTGTCCTGGCAGCGCGCACGACGGGACGGGTTCTTCCTCTCGCACCCCTTCCTCGACCCGGAGGTCGTCGCCACGATGAGCCGCCTGCCCGCCGCAGCCACGTTCCAGCCGGGCCGTCCGAAGGCCGTTCTCCGTGAGGCCATGGCGGATCTCCTCCCGGCCCCGATCCACGGCCGGGCGGTCAAGGTGCCCTTCAACGACCTCTACTCCCGCGGCCTGCGGATACACGGCGACGAACTCATCGCCCTGTGCCGCTCCGCCCGACATCCGCTGATCGCGGAGATGTTCGACGTCGAGACGCTGTGCCGGGCCGTGCGGGAGGCCCAGCTCGGCCTGGGGGACTCGTACTCCTGGGATCGCGTGAACAGGTCGCTCGCCCTGGTGGCTTGGCTGGAGCGACTGGACCGGCATTCCGGCGCGCCCGACGCGACGGTGCCCGTCACCGCTGGCTCTTGATGTCCCACAGGGTCCGCTCGACCGGGCCGGTGAACAGGTCGACGAGGCCGTACCGGCCCACCAGTTCGCGTGCTTGCTCAGGGGTGGCGATGCTGTCTTCCTCGCCTTTCCGCCCAATGGCTGTCTGCACGCTCGCGCCGTGCGTGCCGAACCTCCAGTAGACGGTGACGAACCGCGGATCCCTTGTGCGTTCGTCGATCGCATTGTTCTCGTGCACCCTGGCACGGTAGATGAGAGAGTCCAGACCGCTCTTCTGTTGCTCCTTCACCCATCCGGGGACTTTTTCCTTACCCCAGGAGTACGCCACGAAGTCGAGCGGTGGCTGCAGCACCAGCCGGTCCTTGCGCGCGAGGCTCGCGGTGGCATAGAACGCCACCTGGTCGTACGACGTGTCCTTGGGCAGTTGCACCACCACTTTTGTGGCGAAGGTGTCTTTCGACTCAACCCATTGTCCATAGGGCATCCACGGTTGTGCTTCGACCAACTGCCCGGGCTGGTGAATCTCCCGGCGGGAGAGCGGGTTCACTTCCGAGGACTTGCGCCACTGCTCGGCATCGGTTCGCCACTGCTGGCGAAGTCGGTCCTCCCGACTCAGCGGAACCTTTTTCCCCATGACGTGGAACTCGGTGCCGAGCACGTAGAAACCCACGTCGCCGTTGTTCTGGAGGGTGATGTCGACCGGTACGGCGAATGCCTTGCGGTCCTTGCTCAGCACCGCCTTTCCCATGGACAACGTGATGAGCGGCCTGGTTTGTCGCTGGAACGGCTGGTAGAGGTCCTGGTAGCCGAAATTGGCGATCGCGATGACCGAGGAGACGCTCAGCGCGGCGGCCACCCGCTTCGGAGCGGGGATCACGACCGACGTCCGCCACACCGCGAAGACAGCGCACGCCGAACCCGCCGTGAGCGCGCCGAACAGCGCCGGGTAGGCGGCGGAATCGCCGTTCTTGACGGTCTGCACCAGGAGCATGGCATTGGTCAGCAAGGCCGCGAACGTGCCGATCAGCGCAACCAGACCGGAGTAGGGGAAGGTCTGCCGGATCCAGTGGTCCAGGACCGCGGCGGTGCCCACGAGCGTGGTGAACGAGACCACGAGAAGGACGGCACCGGTGATGCGACCGGCGAAGGTCAGATCATGGACGAAGTCCTCCAGGCCGAACCGAGCCAGCAGCAGAGTGGTCATGAGGAGGACCAGCACGATCACTGCCAGGGCCACCCGCGACTGCCAGGTTCCCAGCGAGGGCCCTCGCATTTTCGGGTGTGCGCGGGAGTCAGCCCTGGGGGGAGTTTGCACGCGGTCACCTCCTGAGGCCGCCGGTCGTGCCCTACACGTGTGCAGCACGGACTCAGGAGATCTGCCGCCGCGCCGAGGGTTCGAGCACCATCGTCCGCGGCGATCCATCAGGTCGCCATCCCTGTGCCCCCGGATGTGCGAGGGGCGATGCCGACGGCCTGGCAGTGGGCAGCCTTACAAGGGAAGGCCACCGCGAACGCCGTACCCCCGGGGCGGCTCGTCACGGACCGTGCCACCGTGGGCGATGGCCACCGCTTGGCCGATCGCGAGACCCGAGCCGGTGCTGATGCCTTCTCTCTCACGCGATCCGGCGGTGCCCCGCGAAGTCGCCGGGCGCCCGCGGTGTGGCGGAGGCATCCGGCCGGCAGAGCCGGACCCCCAACGGGCGGTCGGCCAACACCGACACGCAACGACCGCACCGGCGACCATGGACACGACCGGCACCAACCACCGGCTGTGGCGTTCGACGGCCTTGACCGTTCTCTCCCGGGAACCCGGCCACGCTCCGGCCGGACACCACACCGCGGCCCCGGCCAGGAACACGCTGACGGTCACCACGGTCCCCGACCGAACGCCACCAGCCCGATCAGCCCGATCAGCCCGACCCACCGCATGGGTACGGCCGCTGAACCGAGGGCGGGCAGGGGGAGGGCCGAGCCGGAACCGCGGGCGAGCCGGTGGACCCACGATGTTCGCCTGCGGACGGCGGTGCGGTGAGCGTTTGCCGGACCCGCCGGACGGCGGCAGGCTGGGAACATGGTGCGCGAGCCGGCTCCGAACGTGCTGACCGGGTGGGCTGTTCACAGTCCTGGTCCGATCGCGGACCGCCCGCTGGCATCCGTGCACCGTCCTGTGCCCGCGCCGGGTCCTGGCGAGCTGTTGCTGTGGGTGGAGGCGTGTGGTGTCTGCCGCACGGACCTGCACCTGGCCGAAGGCGACCTGCCACCGCACCGGCCGTCGACCGTTCCCGGCCATGAGATCGTCGGCCGCGTGGCCGCCGTCGGCGAATCCGTCACGCGGTTCCGGGCCGGTGACCGCGCTGGTGGGGCGTGGCTGCGGGGCACCTGCGGCAGCTGCCGCTACTGCCGGGCCGGTCGCGAGAACCTCTGCCCTGCCTCCCTCTACACGGGCTGGGACGCGGACGGCGGTTTCGCCGACGCCACCCTCGTCCCGGCGGACTACGCCTACGCGCTCCCGGACGACCAGGACGCCACCCTGCTGGCACCACTGCTGTGTGCCGGGATCATCGGCTACCGGGCGCTGCGTCGTAGCGCCCTGCCGCCCAACGGCCGACTCGGAATCTACGGCTTCGGGGCCTCGGCCCATCTGGCGGCGCAGGTCGCCCTGGCCGAAGGCGCCACCGTCCACGTGCTGACCCGCTCGGTACGAGCCCGTGAACTCGCCGTCGACCTCGGCGCCTCCTCCGTGGGAGGCGCGTACGACCGCCCTCCCGAACCGCTGGATTCGGCGATCCTGTTCGCGCCGGTAGGTGACCTGGTGCCCGTGGCCCTGGAGGCGCTGGACCGTTCGGGAACGCTCGCCGTTGCGGGCATCCACCTCACCGACATCCCCGCACTCAACTACGGGCGCCACCTCTTCGAGGAGCGGAACCTGCGCAGCGTCACCTCCAACACACGGCAGGACGGCCGCGACTTCCTGGACACGGCCGCGCGGATCGGCATCCAAGTCACCGTCAGCCCGTATCCGTTGAGCCGTGCCGACCAGGCTCTGAGGGACCTGGCCGCAGACCGGGTCAACGGCGCCGCCGTGCTCGTGCCCGGATGACCCGCCGCGGCGCACTCCGTGGACGTACCCCGAGCAGTCGGTCCGTGGATGCAGGCTGTGGCGCAAGTGCCCGGGACGGGCGTCCACCCGAGCGCGACGAAGCTCCCCCAAGCGGGACGGGGCTGAAAGGGTGACGATGGAAACGTCCGTATTCGACCGTGTCGTCCCATGAGAGAGGTGGCAGGCATGACGAATCCCCCCACGGCCTCGGACGACGGCCCGCAGCAACCCCCAGACGCCTCTGCGGAAAGCGAGCACCTGGGGATGCTGACCAACCTCGGCTGGCAGGCCCTGTTCACCATCGGCCTGGCGTCGATCGCCCTGGGCGTGATCGTCCTGGTCTGGCCGGGCAAAACGTTGCTCGTCGTCGGTATCGCCTTCGGCGTCTACCTCTTGGTCAGCGGTGTCTTCCAACTGGCCGGCGCCTTCGGCACACACGTTCCCGGGCATCTGCGGGCACTGCACTTCATCACGGGTGCGATCAGTGTGCTCCTCGGACTCATCTGCTTCCGGGGCACCCTGCAATCGACCCTGTTGCTCGCCCTCTGGATCGGCTTCGGCTGGCTGGTGCGCGGCATCATGGTGACCGCGGCCGCAGGTTCGGCTCGCCAAGCCCCCGCGCGTGGCTGGCAGCTCTTCCTGGGCATCATCACCCTGCTCGCAGGCATCGTGCTGATCGTCTCGCCGTTCGGTTCGATCGCCGCGCTCACTTCGGTGACGGGCATCATGGCCATCGTCCTGGGCGTCGCAGAGGTGATCAACGCCATTCGCCTGCGCATCGCCATCGGACGCGACGCCAAGGGCGCCGCCACCAGGCATCGGCGGTCCGTGTTCCCCCCACGCCCTCACCCGCAGCACTGACACGAGGGGCTCCTGTCCGGGACGGCGCGAAGCACGCCGTCCCGGATACCCGGAGCGCAGCAAGGGGCGTCAGGTACGCGCTTTTGCCGACCCGTCGCGCAGCGCCGCGTGCCAGAGTCGCATCGTGCGGGACCACGGGGACGGCCTGCCGTCCGGACCGACCTTGACGAGGGTACGGGTACCCGTGGCCCGGGGCAGCGGATCACCACCCTGTCGGGCATGGAAGCGCCACCTCATGCTCGTACGCCCCAGATGAGTCAGCCACAGGTCGACGGCGAGCCGGTCCGCACCGTCCACCGGGGCCTGGAACTCGATGGCGAACTGGCGCACGACGTAGCGCAGATCGGGGTGACGCTCCCCGGCGCCCCCGGTGTCGTATCCGGCCCCGGCGAAGGCCGCCGTCGTGGCGCGTTCGACGTGCAGGGCGTAACGCGTGTTGTGCAGATGGCCGTTGAGGTCGAGTTCGTCGAAGTGCACCGGCGCGGCGTGAAGGAGATGCGGGACGTCCACGGTGTTCCTCCGGCTCGCCGCTCATGTGCCCGCTGAGGGGGCATATGTGCCTGTTGAGGGGGCATACGATCTCGCTCGATCGATCGATAGCGTAGGGCGTCGATCCGGAGCAACGCAATACTTTCGCCTCTCCGGCACCCTCGGCGTCGGCCCACCCCTCCAGCGCCTCTCCGACGGAGCGATCAAGGGATGACCAGGGATGTCTTGACCGCATTCGGGAATCCCCTCGGCGAGAAGTCTTGTCCCAGCTCGGTTCCGGCCCTACCTTGACGCAAACCAATCGATCGGTCGATCGAGTGAGGGAGACGTCATGACCCGGGATCCAGCAGCACCCCGACAGGCACCACCGCCCGAGGCGGCGTCTCGCCCCCTCGCCACGGAGACGCCCCACCAGGGCACCGGCAGCCCGACCGCCGCCGGGGATGCCGGCACAGCCACCGGGCGCGCGGGCGGCGACTCCGGCCTCGAACGCGGCCTGCGGAACCGCCAGATGAGCATGATCGCCATCGGCGGGGTGGTCGGCGCGGGCCTGTTCGTGGGGTCGGGAACGGTCATCCGCAGCACCGGCCCGGCGGCCCTGGTCTCGTACGCCATCGCGGGCCTGCTGGTCATCCTCGTCATGCGGATGCTCGCCGAACTGGCCGTGGCGGACCCGAGCACCGGCTCGTTCGCGCACTACGCCTCGCGGGAGTTCGGCAGCTGGTGCGGGCTCGCGATCGGCTGGCTCTACGCCTACTCGTGGTGGGTGACGGTCGGCCTGGAGGCGGTCATCGGCGGCGAGTTGGCCCACCACCTCGTCCCCGCGGTCCCCGCCTGGGTCGCGTCCCTGGTCCTCCTCGCCGCGCTCACGGCGTCCAACCTGATCCACGTGGCCGCGTTCGGCGAGGCGGAGTACTGGTTCGCCCTGATCAAGGTGGTGGCCATCGTCGCCTTCATCGGCCTGGGCGCCCTGGCCGTCGCGGGGCTGCTGCCGGGCACGGACTCCCCCGGCGCGGCCAACCTCCTCGGGCACGGCGGCTTCGCCCCGGAGGGCTGGTACGCGGTCCTGCCGAGCGTCCTGACCGTGATCTTCGCGTTCGGCGGCGCCGAAGTGGTCACCATCGCGGCGGGCGAGGCGCCGCGCCCGGCGGAGGCCGTGCGCAAGGCGATCCGTTCCACCACCGCACGCATCCTCATCTTCTACATCGGCTCCATCGGGGTCATCGTCACGCTGCTGCCGTACGACGAAGCGAGCGTCACGACCAGCCCGTACTCGGCGGCCCTCGACGCGCTGGGCGTGCCCCAGGCGGGCCGGATCATGGACGTGATCGTGCTGATCGCCGTGGCATCCTGCCTGAACTCCGGCCTCTACACGGCGTCCCGCATGCTGTTCGCACTGGCCCACCAGCGCGAGGCGCCCCGCGTCTTCGCGCGGACCCACGCGCGCGGCGTCCCCGTACCCGCCGTGCTCGTGGCCGCTCTGGCCGGGCTCCTCACCCTCGCCTCGAAGTACTTCGCCGGGACCGCCACGCTCTTCACCTTCCTGCTGGACTCCACGGGGGCGGTGATCGTCCTCATGTACCTGTGCGTCGCGGCGTGCCAGATCCGCAGCCGCATGCGGGCGGAGCGCCACGGGCGGACACCGGCGGTGCGGATGTGGGCCTACCCCTACCTGTCGTGGACGGTCGTCGCGGCCCTGACGGCGGTCCTCGTGCTGTTGGCCTTCGACTCCACCACCCAGCGCTCGCTGTTCCTGACGCTGTCGGTCACCGTGGCGGCGGCCGCCGTCGGGGCGCTGCGGCAAAGGCGGGCGCGCACGGGTGACGAGGCCGGGCGGTAGCCACGGCGCCGGGACCGTGGCGGTGCGGCGTCCGGCGCGGCGGCGGGCGCCTGTCCCGGGCGGCTCTCGTGGTTGCGGCGCACGCTTGCCAATCGATCGACCGATAGGGCGCGGTAAACTCGGGCCGTCCGTCCCGCATGCCCGCTCCGAGCGAAGGATCGTCCCCGTGCCCAAGGCTCCCAGCACGCGCGCCGGCGCGAACGCACGTCGCCAGGTCTGGGACGCGGCGATCCGCCTGTTCGCCACGAAAGGCTTCCACGGCGTGGGCATCCGGGAGTTGGCCGAGGGCGCGGGGATGTCGTCCGCGACCCTCTACCACTACATGGGCACCAAGGAGGAGCTGCTCGCCTCGATCATGCGGGCCAGCCTCGACCGGCTGAACGACGCGGCCGAGCGGGTCGTCGCGGACGCGCCCGACCCGCAGTCACAGATCATCCGGCTCGTCCACGTTCACGTGCTCACGCACGCGCTGCGTCCGGAGGAGACCGCCGTGGTCGACAACGAGCTGGAGGCGCTCGGGCCCGAGCGCCGCACGGCGATGGTGGCCCTCAGGGACGCGTACGAGGACCACTGGCGGCGCGCCATCGCCAACGGCTGCGCCTCCGGCCTGTTCACGGTGCCCGACCGGACCTTCGCGCGGATGGCGTTGCTGGAGATGTGCTCCGCGGTGGCCAAGTGGTACTCCCCCGACGGCTCGATCGCGCTCGACGGGGTGGCGACGGCACACGCGCGCCTGGCGCTACAGCTGCTCGGCGTCCCGGCGCACACGATGCCGCGTCCCGCGCCCGCCGAGATCCACACGGCGCGGGCGCTGGTGGAGGAGATCTGGCAGGTCAGCCTGGGCGCGAGCGCGCCCGCCTCGACCTGACGCCCCTTTGGCCGCTCCCCTCTCGCCTCGCCCTGCGCACGGCGGCGTACGGCCGTCGCCGCCCCTCACCCCACCCCCGTTTCAGACGCCGTAAGTCCGTCGGCTCACCGGGTCCGCACGGCCGCGCACAAGCTCTATCGATCGACCGATCGATAGAGTAACGTGCGCGCTGTTGGGCGACTCCTGAGGAGCACCTTGTGGCTATTGACACCCTTCCCACCGGTACGGCGAACAGCGTCCGTCCGGCCGGCGGCACCGGGGATCCCTGTGTCGCGTACACGGTCCTCGACCACGGCATCGCGCGCATCCGCCTGTCCCGGCCGCACCGCCTGAACGCCGTGACCGAGCGGCTCGTCGACGACCTGCTGGCGGCCCTGCACAGGGCGGCCGACGACGACGTGCGCGCCGTCGTCCTCTGCGGCGCGGGCCGGGCCTTCTGCTCCGGCCACGACCTGAAGGCCGAGCCCGCGCCGGCGGACGCGGCGGGAACCCGCGCCCGCCTGGACCGCATCCAGGACGTGACCCGGCTCATCCGGGACGCCCCCTTCCCCGTCGTGGCGGCCGTGCACGGGTACGCGCTGGGGGCGGGCTGCGAGTTCGCCCTCTCCTGCGACCTGGTCGTCGCGGCGGAGGGCACCCGGTTCGGCTTCCCGGAGGTGGGTGTCGGGCTCAGCGTGACCGGGGGCGTCTCACGCCTGCTGACCACCACCGTCGGCGCGATCAAGGCGAAGGAACTCGTCCTGCTGGGCGAGCACTTCGACGCCCGGGAAGCGCGGCGGCTGGGTCTGGTCACCCGGGTCAGCGCACCGGGGCGGCACGAGACCGTGGCGACCGAGCTGGCGTCCGCCCTCGCGGAACGGCCGCCGTTCGCGCTCGCGCTCGCCAAGAAGCTGATCGACGAGGGCCTGGACGGCACCGTCGAGCAGGCCCTGGCACGTGAGGTGTCGGCGGCCCAGATCACCGGGCACAGCGGCGAACACGACCGCCCCCGGGAGGCGTTCGCCCAGTCGCCCGCGCCGGTCCAGGAGGGCGACCGGTGATCCCGTCCGACGGCCCGGACCGTACGGGCCCGCCGCCGCAGTCCGTACCCGATCTGGCGACGCTCGTGGAACGGGCGGCGGCCCTGTGGCCCGACCGGGTGGCCTGGACGTTCGACGACTACGCCCGCGACCTCACCTTCGCCGACGTCGCACGCGGCGTCCGGCGGACGGCGGCGGACCTGAGCGGGGCGGGTGTCGGGCGGGACGGCCGCGTCGCCGTCCTGCTCCGTAATCGCCCGGAGTTCCCGCTCACCTGGCTGGCCCTGGCGGCGCTCGGCGCCGCCATGGTGCCCGTCAACACGGCCTACCGCAGCCACGACGCGGAGCACGTACTACGGGACTCCGGTGCCCAACTCCTCGTGACATGCGAGGAGTTCCGCCCCATGGCCGAGGAATTGCTGGCGTCCGTCCCCACCCTGCGCGCCGTCCGGTACGTCGACAAGCCATCACCTCCTGTCGTTCCGGCCCCTCCTCCCCACGGCGGCCCGCCCGGCCCCGGCGAACTCGTCAACGTCCAGTACACCTCCGGAACCACCGGCAGCCCCAAGGGCTGCCTCCTGCCGCACCGCTACTGGCTGTCCCTGGCGGGCAGCCTCGTCACCGAGTTCCCGCACCTGGGGCCGGACGACACCCTGCTCACCTGCCAGCCGTTCCACTACATCGACCCGCAGTGGAACGTCGCCGCGGCCCTCCTCGCGGGCAGCCGCCTCGTCGTCCTGGACCGCTTCCACCCCACCACGTTCTGGCAGAAGGTCAGGGAGCACCGCGTCACGTACCTCTACTGCCTGGGCCTGATGCCCACGCTGCTGCTGCGGATGCCGGAGCACCCCGAGGACCGCAACCACCGCGTACGCGCCGTCCAGTGCTCCGCCATTCCGCCCGCGCTGCACGCCCGGCTGGAGGAGCGCTGGGGCGTCCCGTGGTACGAGGCGTTCGGCATGACGGAGACCGGCGCGGACCTGCGTGTCGGGCCCGCGGACCACGACGCGGCCGTGGGCAGCGGCTGCATCGGACGGCCGCTGCTCCATCGCGCCGTCCGCATCGCCGGGCCGGACGGCGCCTCGCTCCCGGCCCACGCGGTGGGCGAGATCCAGCTGCGCGGCCCCGGCATGATGGCGGGCTATCTCGGCCGCCCGGACGAGACGGCGGCCGCGTTCGCGGACGGCTGGTTCCACACCGGGGACCTCGGCCACCTGGACGAGGAGGGCCGGGTCCACTTCCGGGGCCGCCTCAAGGACATGATCCGCCGCAGCGGCGAGAACGTCTCGGCGGCCGAGCTGGAGGAGGTGCTCACCGCGCACCCGCGCGTCCACCTGGCCGCCGTCGTCCCGGTCGCCGACGAGCTGCGCGGCGAGGAGATCAAGGCGTACGTCGTGCCGGACGGCGAGGAGCCGGCGCCCGATCCGGACGACCTCGCCGCCCACTGCGGCGAACGGCTGGCCGCCTTCAAGGTGCCCCGCTACTGGGAGCTGCGCGACCGGCTCCCCATGACCCCGTCGGAGCGCGTCGCGAAGGGCGAGCTCCGCAAGCACCCCGCACCCGCGGGGCGGACGTACGACCGTCAGGAAAAGGTGTGGCGGTGAGGAGAGGAAAACCCGTGCTGCTCGATCTCCTGGTGCGCAACGCGCGCATCCTGACATGCGACGAACAGCGGCCCACGGCACGCACGTTGGGAGTGCTGCACGGTCGCGTCGTCGGCCTCGACGAGGACGTGGAGCACCTCGCCGCGGCCCGTGTGCTCGACGCGGGCGGCGCGACCGTCGTCCCGGGCTTCCACGACGCGCACTGTCACACCGCCTGGTTCGGCCTGACGCTGAGTCAGCTCGATCTGTCCGGGGCGCGCGATCCGGACGAGGTGCACGCGGCGGTCGCCGCGCACGCGGCGGAGCTGCCCGCCGGGGCGTGGGTCGTCGGAGCGGGTCTCCGGCCCGGCGACATGGACGGCCGCCACCCCCACCGGGACGCCCTGGACAAGGCGGCGGGCGGGCGACCCGTCTGGCTCAAGCACGCCTCGGGGCACGCCTGCATCGTCAACTCCCCGGTCCTGCGGGCGGCCGGCGCCCTGGAGCCGGGCTTCGCCGACCCGCCCGGCGGGGTCGTGGCACGGGACGCGGACGGACGGCCGAACGGGCTCCTGGAGGAGACCGCGCAGCGCCTCGTACAGGACCAGGTGCTGCCCTACTCCGTGGCGACCGTCAGCGCGGCGGTCGACCGCGCCACCGGCCACTACCTCACCGAGGGCATCACCAGCTTCACGGAAGCCGGGATCGGTGGCGGCTGGATCGGGCACACCCCCGTGGAACTCGCCGCCTACCAGCACGCCCGTGACACCGGGCGGCTGCACGCACGGGCCCAGCTGATGGTGGCCGCCGATGTCCTGCACCCGCTCACCGCGCATCCGCAGGACGGCATCGCGCTCGGTCTCGATCTGGGGATACGGACAGGTCTGGGGGACGAGACGCTTTCCGTCGGGCCCGTGAAAATCTTCCTGGACGGCTCGTTGTTCGGGCGCACCGCCGCCGTCACCGAACCGTTCTGCGGATGCCCGCACGAGAACACCGGCTACTTCCAGGGCGACCCGGACGCGATGGCCGACACGGTCGTCGCGGCGCACCGGGCGGGCTGGACGGTGGCCGCGCACGCCATCGGCGACCGCGCCGTCGACCTGGCCCTGTCGGCGTACGCACGGGCGCAGCGCGAGGCGCCGCGCGCCGGGGTGCGGCACCGTGTCGAGCACGCGGGGGTGGTACGCCCCGACCAGCTCGCGGCGTTCGCGTCCCTGGGGGTGGTGCCCGTACCGCAGCACAACTTCATCCCGGCCTTCGGCGAGAGCATGGCCGCCGGCCTCGGTGCCCGTCGCGCCGACTGGGCCTACCGGCTGCGCTCGTTCCTCGACCTCGGGCTCACCGTGCCGGGCAGCTCCGACCGGCCCGTCGCGCCGGGCGCGCCGCTCGCCGCGATGCAGGCGATGGTGGAGCGGCTGACGGAGACCGGCGCGCCCTTCGGCCCGCACGAGAGCGTGCCCGCCACCGCGGCCCTGCGCGCCTGGACGGTCGGCTCGGCCCACGCCACCGGCTCCGCGGACCGCAAGGGCCGACTGGCCCCCGGCCTGCTGGCGGACCTCGCGGTGCTCGACGCCGACCCCACCACCTGCGCCCCCGACCGCATCGGCGCCATCACCGTCCTGGCCACACTCGTCGGCGGCCACCCGGCCCACGACCCCCACGGTCTCGTGACGCCCGGCCGCTGAGCCCGACAGACGTGACACTGCTCCCGCCGCGGTGCTCGGCTTTCTGCCGTCCGCCTGTGCCGTGCTGATCGGTGCACAGCCGGCCGGGCGCCGCGTTGGCCGATGCCTCGGCCGCACCCTGGCCAACGGCTGAGGCTCCGGCCCGGGAACCACACCTGATGTACACGGCTCCGGCGGCCTGGGGGCGTTGCGCAGCTGGCGTGAGGGCGAGCTGAGCCCACCCCCGTGCGGGTTCGTCCGGGGCGCCGGGGTTCAGATCCGGGCGCACGGTGCCCACGCCGCGAGGGCGAACGTGTCGCCGTCCCGGACCACCTCCGCCCCACCTGGGCCGCCCCGATGCGCCGGCAGAACGAGGGAGTTGGTGTCACCGGCCCGACCGATCAGTCGGCGACGGGTGGCCCTGGCCTCGGCCGGGCCCTCGCAGAAGCAGCTGGTGATGTCGGGCGCGACGAACTGCCGGGCACCACCCCGGGGGCGCGCTCCTGGCGTCACCGGTCGGGCAACTCTCCATCGCATCACCGGAGTTCGCCGCACTGTGGAGCGATCACCGGGTCCGCCCGTGCGAGGCGGACACATACCGGCTGCGTCATCCGCCGGTCGGCGAGCTCACCGTCACCCAGCAGGTTCTCGTACCCGCCCGCTCCCCCGAAGAGTCCCTGATCCTCGCCACCACGGAGGAGGGCTCCAACTCCCAGGACGCCCTCGTACTCCTCCGCGGACAGCAGCAGGGGACATGACCTCAGCCACCCCCCTCCCACCACAGATTTCCCCGGCAGGTATACATCCTCCTGGCGCTCCGTCACACTTCCTGCTCTCCGCCTTACGGTTCATCGGCCCCAAGGAGTCTTATGTCTCGCGTCCGCTCACCTCGCACGCCACGACGGAAAATAGCAATGGCCGCCGGGCTGGTGGCGGTGTCGGCAGCCGTCGCCGCTGTCCTGGCATGGCCCGCATCGGCAGGTTCCGCCGCGAACCGCCCCTCCCGGACGGCACACACCAGCAGCTCCTTGCCGGCGACCGCCAACGGCCACGCTCCCACCGCCGCCGCCCCGGCCGCCAAGGGCGGCCGGGTGCTGTGGACCCCGCGCATCAAGGCCGGTCGCTCGGCGTTCCCGGACGTCCAGTGCTCCGGCGGCACTTTCGGGGTGGTGAGCGACCGGGTCAAGGGGAAGGTCTGGCGCGCCCGTCAGGCCGGTGGGCGGGAGCGCTGTGAGGCGGTCGGCCCGAAGCTGAAGCTCGGTAGCACCTTCTTTCTGGGCTGGTCATCCAAGGTGAACATCCACGACGGCAAGAGCCGTTACGTCTTTCAGCTGAAGTGCAGTCCGAGCACCGGCACGGCGAACCACCCGGTCGAGATGGACATCACCAAGGGCCGCATCCGCCTGCAGGCGTGGACCCACAAGCATGTCGCGGTGCCGCTGTGGACCGCACGGGTCAAGAACGGCACCTGGCACTCCTACGCCCTGAAGATCCACGAAGGCCGGAAGAGCGGCACCCTTGAACTCTGGTTCGACGGTGCGAAGCAGCGGTTCTCCAACGGCTCGACGCGGTACACCGGCACCACCTACGACGGCACCACCAACTACCTCAAGTGGGGCTCCTACCACCCGTCGACCCGCGACGCCGTGAACTGGTTCACCTCGCCCCGCATGGCCACCACGCTCGCGGCGGCGACCGCCGGTTCGTGATCACGGCCGGTGCGGCGCGGCGCGGCGCGCGGCCGTACTCCCAGGACACCGGCACCGTCTCGGTCGTCGGGGCCCGCAGGACGGGCCACCGCGCCGTGCCGGTCATGGCGCGGTGGCGGATGTCGCGGTGACGACGCACCCGCCATGACGATGTCCACGCCCCCGCTGGAAGGTGGTCCGTCCGCGCCCCTGCCCAGTCCGGGAGCCGGTCGGCGGCACCGGCCCCGGTCTCGCCACCGCACCCGGCTGCGGCATCCTCGGAGCGGGCGGCGCACCTCGCAGAGGGGAACGGCCTGCCACTGCGGCATCGGGCGCCTCACCATCGGGCCAGGGACACGACCGACTCGCTCCACGAGCCTCCGTCCGGGGCGACCGGGCGGCGCCGCTCGGCAGGCGTCAGCGACGCCCACGGTCGCCGGATGCCATTGACCAACCCGCCCCGGGCGTCGGGCCCGGACACGAGCAGCGGCTCGCCCCACCGCCGCGCCGGCCGCCACCCGCTGCCCTCCGCTGTGGCCGGACGATCCAGGTCCAGATAGTCGTGCACCGCAGCGAGGGCCTCGTAGGAGATCCAAGAGTACGCCGACCCGAACCGGCCCACGTTTGAAGGGCGTTGGGGGCGCTGATGGGTGGTGGCGAGGCGACGGGGCCGGCCCCCACGGTCACCGCGGCGTCGGTCCCGGTCGACCCGTCGGAGACGGAGGTGCTGCCGCCGACAGCCTCAAGTCCGGACAGATCTGGGCCGTCGGATCTCCGTGCTCTCTCAGCTTTCGTGAAGGATCCGAAAGCGATCGGGCTCCGCCGGATCTCGATCAACGACTTGGATTGGCGTCCAAGCCCATTGCCAAACGCTGATGCCTGGCGTGCGGTAGAACTGGATCTGCCCGCGGGTGCCTTCGACTGCAACGCGCGGCCACGATTTGGCAATGCGCGCCCGGTCCACGCCATGAGAACGCAGCACATCGGCGAGGACGGCGACCGTGTCGTAGCCCTCGAAGGCGACGAAGGAGGGCGCTTCGGCCAGCCGTTCGCGGAGGGCCGTCTCGTCTCGTGCACCGAGTGGGCTGAGGCGCTCGGGCAGGTAGCGCAAGAACGGGGCCGACGTCGATCGGCTGGTCACCCATGTCATGCCTCCGGTGCCTGCGGAACGGGGATCCCGTAGGTCTCGGGCTCGGCCCCGACGCCGCTGTGCCACTGCTCACCGATCGCATCGGCGCTCCACCCGCCGCCGGCGAAGGCGACGGACTTCTCCTTGGGGTGGGCCCACAGCGCCAGGCGGTCCCCACCGATGCCGATGGCCTGGCCGGTGACGTCCTCGGAGGCGTCCGAGGCCAGGAAGGTGATGAGGCTCGCCACGTCCTCCACGGTGCCGAGACCCTCGTCCTTGCGCAGCCAGTCCGGCAACGGGACGCCGGTGCGCTCGGACTCCGCGATGACCGGCGCGAAGGCCGGGATGGTCTTGGTCATCTCGGTGGCCGCGACCGGGGCGACGGCGTTGACGGTGATGCCGGCCTTGGCCAATTCCATGGCCCAGGTCCGTGCCATCGCCACGATCCCGGCCTTCGCGGCCGCGTAGTTGGTCTGACCGAAGTTGCCCCGCTGCCCGGCAGGCGAGGAGATCAGGACGAGACGGCCGCCGGTTCCCTGCTCGCGCATCCGGGCCGCGGCCGCACGGGCGCAGGTGAAGGTGGCGCGCAGATGGACCTTGACGACGGCGTCGAAGTCGTCGTCCGTCATCTTCCACAGCACACGGCCGCGGAGTATGCCCGCGTTGGTGACGAGCACGTCCAGGCGCCCGAACTCCCGCACCGCAGTCTCTACGAGCCGCTCGGCCGCCTCCGTGTCGCCCACCGCAGCCAACATGGTGCGGGCCCTGGAGGGCCGCGGCCTCATCCGTCGTGAGCCCAACCCCCGCAACCGGCGCGAGAAGGCCATCCTGCTCGCGGATGCCGGCCGCCGACTGCTCGCCACGTACGCCGAGCCGGCCCGGCAGCTCGAACAGCGCATGGTCCGGGATCTCGGGCCCGACGAGGTCGCGCGGTTCCGCGAAGCCCTGAAGTGCGCCCACCGGGCGCTCTCCTGACGCCGGAAGAGCGCCCGTCCGCCCGGCCGCCGCGCTTCACTCCGGCCGTCGACGCTCCGGCGCCGCGGGAGAGGCGTGCCATCCGCGCCGGGGTACGGAGCCGAGGAGCAGCTTGGTGTAAGGGTGCTCCGGCGCGTCCAGCACCCGGTCGGTCGGCCCCGTCTCCACGGCCTGTCCCTCCTTGAGTACCAGTACCTCATCCGCGACGTGCCGGACCACGGCCAGGTCGTGCGTGACGAAGAGGTAGGCGATCCCCGCCTCGCGGCGGATCGTGGCGAGCAGATCGAGAATTTGGGCCTGGATGGACACGTCCAGCGCCGCGACCGCCTCGTCCAGCACGAGGACCCGTGGCTCGACCGCGAGGGCACGCGCGATCGCCACACGCTGGCGTTGCCCGCCGGACAGCCGCCGGGGAAGCGCCGCCGCCTCGCGCTCGCCGAGGCCCACCTGTTCCAGGAGTTCGCGCACCCGGGCGGTGCGGGCCGACGGGGTCAGCGACGTGTGCAGCCGCAGTACCTCCGCCACACAGTCGGCCACCGTCACCCGAGGGTCCAGCGAGAGGTACGGATCCTGGAAGACCATCTGGATCTCCCGGGCCCGGGCCAGACGTTCGCTCCGGCTGCGGGCCCGCGCCGAACGGTCCCGGCCGTCGAGGCGTACGGTGCCGCCGTCGGAGCGTTCCAGGCCGACGAGCATCCGCACAGTGGTCGTCTTGCCGCTGCCGGACTCCCCGACGAGGGCGAGACAGGCCCCCGGCCCCAAGGTGAACGACACGTCGTCGACCGCTTGATGGTCGCCGTACCGCTTGCGCAACCCCTCGACCACGAGGCCCTGCGTTGTCGTTGTCACGGTCCGCGTCACAGCGTGATCCCTTCGTCGGCGCGGTGGCACGCGGTGAGACCGTCGCCGTACCGCGCCGGTACGGGGGGCTCCTCGGTGCAGCGCGGCAGTGCGTGGGCGCAGCGCGCGGCGAAGGCACACCCCGAGGGGGCCTCGGCGAGGGAGACGGGGCGGCCGGGGATGGGCCGCGGCGGCGGCGCGTCCCGTTCGATGCGAGGCGCGCAGGTGAGCAGCCCCGCCGTGTACGGGTGACGCGGCCGGTCGAACAGCTCGTCCGTCCTCCGCGTCTCGACGATCCGGCCCGCGTACATCACGTACACGCGGTCGCAGATCGCAGCGGCCAGTTCGAGGTCGTGCGTGACGAACAGGAGGCCGGTGCCGCGCTCGGCTCGCAGCCTGGTGAGGATCGCGATGATCTCCGCCTGGGTCGTGACGTCCAGCGCGGTGGTCGGCTCGTCGGCGACAAGCAGCGCGGGTTCCGCGGCGAGCGCCGCGGCGATCACCACGCGTTGCAGCATGCCGCCGGAGAACTGGTGCGGGCGACGGCGCAGCGCACCCCGCGGATCACGGATGCCGACCGCGTCGAGCAGTTCCTCGGCCCGCGCCGTGGCCGCCGCGGCGGAGGTCCCGGCCGCGCGCAGCCCCTCGGTGAGGAAGTCTCCGACGCGGCGCAGCGGATTGACGGAGGCGCGCGGGTCCTGGAAGACCATGGCGACCTGACGGGCCCGCAGCGCGGTCAACTCCGCGCGGCTCATGGTGAGTACGTCCCGGCCGGCGACCCGCACCTGACCGGTGGTGAGCGCGCCGGGCGGCAGCAGGCCGAGCACACTGCGGCAGGCCACCGACTTGCCGGAGCCGGACTCGCCGACCAGACCGACGGTCTCTCCCGGAGCGACCCGCAGGCCGACCCCGTCGAGGATCGGACGTGCGGCCTGACCGTCGGGCAGCCGGACGCCGAGCCCGTCGATCTCCAGGACGGGCGCTTCGCCGGGGGCACCGGGAGGAGCGCCGGTGTCGTGCGTGAGGTGCTTCTGCTCGGTCATGTGGTTCACCGCTCCCGCCGTGCGATCCGGTCGGCGAGTCCCTCGCCGACGATGCCGAACGCCACCACGGCGAGCACGATGCAGGCCGAGGGCGCGAGAGCGGGCAGTATCGCTCCCTGGAGGACGGCCGCCTGACCGTCGTTGATCATGGCGCCCCAGTCGGCGGTCGGCGGCTGGACCCCGAAGCCGAGGAAGGACAGCGCCGCGAGGTCCATCAGCGCGTACCCGAAGTTCATCGCGGACTGCGCGAGCACCGTCGGCGCGATGTTGGGCAGCAGATGCCGCAGACAGATGGTCCAGCCCGACCAGCCCTGCACCCGGTAGGACTCGATGTAGGGACGGGCTTTCTCCTGCCGGGCGATCCCGCGCACCAGCCGGCCCGCGTACGGGGTGTAGGCCACGGCCATGGCGACCACGGGCGCCGTCATGCCGGACCCGGCCACGGCGACCAGCAGGATCGCGAGGAGCAGCCCGGGGATCGCGAACACCAGGTCCATCGACCGGGACAGGAACGTGTCCGTCCAGCCACCCCGCCAGGCCGCGACCGCGCCGAGCACCGTGCCGAGGGCGGTGGAGACAGCGACGACGAGCAGCGGGCCGAGCAGCCCGGTGCGCGCGCCGTGGATGAGCCGGGAGAGGATGTCCCGCCCGGACTGGTCGGTGCCGAGCAGATGGTCGCCCGATGTCCCGACCAGACTGGCCGAGAGGTCGAGCGCCTCGGGATCGTACGGCGCGATGACCGGGGCGAGCGCGGCGACCAGGACGAGCACGGCCAGCACCGCGACGGAGAGCGCGAACAGGGGGCCCTGGCCGAACAGGCGCAGGCCGCGCAGGCCCGGCCGGCGGAACGGCGCGAGGGGCGCGTGCGCCGCGTCGGCCGCGGTTGCGGGTGAGGTCATGAGGAGCCTTCCCCCCGGAGGGACAGACGGGGGTCGATGAGCGGGACGAGCAGGTCGACGACGACGTTCACCACGGCGAAGGCCGCCACGCTGAGCAGCGTGATCGCCTGGACGACGGCGAAGTCCTTGGCGGTCACCGACTGCACGAGCAAGGACCCGAGGCCGGGGACGTTGAAGGCGGTCTCGACGATCGACGTGCTGATGAGCAGTCCGGCGAGCATTGTTCCGCCGACGGTGACGACCGGGCCGAGTGCGTTGCGCAGGACGTGCCTGCGCACCACGGTCCGCCCTGCGACGCCACGGGCACGCGCCACCTCCACGTGTTCACGCCCCAGCTCGTCGAGCATCGCCGAGCGGGTCACCCGCGCGAGCAGTCCCGCGAAGGTCAGCGCCAGGGCGAAGGCCGGGAGCGTCAGGTGATACAGCCGCTCCCCCAGGCCGGTGGGCGTGCCGCCCGGGCCGGGGAACCAGCCGAGGCGTACGGAAAAGACCGACACCAGCACAATGGCACTGACGAACGCGGGCGTCGCGGTGGCCACCCCGGTACCGATGAGCACGGCGCGGTCGAACAGCCCGGGATGCAGCGCGGCGCCGATGCCGGCGGCCACCCCGAGCAGCGCCACGAGCAGCGCGGAGTATCCGATGAGGATCAGCGTCCCCGCCATCCGGGAGCCGATGAGGGACGACACGTCCTGGTGGTACTGGGTGGAGCGGCCGAAGTCGCCCTGGAGCGCCGAGCCGAGCCACTTCACGTACTGCAGGGGCAGCGGGTCGTCCAGGTGGTACTGGGAGCGCAGCGCCTCCACCGCCTCCGGGGTTGCCGGACGGCCGTGCAGCAGGAAGGACACCGGGTCGCCGGGCGCGAGATGGACGGAGCCGAAGACCACGAGGGAGGTCACGAACAGCACGGCCACCAGGCCGAGCAGCCGCCCGGTGAGAAATCGGGTCATCGCTTCGCCGCCCCGATGGTCGCCGCCCACGGGTAGTAGAGCTGGGCGATGCCGGTCGGCGCACCGGTGATGCGGTTGCCGAGGAAGACCGAGTACGGGGCCTCGTACACCGGGATGCTCGGGAGGTCCCGCAGGGCGATCCGCTGGAGTTCGGCGGTCAGCTCGGCGCGCGCCTCCGGATCGGGTTCGGCGTTCGCCCGGTCGAAGGCCGCGTCGAACTCGGGGTTGGAGTACTTCCCGTAGTTCCCGAAGTCGCCGGTGTGCAGGTACTGGTAGAACTCCAGTGGGTCCGGGGTGTTGTCGTAGCCGTTGGTGATCACCAGGTCGAGACCTGCGCGTGCCGACGGGTCGGTGAAGATGCTGCTGTACGCGTCCGGGGAGACGGTCTTGAGGCTGACGTCGAGGCCGATCTGCCGGCCGGCCGCCTGCACGGCATTGGCGACGACGCTGATGTCGGGAGAGAGGGAGCTGGTCACCATCGTGATCTTCTTGCCGTTCGCACCGGCCTTGTGCACGAGCTTCTTCGCCGCGGCGACGTCGTACCCGGGCTCGGGAAGCGAGTCGTAGTACTCGTCGGTCTTCTTCGGGACCAGTGCCCAGGCGCCGCGTGCCGCCGGGGCTTTGGCGGGGACGCCCACGCCGGCCGCCGCGGCCTTGATGATCGCCTTGCGGTCGAGCGCCAACGACAGGGCCCTGCGGACCCTGACGTCGCCGAGCGGGCCCTTGAAGTTGAGCACGGCGAGGTCCGAGGCTGCCGTGTTGGGGCCGAACAGGACCGTCCCCTTGCCGCTGCCGCGCAGCTGGGCCAGGGACGACGACGGCAGCAGGTAGCTGCCGTCGGCGGTGCCGGAGAGGAGCGCGTTGGAACGCGCCGCCGGATCCTCGATGAAGGTGAACTTCACGGACGTCGACTTGGGGATGAGCGAGCGGTCCCAGTAGCGGGGGAACTTCTTCAGCGTCACGCTGTCGCCGCTGGCCCACTTGTCGAGGGCGTACGGGCCGGTGCAGTTGACCCCTCCCTGCGCGGTGCCGTACTTCTTGCCGGCCTTCTTCAGGTACGCGGCGCTCTCGACAGTGCCGGGCGACGCGGCCATCAGCTCGTTGAGCAGGACATCGGGCCTGGTGAGGTGGATCGTCACCGTCAGCGGGCCCGTCTTGTCGATGGCCTTGACGTTCTTGAACGCCGAGGCCCAGGGGGAGCCGACGGCCGGGTCCATGTGGCGCTTCAGGGAGGCGACCACGTCGTCCGCCGTCATGGTCGTGCCGTCGTGGAACGTGACGTTCGGACGCAGTGTGTAGACGAGCGTGCGAGGGTCGGGACGGTCGTACCTGACCGCGAGACCGGGCTCGATCCTGTGCTCGGGGGTGACCCGCATCAACTGCTCGCAGACGTTGGCGAGGACGGTGTTGGGCGGGTAGTCGTAGGCGAGGGCGTAGTCCAGGGTGTACGGCTCCGCGTAGAGGGACCACGTGACGGAGTCCAGGCCGCTCTTCGCGGGAGGCGAGGTCGCAGTGACCTGGTAGTCGGACGCGGCCTGCCGGGGGACGTTGGCGCCGGAGCAGGCGGTGGAGGTGGCCGCGAGGGCGGCGGTGCAGGCGAGCAAGGTGACGGTTCTGCGCATGCGCATGCGGACCAACCCCTTTACGGGTGTTGTGACGGGCGCTGGGGGGATGGAGCGAGTATTGATGCGGGAACGTTCCCGCACAAGGCTTTGCGGGAACGGTTTTGCAGAGGTCGCGAGGGTGGCAACATCACCCTCATGACCGAAGCCCCACGCCAAGCAGGGAAGCCCTCGCAGGCCGGCTCGCGCGTCCGGCTCGTCGATGTCGCCCGCGAGGTGGGTCTGTCGAAGACCACCGTCTCGGCGGCGCTCAACGGCACCGGACGCCTCTCCCCGGCCGTACGGGAGAAAGCGCGCGAAGCCGCGCGGGCAATGGGCTACCGGCCCAACGCCACCGCACGTCAACTGCGCACAGGACGTGCCCGGTTGATCGGATACGTGGTCGGGGAGATGGCCCACGCCCCGTGGACGTTCCTGGAGTCTCCGTACTTCGCCCAGCTGACCGGTGCCACCGCGGCAACCGCGCTCCGGCGTGGCTACGCGGTGGTGCTGCTGCCCGCCGGATCCTTGCAGCGGGAGTGGGCCGACCTGCCGCTCGACGCGGTGGTCGTCGCCGACCCCGTCGCGGGTGACCGGATCGTCGACGATCTCCTCGCCGCCGGCATCCCGGTGTTCAGCGACCGCTCCGTCGAGGGACGCGCCGACGCGTACTGGGTGGACGTCGACGCCGCCGCGGCGACCCGCGAGACGCTGGACCACCTCTGGCAGGAGGGGGCCCGGCGGACCGCGATGGTGCTGCCCGACAGTACGACCGGGTTCCACACGGGGGTGCTCGCCGCGTACCGGGACTGGTGCGCGGCGCGCGGCCTGCCGGAGCGGATCGCCCGCGCCGCGACTCCCGGGAACGGGCCGGTCGTCGCGGCGGTCGAGACGGCCCTGACCGGCACCGTGGAGAAGAGCGAGCGCCCCGACGCCCTGTTGGTGGTCGCCGAGGCGAACCCGCCCCTCGTCCTGGAGGCGGCCCGCCGCAACGGCTACGAGGTCCCCGACGACCTGCTCCTGGTGTGCGTGAGCGAGGACATGACCGCCGAGCACACCCAGCCGCCGGTGACCACGCTCAGCCTCCAGCCTCGGGAGGTCGCCCAGGCCGGCACCGACCTCCTCGTGTCCGTCCTGGAGTTGGGCCGTGCGGAGTCGTCCGGCGTACTGGTGCCCACCCGGCTCGACGTGCGGGAGTCCTCGCGGCGGTCGCGGCCCGGCTGAGCGGTACGGCGGCCGGGGCCGCCTCCTGCGCGGCCCCGGCCGCCGCCTCACCCGTCAGGCCGCGTGGACGAGCCGGCCTCCCACGTACGTCCGCTCCACCCGTGCCTGCGCGATCTCCTCCGGCGGCGCCGTGAAGATGTCCCGGTCGAGTACCACCAGGTCGGCGAGGTGCCCGGCGCGCAGGCTGCCCGCGTCGTCCAAGCCGTTCACATGGGCGGTGCCCGCGCTGTAGGCAGCGACCGCCGTCTGGAGGTCGAGCCGCTGCTCGGGCAGGAAGACCCGGTCGTCGGTGGCCTCCGGCTCCCTGCGGTTCACCGCCACGTGGATGCCTTCGAGCGGCGCCGGGCTGCTCACCGGCCAGTCGCTGCCCGCCGCCAGTGTCGCGCCGGCGCGTACCAGATCACCGAACGGGTACTGCCAGGCGGCGCGTTCGGGCCCGAGGAACGGGATGGTCAGCTCATCCATCTGCGCCTCGTGGGCGGCCCACAGCGGCTGGATGTTGGCGATCGCCCCGAGCCGGGCGAATCGCGGGACGTCCTCGGGGTGGACGACCTGGAGATGGGCCAGATGGTGGCGGTTGCCGCGCCACCCGTTGGCGGCAAGCGCGGCCTCCACGGCGTCGAGGGCCTCGCGGACCGCACGGTCACCCAGTGCGTGGAAGTGGACCTGGAAGTCGAGCGCGTCGAGGCGTGTGACGTACTCCCGCAGCGCGACGGGGTCGACAAAGCTGAGGCCGGTGTTGGCGGTGGCGCAGCCGCAGCCGTCGAGATACGGAGCGGTCATCGCGGCGGTGAAGTTCTCCGCGATGCCGTCCTGCATGATCTTCACGGAGTCCGCGCGGAACCGCCCGTGGCGCAACTGCGCGCGCAGCGCGACCAGTTGATCGATCTGTTCGGCGCCGCGCTCCCGGTCCCACCACAGCGCACCGGTCACCCGTGCGGTGAGCGAACCATCGCGGGCCGCCGCCAGATAGGCGTCCGACGGGTCGGGCTTCCCGCCGAACACCCCGAGCAGTGCGTCCTGCCAGCCCGTGACGCCGAGAGAGTGCAGCAGTTCCTGCGCGCGCAACAGCCCGGCAAGGCGGTCCGCCGGGGTGCTCGGCGGAACCAGCCGGGCGATCAGGGCGGTCGCGCCCTCCTGGAGCATCCCGGTCGGCGTGCCGTCCGGCTCCCGCTCGATCCGCCCGTCGGCCGGGTCGGGGGTCTGCGCGGTGATCCCGGCCAGTTCGAGCGCGCGCGTGTTGGCCCAGGCGCCGTGGTGGTCCCGGTTCGAGAGAAGCGCCGGGCGGTCCGGGACGACCGAGTCGAGCAGCTGCCGGGTGGGCAGCCCGCCCTCGAAGCTCTCCAGGGACCAGCCGCCTCCGGTGATCCACACGTGGTCGGGGTGGGCCTTCGCATACGCCCCGATCAGGTCCAGGTACTCGGCGGCCCCAACCGTCCCGGTCAGATCGCACTCGGCCAGCTCGGCCCCGCCGTACACGGCGTGGATGTGAGCGTCCTGGAACCCCGGGAGGAGGAGCTTGCCGCGCAGGTCCACGACCTCGGTGGCGGGACCGATGAGGTCGCGTACCTCGTCGTGGCCGACGGCGGCGATCCGGTCGCCGACGACGGCGAGCGAGGAGGCCCGGCTGCGGGCCGGGTCCGCGGTGAAGACGGGGCCGCGAGTGAAGACCAGATCGGCTGTGGTGGTCATGGGCTGCTCCAGGAGACGAGTGGACGGCGGTCGGGAAAGAGCGGAGGGCGCCATGGCGGAGGCGACGGGCGTCATGCAATAAGGGAGACGGTTCACACGTCAATAGCGTTGACGTAAGGTCGCGGCATGGTCGAACGTGTGGTTCCCGAAGGCAAGCGGCAGCGCCGCAGGCCCACCAAGCAGGGCGCAGTGCTCTCCGAGCGGCTGATCGTCGAGACCGCGCTGAACCTGATCGCGCAGCACGGCGCCGAAGCGCTCTCCGTACGGCGGCTCGGCGCCGCGCTGGGTGCCGACCCCAGCGCGCTGTACCGCTATTTCCGCAACACCGACGCCCTGATGCTCGCCGTCGCCGACGAACTGATCGGCCGCGCTCAGCAGGGCTGGGCCCCGACCGGCTACTGGCGGGCGGACCTGCGCGCCATCGGTCTACGGATCCACGGCTCGTACCGGTCGAATCCCCAGGCCGCCCTGCTCGCGGCGCACCGGACAACCGGCCGGCCCCATGAGATGCGCGCGGTCGAGACGGTCTTGGGCGTGCTGCGGGAGGCGGGATTTCCGGACGGGCTCGCGGTGCGGGTCTACCACGCCTTCGTGGACCAGGCCCTGGCGTTCGCGGCCCAGGACGCCGCGACCCTCGCCCTGCCGTCGGCCGCCAAGGAGGCCGACGCCGAGGTCTGGCGGGAGGTGTACGGCAGGCTGACCTCCGACACACACCCGCACATTGCCGCCACCTTCCCACTGCTCGCCGCCGACATGAGGGGCAGCGGCTACCCCTTCGCACTGGAGCTGATGCTCGACGCGGTGGCGGCGCTCAAGCCCGTGGCCGACGCGAGGTAGCCGGGCCTTATGTCAACGCCATTGACCTTGAAGGGGCCGACGGAGTCTGATGGGCGGCACTTCGGAGGGCCCGTGTCCCGGCCACCTCCGCGATCCGAAGGAGCCCCACCCGGTGAACCCTCTCGCCTCACTCGCCGACGCCGCACCGACCCCGTTCTGGCTCGACGATCCGCAGCGGCCGGAGCCGCACCCCGCACTCGTCGACGGCACCCGCTGCGACCTGCTCGTCGTCGGCGGGGGCTACACCGGCCTGTGGACCGCCCTCCTCGCCAAGGAACGCGACCCCGACGTGGACGTCGTGCTCATCGAGGCCGACCGGGTCGGGGGCGCCGCCTCCGGCCGCAACGGCGGCTTCTGTGAGGCCGGCCTCACCCATGGACTGAGCAACGGCCTACAGCGCTGGCCCGACGAGATCGGGCTGCTCGAACGGCTCGGCCGCGAGAACCTCCAGGCGATCGAGGACACCATCGCCCGGCACGACATCGACTGCTCCTGGGAGCGCACCGGCTCCCTCGCCGTCGCCACCGAGCCGTACCAACTCGACGGCTTGGCGGAAGAGGCCGAGGCGTCCGCCCGGTACGGCGGCGATCCGCTCCTGCTCGACGCCGAGGCCGTCCGTGCGGAGGTCGACTCGCCGACGTTTCTCGGGGGCCTGTGGACCAGGCACGACGTGGCGATGGTCAACCCCGCCCGGCTCGCCTGGGGCCTCAAGCGCGCCTGCCTCGACCTCGGCGTCCGGGTTCACGAGCACACGCCCGCCACCTCGCTCGACGGCCACGGCACGGTGATCTCCGTCCGCACCCCCTACGGCCGCGTCATCGCCCGGAGGGTCGCGCTCGCCACCAACGCCTACCCGTCCCCGCTCCGCCGCCACCGCCCGTACACCGTCCCCGTGTACGACTACGCGCTGATGACCGAGCCACTGACCGACGCGCAGCTGGCCTCCGTGGGCTGGCGGCACCGCCAGGGCTTCGCGGACTGCGCCAACCAGTTCCACTACGTACGCCTCTCCGCCGACAACCGCATTCTGTGGGGCGGTTACGACGCGATCCACCGCTTCCGGGGCCGCGTCCGCGCCGAACACGACCAGCGGGCCGAGACGTTCGCCACCCTCGCCCGGCACTTCTTCACCACCTTCCCGCAGCTCGAAGGGCTCCGGTTCACGCACGCCTGGGGTGGGGCCATCGACACCAGCACGCGTTTCTGTGTCTTCTTCGACACGAGTCACCAGGGGAAGGTCGCCTATGCGGCCGGGTTCACCGGTCTCGGGGTCGGCGCCAGCCGCTTCGGCGCCGAGACCATGCTCGACCTGCTCGCGGGCAACCGCACCGAGCGCACGCGCCTGGAACTCGTCCGCCGCAAGCCCCTGCCATTTCCGCCCGAGCCCGTTCGCTCCCTCGGCATCGGCGTCACCAAGTGGTCCCTCGCCCACGCCGATCGCCACCAGGGCCGCCGCAACGCGTGGCTCAAGACGCTCGACCGCTTCGGCATCGGCTTCGACAGCTGACCCCGCACTCCAGGAGCTGCCGATGCCGGGTTCCGTCGCCGCCGGATGCCCGTCGTCGCCGGGCCGGCCGGGACCGCCGCCATCCGGACGGGTCGGTTCACTTGACGTGCCTCGCGATGCGGGTGGCGCTGTTGAGGAGGGATTCGAGCGGTCCGCGCGAGAAGTGGCGTGACCAGGAGACGGCGAACAGTGCGCTCACCACGATGAACACGATCAGGAGCAGCAGTGGTTCGCCCGGCAGCTCCTCCATGCCCAGCAGGTTGATCGCGACGATGTGGAAGACGTACACCGTCAGGGACATGGTGCCGACCGCGATGACCGGACGGGCCAGGCGCCGGAAAGAAACCAGACGGTCGCAGGCGGTGATGCAGGCGATCAGAACGAGGAGGGCGACTCCGGTGTTGCCCAGGATGGACAGTGTGGTCTCGCTGTGCGGTGAAGCGGTCAGCAGCCAGGCCGGGGTGTCGGTGGTCGGATCGCCCGCGATGTCCGACCACCACGCTGACATCACCGACCCGGTGCCCGTGCCGGATTCCCCACCGGACCCGTATGCCTCGGCGAGGCCGCCCGCGGCGCCCGGCACCAGGTGCAGGGCGAGCCAGGATCCTCCGTAGCCGAGGACGGCGACGGCGGCGCCGGTGAGCGCGAGGCGGAGGCGGACCGCCGTGGAGGCGAGGTCGAGGCGAGCGACGGCCATTCCGGCGATGACGAACGGCAGCCAGCTCAGCGCGGGATAGCTGCCGGTGAACAGCAGATCGACCAGGACGGCACCGGGACCCCCCATACCGGCGGCCCAGCTCCCCACTCCAGGGCCGCCGCTCTCGATCGCCCATTCCACCATGAACCGCACCTGCGGGAGCACAAGCGCCGTACCGACGGCGATGGCGGCCAGCCGCCCGGCGCCGAGCCGGTACAGCGGCAGCACCAGCACGAAGTACAGCCCGTAGAAGGCGAGGATCACCTCGATGGGAGTGCCGGTCTTGGTCAGCAGCGTGCCCAGCACCAGCAGGATCGCGGCCCGGATGAGGACTTTGGCGACGGCCTGACGGCCCTCGCGCCCGGTCTTGGGAGTGCGGCGGCCGGTCATCAAGATGACCGAGAAGCCGGCCAGAAGGGCGAAGAGCGCCGAGGCCCGCCCGTGGGACAACTCCATCAGGAAGCCGGTGATCCCACCCTCGGACGGATCGGGGCCCACATGGGCCGCGAACATCCCGAAGACCGCCAGGCCCCGGGCGAGGTCCACACCGACGAGCCGGCCCACGCCGCGGGCGCGGGCCGCAGCCGCCGGGTACATGGCCGACTGCGGTGCCGGAACCTCTGCGGGAACTGGGGTCTGATGCATGCTTCCAGGTTCGGAAATCCGCGGAACGCCAGACATCCGGCGGATGTCCGGTGCGCACCCCCCACCTGGCGGGTATCGCCCCGTCGACCAGCGGTACCCGGCCCTCCCACCGACGTCCGTCGGAGTTCGGACCGCCGGGTGGCGGGTGTGCACCGGACGGATGGCGGGTACCGCGCTCCACCGGGTCCGATCAAGGCTCGGGGCATGAGACAGAGCACGGCCCCCCGGCCGGCTGCGGCGTCCGGTGGCCGCCAGACGCTGGGCTTCGAGGAGTACGTACGCAGCCGGCAGGGCACCCTGCTGCGCAGCGCCCACCGCCTGGTCGCCGACCCGGTCGATGCCCAGGAGGTGGTCGGCCCCTTCGCGACGCTCCACGCGAGCACCGGCAGACACACGAGGCGGCGTGAGCGCGGAGTGCCTTGCGGACGGCCCGCACGTACCCATGCCCCCCGCGGCTGCGGCCTGCCGTCCGGCACCCGTCGGAGATCACCCAGCCGACCGGCCGGGCACTCCCGCCGAACGGCTGGACGTACCCCGCCGGTCGGCTGCCGCACCCGTCCGAAGGGCCTGTGACGCGGCCTCTGCCCCTAGGGTCGGCACGAAGACGATCAGGTGCCGCGTGGGCAGGTACGACAGCGAGGCAGGTGCGAGTGATCCGGGTACTGGTGGTGGACGACGAGGCGTTGGTCCGGTCCGGCTTCGAGCTCATCCTGAACGCCTCGGACGACATCCAGGTCGTCGCGACATCGATCGGCAGGGACGCGGTCGACACCGTACGGCGCGAACACCCCGACGTCGTCCTGCTCGACATCCGCATGCCCGACGTCGACGGTCTGAGTGTGCTGCGCGAGCTGCGGACCCTGCCCGAGGGGCCGGTGGTGGCGATGCTGACGACCTTCGACACCGACGAGTACATCCTCACCGCGCTGCGGTCGGGCGCTGCCGGGTTCCTCCTCAAGGACACCGAACCCGGCCAACTGCCCCAGCTGGTCCGCACCCTCGCGGCGGGCGGCGTCGTCCTTTCCCCCAAGGCGTCCCGTGCCCTCCTGCACGACCACCCCGAGCAGGGCGGCATCGACGACGCCGAGGCCGCCCGCGTCAACCGGCTCACCGACCGGGAGCGCGACGTACTGGTCCTGATCGCGGAAGGTCTGTCCAACGCCGACATCGGTGCGCGCATCCACCTCAGCGCGGGCACCGTCAAGGACCACGTCAGCGCGATCCTCACCAAACTGCGGGTCGCCAGCCGCGTCCAGGCTGCCCTCCTGGCCCAGCGGGCCGGGCTGCTGGACGGACCGGAGGGGCAGCGGTGACCCGCCCGTCCGTGCCCTACTGGCTCGTCAATGCGGCAATCATCGTCCTCGCCGCCCTGGACGCCTGGCTCATAAGCCCCGCTGCCCCTACCCCGGTCCATCTGGCGCTCATCGCCCTGGCCTGCGGATCGCTCGCCCTGCGGCGGCGTTTTCCGCTGCTGGTGTTCGTCCTCACCCTCCCGGCCACCGTGATCGCGGAACTGGTGGTCGTCCCGTTCGCCGCCTTGTACACCCTGGCCGACACTTCTCGTAACCGCCGGCTCATCAGCGCCTGCGCCGTCGTCTCCGCCGCCGTCGGCACCGTGCCCTGGCCGCTGTCCGGCTTCGAGGGCCACACCTGGACCTTCGTCAGCTTCGTCTACACCCTGGCCACCGCCGCCGCGCCGGTCCTGCTCGGCCAGCTCGTCCAGGCCCGCCGCGACCTCGCGCTCCGGCTGGCGGAGATCGGCGAAGTCCGCGAGCACGAACGGAAGTTGCATGCCCAAGCCGTCCTGGCCCGCGAACGCACCCAGCTCGCCCGGGAGATGCACGACGTCGTCTCCCACCAGGTCAGCCTGATCGCGGTACGCGCCGGAGCCCTCCAGGTCGCGGCCAAGGACCCGGACGCCCAGGACGCCGCCCGCACCATCCGCACACTCAGCGTCAACACTCTGGACGAACTGCGGCACATGGTCACCCTGCTGCGCACCTCCGGCCACCGCTCCGCCGAGCTCACGCCGCAACCCACCCTCGCCGACCTGCGTCAGCTCCTCGACACCAGCGGTATCGAGACCGAGGTGACCGGCGAGCTGCCCCCCGACATCAGCGCCCCGGCCCAGCGGGCGGTCTACCGCACCGTTCAGGAATCCCTGACCAACGTACGCAAGCACGCCCCCGGCGCCCGTGCGACCGTGCGGCTGTGGCATGACGCGACGCATTTCGGCGTCGACGTCACCAACACGCCGCCGACCCGCCCGGCCCTGCCCCTGCCCAGCTCCCACCATGGCCTGGTCGGTCTCGGCGAACGGGCCGAGCTGCTGGGAGGCACCCTGACTTTCGGGCCGACGCCTGAAGGCGGATACGCGGTACGGCTGCGCGCCCCCAGACAGACGGAGTGAAGCGGGCGCTGTGGTTCGTCCGGGCACCCGCGAGCGGGTGCCCTTCCGGCTCCACGTACATCGCCCATCCACACAGCAGACACCGGCTCTGCCCGGCCCCGATCACTTGCCCTGCAGTGGTCCCTCTCCCCCGCCGGCGCGCAGTTCGGCGGCGAAGTCCGCGAACCAGGCCAGCATGTCGGGCCGGGTCACGGCGCCTTCCGTGCTGACGTCGGTGACACGTGCGCCCTGGAGGATGTGTTTGACCGGGACCTCCAGCTTCTTTCCCGTGAGGGTGCGGGGCACCGCCTCGATGGGGACGACGACGTCCGGCACGTGCCGGGGCGACAGGCTCTGCCGGATCGCGCCGACGATCTCGTCGCGCAGGGCGTCGTCGAACCCGGTCCCTTCCGCGGGCACGACGAAGAGCGGCATGCAGTAGCGGCCGTCGGACAGCTCGGCGCCGATGACGAGGCTGTCCGCGATCCGCGGGAGCGCTTCGACGACGGCGTAGAGATCGGCCGAGCCCATCCGCACGCCCATGCGGTTGAGCGTGGCGTCGGAGCGTCCGGCCACCACGACGGAGAGGTCGGTGTCGACGGTGGCCCAGTCGCCGTGCCGCCACACGCCCGGATAGACGTCGAAGTAGCTGCTCTTGTAGCGCTCGTCGCCAGGGTCGTCGACGAAGTACAGCGGCATCGACGGCAGTGGTGCCGTCACCACCAGCTCGCCTTGCTGCCCCGTGCGCGGCTGCCCCGTGGCGTCCCAGGACGCAAGGGCCACCCCCAGGGCGGGCCCGGAGATCCGGCCCGTGCGCACCGGCAGCAGCGGGGAGCCGCCGGCGAGGACCGAGCAGATATCGGTACCACCGCAGATCGACTGGAGCCGGGCGTCGGGGGCGAGCAGGCCGCGGACCCAGTGCCAGGTGCTGTCGGGCATCGCCGAGCCGGTCTGCAGGATGGACCGCACCGCGCGCAGGTCCGTCTCGGCCGCCGGATGGGCGCCCGCCTTCTCCGCGGCGATCAGGTAGGCGGCGCCGACGCCGACCATCGTCGCGCCGGTGCGTGCGGCGATCCGCCAGACCCCGTTGATGGCGGGGTGGGTGGGGCTGCCGTCGTACAGGACGAGAGTGGTCCCGTGCAGCAGGCCCGCGATCATGAAGTTCCACACCATCCAGCTGGTGGAGGTGTGAAAGAAGTAGCGGTCGTCCGCGCGCAGGTCGACGCCGAGGCCGAGGGCCTTGAGCAGTTCGACGACGATGCCGCCGTGGCCGTGCACGATACCCTTCGGCAGGCCTGTGGTGCCCGAGGACCATAGGATCCACAGCGGGTGATCGAACGGGACATCGGCGAAGGCCGGTTGGGCCTGCCGACCGGACAGTGCGGTCCATCTGTGCTGTGTCACGTCCGGCCGCCGCGACCATGCCGGACCGTCCTCGGACGCGTACAGACGGTCGACGGCGACGAGGTGGCGGACCGTGGGCAGGCCGTCCAGGATCTCGGCGGCGTGCGGGCGCCGGTCGTACTCCTTGCCCCCGTAGCGGTAGCCGTCCGCGGCCACCAGGACCGTCGGCCGCGCCTGGCGCAGCCGCGCGAGCACGCTCGGCGTGCCGAAGTCCGGCGAGCAGACCGTCCAGGTCGCGCCGACGGCAGCAGTGGCCAGGAGGGCGACCACGGCCTCCGGGATGTTCGGCAGGTACCCGGCGACACAGTCGCCGGGGCCCACGCCCATCTCACGGAGGGTGGCGGCCACGCCCGCCACTTCGCTGGTGAGCCGTTCCCACGAGATCGCCTGGGGGGCGCCGGTCTCGGACACGGCGATGAGCGCGGGGCGTTCGTCGGTGGCGTGGGCGAGGCACTGGCGGGCGAAGTTGAGGCGCGCTCCGGTGAACCAGCGCGCGTCGGGCATCGTTGCGTCGGCGAGCACCTCGTCGTAGTCGCTGACGCCGTCCAGGCCGTAGTACTCCCAGACGGCGGACCAGAAGCCGGGCAGGTCGTCGGTGCTCCACCGCCACACGTCGGCGTAGTCGGTGAAGGACAAGCCGCGTTCCTTCTCCAGCCATCGCAGGAAGTCGGCGATGTTGGAGCGGCCCGCGCTCACACGCGCGTCCCGGTGTCCGAGGCCGTGCGGCAGCCGAGCTCCTGGAGGAGCTCCAGGGCCCGGGGCCAGTCCCCGTACCCCGATGCGGGGTTGAGGTGTCCGACGGGGCCGAGGTCCACCAGGCGGCTCTCCCAGGCGTGGGCCAGTTCGACGACGCGGCCGAGGCGGGCCAGGGGGTCGTTCGTGCTGGCCGTGACGATGCTGGGGAACGGCAGGGGCGTCATCGGGGTCGGCAGCCAGCCGTTGTCGCGCAGCTTCTGCGGCGAGGGGTGGCCCTCCGGGAGCGGGGTGTCGAAGTCCGGCGGTGTCGCGAGCAGGGCGCCGCGCACCGTGTGATGGTGCCGGGCGGCCCAGTGCACGGTGGTGTGCACACCGGCGCTGTGCGCGACCAGCACGACGGGTCCCTGGATGCCGGACAGTACGTCATTGAGGGCCGTCACCTGCGCCTCACGGCTGAGCCTGAGGTCCGTCAGGGGCGGCACGGTCACGGCGCCGGTGATCCGTGCCGCGAGGGCCGTCTGCCAGTGGTCGGGGACATGGTCGCGCAGGCCGGGGACGAGCACGACGGTGGGCGGGGGTGCGGGGTTCATGTGCGGAGCTCCGTTTTCCTCAAGGGCCGGGCCGTGGCCGCGGCGAGGCCCTTGTCGTAGTGGTGCCGGCCGACGGCGAACGCGAGTCCTGCCACGAGGGAGACGAGCGGGACAACGCGGAGTGCGGCGTCCAGGCCCAGGTGGTCGGCGAGCATGCCGGTCACCGCGGGCCCGGGGGCCAGTCCGAGCAGACTGTTGGCGAGGGTGAGCGTGGCCATGGCCGTCGCCGCGACGGCGGCCGGGGTCAGGCTCACCACCATGGCGGCGGCAGGTCCGGCGGTGGCGTTGGACAGCAGTGTGCCGACAGCGATGAGGACGAGTTGCAGTGCACCGGGAGGGAGTTGGAACCCTGCCGTGAGCAGGATCAGCGACCCGGCACTGCAGACGATGGCGACGGTCCACTTGAGAGGGGGGTTTCCGCGTCCGAGCCGGTCGCAGACCATACCGCCGCCGACCATGCCGATGCCGGTGATCAGCGCGAAAACGCCGGCGGCGAGTCCGGCCTTGGCGGGCGCCAGGCCGTAGTAGCGATCGAGGAAGCTGGGCATCCAGGCCAGCAGCGCCATCGCGAGGAACATCTGGAGGCCGCTGCCGACATAGGCGCACAGCACGGAGACGGAGGAGAACAGCCGTGGCAGGAGCGTCCGCAACGGTCCCCTGGTATCCGGTGCGCCGCCGAGTCCGACGACGACCGATGCCAGTTTCCGCTCCGTCACGACGACGCCGTAGACCGCTGCCAGGGCCAGTCCGAACAGGCCCATGACGGCGAACGTCCAGCGCCATCCCAGGTGTTGGGCCACGACACCGCCGATCGACACGCCTAGTACGGATCCGAAGGCGCCGCCCGCGATGAACGTGCCGGAGAGGGTGGCCCGCAGCCGTGCCGGGAACACGCTCAGCACCACGGCGATGCCGACGCTCCCGTAGGCCGCCTCACCCACGCCGACCATGAAACGGCCCAGGAACATCTGGCCGTAGCTCGCGGCGACGGCGCACCCCAGGGTCGCCAGGCTCCACACCACCGCAGCCACGACCAGGCTCCTGACCCGGCCCCAGCGGTCGGCGAGCAGCGACAGCGGGAAGGTCAGCACGCCGACCATCAGGGCGACGATGCCGCTCAAGGAACCCAACTGGGCGTCGGAGAGCACCCATTCGGCCTTCAGCAGCGGGAACACCGCGTTCAGGACCTGCCGCGACATGTAGTCGGACAGCAGCAGTCCGAAGCTGAGGGCGAACACCAGCCACGCGTAGCCGCGGGTCATCGGCTTACGCGGGCCGGTCACCGGCGACCCCGGCACGCTCCATCTTGCGGACGGCAGGCCAGTAGTCCTGGACGGCGTAGTGCTGGGTGGAGCGGTTGTCCCAGATGGCCACGCTGTTCTCGGTCCAGCGCCAGCGGACCTGGTACTCGGGGACCGCCGCCTGGCTGATCAGGTAGTTCAGCAGGAGGTTCGCGCCGGGGGCGTGGTCCTGGCCGAACCGGACGTTCTCGGGGGTGTGATGGTTGACGAAATGGGTGGTGAAGGCATTGACGAAGAGGATCTTCTCCCCGGTCTCCGGGTGGGTGCGCACCACCGGGTGCTCCGGGTCCGGGTAGCGGGCCTTGAGCCGGTGGCGCTGTTCCCTCGGCATGACCGCGCCGAAGCTCGCCTCGATGCTGTGCCGGGCACGCAGACCGGCGATCTGCGTGCGGATGTGCTCGGGGAGCCTGCGGTACGCCTCGGCCATGTTCACCCAGATCGTGTCGCCCCCCACCTCGGGGGTCTCGACACAGCGCAGCACGGCGCCCATGGGCGGACAGTCGCGCCAGGTCGCGTCGCAGTGCAGGGCGTTCTCGTAGTGCTCGGGCTTGCTGTCCCGGTCCTTGTAGATGCGGACGAGGCCAGGGTGGTCGGGGTCGCTGCCGAGAACCGGGTGGTCCTCCAGCGGGCCGAGGCGGGACGCGAAGGCGACGTGCTCGGCCCGGGTCATGTCCTGGTCGCGCAGGAACAACACCTTGTGGCGGAGCAGAAGTTGTTTGATCTCGGCGAAGAGAGTGTCGTCACGGGCCGCTTCGCTGAGCTGCACGCCGTGCAGTTCGGCTCCGATGGTGCAGGTCAGCGGTGTGGCCTGGATCCGGGTCCGGGTGGAGGTCTGCGTCATTGCGCTCTCCTGGAGTGACTTGGGGGAATCAGGGCTCAGGGAATCAGGACGGAAGAGCCCGTGGTGCGGCCCGCCTCCAGCGCGCGGTGCGCCGCCATGGCGTCGTCGAGGGCATAGCGCTGGTTGACGCGTATCGCGATCCGGCCGGCGGCGACGTGATCGAACAGTTCGCCGGCCAGTGCGTCCCGCTCCGCCGGCTCGGCGATGTAGTCGGCCAGCGCGGGCCGGGTCACGAACAGCGAGCCGTGGACGGCGAGTTGCATCGCGTCGAGCGGTGGCACTCCGGATGCCGTACCGAAGCACACCAGCAGGCCGCGGCGGCGGAGCGAGGCCATGGACCCGGCGACGGTGTCTTTGCCGATGCTGTCGAGGACGAGGGGCACGCCTGCCCCCTCGGTCAGCTCCCGCACGCGCGCGGCGACGTCCTCGCGGCGGTACAGGATCGTGTGGTCGCAGCCATGGGCACGGGCGAGTTCGGCCTTCGCCTCCGTGGAGACCGTGCCGATCACGGTGAGGCCGAGCAGCTTCGCCCACTGGCAGATGATCAGGCCGACACCGCCCGCGGCGGCGTGCAGCAGGACCGTGTCGCCGGGCTTCAGCGGATGGATCCGGCGCAGCAGGTAGGCGGCGGTGAGGCCGCGCATGGTCATCGCGGCGGCGGTCTCGCAGTCGATGCCGTCGGGCAGCCGGATCAGCGGGTCGGCGGGCATGATCCGTTCGGTGCTGTAGGCGCCGAGCGGGCTGCCGGTGTACGTGACGCGGTCGCCCTCGGCGACGTGGGTGACGTCGGCGCCGACGGCCTCGACGATGCCGGCGCCCTCGACGCCGAGACCGGCGGGCAGCGGCGCCGGGTAGAGGCCGGTGCGGAAGTAGGTGTCGGCGAAGTTGAGGCCGATGGCCTCGTGCCGGACGCGGACCTGTCCGGGGCCCGGGTCACCGACGGTGACCCGTTCCCGCCGCAGGACGTCGGGGCCGCCGGTCTCATGGAAGCGGATGGCGTGTGCCACGGGATGCTCTCTTCGTTCGGGGGTGGTCAGCGGGTCGTGTCGCGGAGCATGAACCCGCGCTGTCCGGGACGCCGGTTGGGCACCATGCCGAGCCGGGCCAGGGTCTGGTCGGTGTCGGCGTAGTACTCGCCGATGTGGTAGATCTCCTTGGCCTCCGTGCCGCTCGCGATGTCACGGCCGAGGGCGTCGGCGATCCGGACCATCTGCTCGACCTGACGGACGGAGCTCATGCGCTCGCCCTTGCGCGCCCACAGGTTGTCCTCGTTGCCCACGCGGACGTGTACGCCGAGGGCGATGGCGATGGCGTTCATGGGGGCGACGGCGCGCATCGAGGACTCGATGGTGAGGACGGCGCCGTCGGGAACGCGGCGGACGAACTCGATCAGGTCGGCGGGGTGGCGCCCGGCGAACCCGCCGCCGATGGCCACGTAGTTGAGGACCAGGGGACCCGTGTACACGCCGCTGCGGATGAGGCGCTCGACGGTCTCCAGCTGCGCCATGGTGGCGAGTTGGAAGTGCGGTTGGACGTCGTTGGCGTGCAGGCGCCTCAGGTGTTCGAGGTAGAAGTCGGGACCGGCCTCGACGACCATGTCGCGGTAGGCCTTGTAGTAGTCGGGCTTGGCGATGGAGGTGCCGGCCAGGTCGTCGTCCGTCATGATCTCGACGATGTTCATCTGGCTGGTGTTGATGGCGATCGTCACCTGGTCGGGGCGTGGGGTGAGTTCGGCCAGCAGGTGACGGGTGTCGTAGCTCAGCCATTTCGCCTCGGCGCCCTCGTCCTCGGGAGCGAACGAGATGGATCCCCCGATCTGCAGGACCATGTCCGGAACG
Source organism: Streptomyces benahoarensis (assembly GCF_007280575.1). GTDB lineage: Bacteria > Actinomycetota > Actinomycetes > Streptomycetales > Streptomycetaceae > Streptomyces > Streptomyces benahoarensis. The sequence goes on from NZ_VKJP01000001.1 coordinate 50,472, forward strand.
GCCTCGCGCAGCCGTCCGAGCAGGTCGTTGAACATGGACATGCGCTTGGAGCCGTGGCCGTCCAGTTCACGTACGTGGATGTGGAGCACGGTGGCGCCGGCGTTGTAGCAGTCGACGGCGGCCTGGACGTGTTCATCCATGGTCAGCGGGAGGTCGTCGGCGTCGCCGGGGAGCCACTCCGGGCCGTAGGGAGCGGCCTGGATCACCAGCTTCTCCTGGTTCTCGGGCAGCAGGGAGTCGTCGAGGAAGTGCATGGGTCATCTCCTGGGAAGCAGCCGCGGAGGGCGGATGGACATCGGGCACCAACCGGACCAACTCGTGTTGTCCGCAAGGGCGTTGCTCGAAGAGGAGCTGCGATGTCCCTTGCGGTACGGCCACGTTAGGAGCGGGTTACGCGACGCGCTTCACCGGAGGTGACAGGAGACTTGTCACTTGGGGACAGGGCCGGTGGCCGCCCGGCGGGTGCGCCACTCGCGTGCACTGATGCCGAACTGGTCACGGAACCAGCGGGAGAAGGCGCTGGGGGCGGAGAAGCCGAGCAGGCCGGAGATCTCCGTCAGGGAGCGTCGCGGGTTCGCCACCATCTGCTCCGCCAGCCGGGTGCGCATGGCGTTGACGAGCGAGGAGAACGTCTCGCCGGACGCGGCCAGATGCCGGTGGACGGTCCTGCGGTCGACACCGAGGCTCCCCGCGACCTGTTCCATCGAGCAGCGTCCGGTCGGCAGCAGGACCTCGATCAGCTCACGCACCCGGTCCAGCTCGGTGGTCTCCGAGGCCACCGCGATGGAATCGAAATACTGGCGGGCGTAGCCACGCAAGAGGGGATCCGACATCGAATTGGGGGTGTCGAGATCGGTGGCGTAGAAAACAAGGCCGTTGAATTCCCGGTCGAATTCCACCACTGGCCCGAAGTGGCGACGGTGCGCTGCGATGTCGTGAGGGGCTCCGTGGGTGAAACACACGGACACCGGCCGCCAGCGGGCACCGAGGAAGACCCGCAGAAAGCCATGGAAGGCACCCACGGCCAGCTCGACGGCCTGCCGTGCCTGGCGTACCTCACCCAGCTCCAGGCTCACCTTGACGGTGGCGAGTCCGTTCGTCTCGGTGAGCCGGCTGCGCAGCATCTCGTTGTACATGCGCTCGTGGCGGACCAGGAGCCGGATGACGCTGCGGACATCGGGTTCTTCACGCAGGACGAGGCTGATGGGCCCGAGATTCGAGAAGCGGCGACGCTCCGCGAGAAGCAAGCCGAACTCCTCTCGGCGGGCGGCCACAGCGGAGAGTTCGAGGAGCTCGGTGACGGCGACGCCGGAGATCCATCGGTCCTGGACGGCAAGCCCGACCGGATCGAGGCCCACCCGCTTCATCAGGGTGCGCGGATCGATACCGAGGGACTGGCTGAGCTCTATGTAGCTGTTCAGTGCTGCGTTGCGGACCAGTGGCTTCATCGGGGCGCTCCAGGGCTCTGTCCCAAATTGATAAGCCATTCGTCCCGTCAGGTCAAGCGATGCGTCAGGCCGTGACCTAGCGTGGCACCACCGCGGAGCCCTCACGGAATTCCAGCACAAAACACCTTGGCAAAGCCTCAGCATTTCGCAAAGCCCTCACCACCGGCTCGAATTCATGGATGGATGCAGGATTCCACCCCGGGTGTCACGGAATGCGCCGATGAAGAGAGGAGAAGCGTGGTGCGCGGGCCATCGGCAGCGTTTCCCCCTGGGGCCTGCCATGCGACGGGCCTGAGGCCCCCGACAACGAGGAAGCCACATGACCGACCTGTTCGCACTCCTGGCCCGAGCCGTCCGGTCCCACGCCGACCGGACGGCCGTGCGGCAAGGTGGTGCCCAGCTCACGTACGCCCAACTCGACGACATGACCGCCCGGTTCGCCGCGCTCCTGCGCGCCGAAGGGCTGCGAGCGGGCGACCGCGTGGCGGTGGCCCTGCCCAACGTCATCCACTTCCCCGTCGTGTACTACGGCATCCTGCGCGCCGGTGGCGTGGTGGTCTCGATGAATCCGCTGCTGAAGTGCGGCGAAATGACCTTCGTGCTCCGTGACTGCGGTGCCCGTCTGGTGGTTGCCTCCCCCTCCTGCTCGGACGAGGCCGCACCGGCGGCGGCGCAGGTCGGTGCGGAGTGCCTGGTCACGGATCCGGTGGTGTTCACCGCGATGCTGCACGCGGCTCCGCCGATGACCGGAGCGGCCTGCGGCACCGACGACGACACCGCGGTGATCCTGTACACGTCCGGCACCACGGGGACTCCGAAAGGTGCGGAGCTGACGCATCGCAACCTCGTGAGCAATGCGCTGACAACGGCGCAGACGCTGCTGCGCGTGGGGCCTGACGACGTCCTCTTCGGCGGCCTCCCCTTGTTCCACGCGTTCGGACAGACCTGTGCCCTCAACACCGCGGTCGCGGCGGGCTCCTGCCTGACCTTGCTGCCCCGCTTCGACGCGGCCGAAGCTCTGGAGACACTGCACCGGGACCAGGTGACCGTCTTCCTGGGGGTGCCCACGATGTACAACGCGCTCCTCCAGAACGGAATCGGGCAGCCCCTGCCGCGGCTGCGCCTGGCGGTCTCGGGCGGCGCCTCGCTGCCCGTCGAGTTGTTGCACGCCGCCGAGCGGGAACTGGGCGTCACCGTGCTGGAGGGCTACGGCCTCTCGGAAACGTCCCCGGTGGCCTGCTTCAACCCGCCGGACCGGCCCCGCAAGGCCGGCTCCATCGGGCTTCCCGTTCGCGGGGTCGAGCTGCGGCTCGTCGCGGACGACGATTCGCCGGTCGGCCCCGGCGAGGTCGGCGAATTGGCGATCCGGGGCACGAACGTCATGAAGGGATACTGGAACCGGCCTGACGCCACCGCACACGCCTTGCGTGACGGGTGGTTCCACAGCGGCGATCTCGCTCGTGTCGACGAGGACGGCTACTACTTCGTCGTCGACCGCAAGAAGGACCTCGTCATCCGCGGCGGTTATAACGTGTATCCGCGCGAGATCGAGGAGATTCTGTACCAGCACCCGGACGTCACGGAGGCCGCAGTGGTCGGTGTTCCCGACCCCGCGCACGGTGAGGAGATCGCCGCCGTGCTGGTTCTCCGGCCCGGCGCCCGCACGACCCCGGACGAACTGCGCGACTACGTCAGGCAGCAGGTGGCGGCCTACAAGTACCCGCGGATCGTGCAGTTCGTCGCCGCATTGCCCAAGGGAGCGACCGGCAAGATCCTCAAGCGGGACATCGTGGTCGCTCCGCCGAAGCCCCTGGACACCTGACTGTCACGGCCGGTGCCGCCGAGGACTTCTACGGCACTCGCTCGGCGCGGGAGGTCCGATCGCCCGCGCCGCCTCTTCGCAACGGTGGAGGTGCACAGGGTGTCCAGCCCCCCGGTTCGATCCCGGACGCCACGGCCGCTCGTGCCTCTCGGTCGGTGAGGAGCGGCAGGCGCTCGCCGTCGGGGACGGAGACGTCGTCCATGAGGTCCGGCATCCGCGTGTCCAGGTCGTCCATGCCCAGGCAACGGCGGCCCCGGGCCGCCGCGTCACGGCCTCCCGTCTCGCGGTCGTCCGCGGGACGTGAGTGAGACGTTTCCAGAACGTCAGGGGCCCCGGCAAAAGTGGTGTCCACACCGCGGGAACGGCGCAGAGACGTCCCGCACGAAACGCAGGGGACCGATCATGCGTACTTCCCGGATTCGTACCGTCACCCTGACCGCCGTCACTGCCGCACTGGCACTGGGCCTGACCGCCTGCGGCGGCGCGGACAACGGCACCAAGAGCGACGCCGCCGCCCCGCAGAGCCGGTCCGCGTCCGGCCAGGACGCCAAGGGCAGCTCGGCGCAGGCCAACAGTGGCAAGGACGCCAAGGGGCAGACGGAGTCGGCATCGGCGTCGGGCGGCCAGGGCGCCTCCGCGGGCAACGGCGGAACCACCACGGCGGACGGCCAGTGCGTCGGCGACGAGCTGATGGTCACCGCGGAGCACCGCTTCGCCGGTCAGCAGGGTGACCACCTGCTGATCACCGCGGTGAACAAGGGCTCCAAGCCGTGCTGGGTCACCTCGTACCCGTCCGTCAAGCTCAACGACGAGGGCGCCGCGCTGCCGCTCTCGAAGAAGGCGGAGGGCGGCGACCGGCAGATCACGCTCCAGCCCGAGGGCAAGGTCTACAGCGCGGTCAACCTCTTCGACTACGGCTCGAACAACCAGAGCGGCACCTCGTTCTCCATGGCACTGCGCGACCAGAACGGCCACGAGCAGCCCGCGTACTCCGTCGACGTCAAGGGCGAGAAGCCGCAGTTCACCTGGAACGAGGCCGACGTCCTGAACTGGAACACCAAGAAGCCCTACGACTTCTGACCGTGCCGGGGCGACCTGGCAGCGACGCTCGGCACGGCGGCGTCGAGCGAGGCGCGGCGCCCGGGCGACGGCCCCCCCGACCGGCCGGAGACGCACGTGGTCCGTCCACCGCCCCGACCGCTTGGAGGCCGTGGCCGCCGAGCTCAACAGCCGCGCACGCAAAACGCTCGGCTGGGAAACCCAGCCGAGCGCCTGCACAATACAAGGCAGGGTCCGTTCGGCAGCCGGCCATGCCTCGTCCCTACTGAGGTGCCGTCAGGCGGTGGCCGAAATGAGGTGGGCTTGTCGCATCCTGGCGAACTCCACCATCTGCTGAGCCATGAGCGTCAGCTGGTCCTGGACATGGGTGTCGTCACACTGTCCGTCGTGGCCGAACATCGTCGTCCTGCTGCTGACCGCCACGCCGATCGGCGTGGGCCATCCACGCAGGGCGTGCGTGATGTCGCGAAGCGTGGCCAGAGTGGAGACGGCGCCCTGCCAGCCCTGGCCGACGGCTATGCAGCCCACGGCCCTTCCGCTGAGGTACGGGCGGCTGTCCTCGCGTAGCTCCTCCAGGTGGTCGAGAGCGTTTTTGACCAGACCGGAGACGGTCCCGTGATAGGCGGGGCTCGCGACCACCACGGCGTCGGAATCCGCAACCTCGCGGATCAGCGTGGTGGCATGCTGGTGGATCACCTCCGTCCGGGCGGTGTACAGCGGCATGGTGAGCTCCGCACCGTTGATCAGTCGAACATCCGCCCTCAGGTCTTTCGCCGCGTTCAGGCAGACCTGGAGGGCACGTTCCACTGTCGATCCTGGACCGGACGAGCCACCGATTCCCACGATCTTGATTCCTGGTTGCACGCGACATCCTTCGGCGTGATCAATGAGCCGACCCGGGCGGTCGGCGGCGCGTGGGGACCGGCCACCGCGCGGCGCAGGCCTCCTCTTCCACGAAGCGATCGGGTCAGGTCTGCGGCTGCAGGAATTCCGAGAACCGGGCGGTGATCCCCTCAAGGTGGTCGGTGACCCGCGGCGGAGGCGGCGTGGTGTCAGCCGTCACCAGGCAGTGGACGAATACAGGCGCGCCCAGGTTCTCCAGCTCGCTCCGGAGCGTCTTCTCCAGGCCCTCCTCGGAGTCCACGGTGTGGGTCCGGGAGAACCCGCACGCGCGCGCCCAGGCAGGCAGGTCCACGGAACGGCCGGGGGAACACTGCCCGCCGGTCGAGTCGTAGACCCCGTCGTCGAGGACCAGCTGGATCAGCGGCAGGTCCTGCCGCGCGCCCGCCATGATCAGCCCGACGGGATTCATCAGGAGGCTCCCGTCGCCGTCCACCACCAGGGTGGTCCGGCCGGAGGACAAGGCGATACCGGTGCCGAGCGACAGGGCCAGCCCCATGGATCCCGTCATGTAGAAGTGGTTCCGCTGCGCGGAAACGGCGCCGATGCGGGAGATGAACCCGGTGGTGAACACCGTCGGCAGGCCGGGGGCCGTGGCGAGCGCGACCGCGACGGCCGCTGTCTTGGTCATGGTCATGGTGCTATGCCTTCCAGGCGAACTCGTCCGGCCGGATGAGGAATGCGAAGGGCTGGCGCTTCTCCTTCACCACGCTGCCAGCCAGCTCCATCTGCCGGGCCGCGCCCTCGCCGGTCAGATACTCGTAGTCGATGCCGAGGCCCTCCAGGACGGGCTCGGTGAGCCGCCCCATCGGGAGGTTCTCGGTGGTGGTGTCCGGGGGTGTCCCGCGCATGCTGACCACCAGCAACATGGGGATCCGGTACGGCACGACCAGCGAGGCAAGCGCGTTGACCGACTGTCCGAAGCCGGAGTTCTGCATCAGCACAACTGGGGCGGCGCCCGCCAGACTCGCTCCGGCGGCGACGCCGACGGCATTGTCCTCGCGCGCCACGACATGGTAGTCGGCGCCTGTCTCCAGCAGGGACAGCAAGGGTGCCAGGACGCCACAGGGAGTACCGAAAAACGGGCCGAAGCCGTTCGCGGTCAGTCCCTCGTACACGGCGGACTCCGAACTGGTCGGGCGCTCTGTCCCGGTCTCGTGTGGCATGTCTCTCTCCTTCGGACTAGTCATGTATCAGTCACCCCCGAGCCGCCGGGCTTCGTCCAAGTGATCGCGGGAGCCGAGGACCTCCCAACGTTGCAGGGCCAGCGGGACGTTTCCCTCCCGCCACAGGCGGTCGTGGAAGGCGGAGAGGCTGAAGGCAGCCCCCTCCCGCTGGGCGTAGGCGGTCAGCAGATCGAGTACCTGGGCCTTGCCCGCCAGGTAGCTCAGGCCCAGCCCGGGGCGGCTGGCGTAGAAGGCGGTCTCCTCCCACGCCGTCCGACGGTCCATCGGGACCAGCTCGGCCAGCTGGCTGGTCGCCTCATCGAGCGTCAGCTCCCCCAGGGCGAGGCCCAGATCGATCCCCACCCGCAGCGCGCGCAACCGCATCGCGTTCACGACGAACCGTTTACTGGCCGGAGCGTCGTCGAACAGGCCGGCGGTCAGGGCGATCTCCTCCGTGTGGAAGGCGACACCCTCGTTGGCGGCTGAGTCGTAGTAGCGACGACGCACCGGATTCACATGCCGCGCGGACAGGGCAAGCTGCCAGGCATGGACTCCTTCATGGACGATGCCCACGCGCGGGTCCCGGGCCTCGGCCAGCTGGAAGTACGGCAGATCCGGCCGAGGCTCGGGGATGTAGCGAAGCGCATCCTCGTCCCACCCCGCCTGCACAGCGGTGTAGTGCTGTACGCCGAGCCAGGTCAACGGCTCCAGGTGGGCCGGCACCGGGGCGTTGCGGTAGTGCCGGAGGTCGTCGGGCAGGTTGACGATGCCCTCCTTCCTCAGGAACCCCCGGACGTCCTGCTCATCCGCCCGTTGTCGGCTGATCTGTTCAGAGGTGTCAGCAAGCAGTGGCGGAGCGGCTGGCTCCCCATGGCGGTACAGGACAAGCTCGGCTGTCGTTGCTCGGGCGTACTCCCGGCGGCCCAGTTCGCGCAGCTGGTCCACCGAGTAGGGGAGCAACGCGACATGGTGCAGGAAGTAGCGGAACGCCTCGCGGCCCGGGCTGAATGCCTCGGTGAAGGTCGGCAGCATCGCCCGCAGCCACTGCCGGTAGTCGACCAAGCCTCGCTGCGCAGCCGTCGTGGCGGCGTCCAGCTCCGCCGCCACCGCCGTCGGCAACGACCGGGCGAGGGCTCCAATTCCCGCTCCCAGTGCCTCGTCGGCGGTGTCGAGCAGCCGCAGGGCGTACTCGGCGAGTGGTGCGGCGGCGCGACCAGCCAGGTTGAGCCTGCCCTGGGCGAAGATCTCCGGCACTCGGGCCAGCAGGTCCGCCACCACCCTCGCCTGCCCATCGGCGGCGGGCCGCAACAGGTGGTGATAGACCGGCAGCAGGGCCTGGTCGAGGTAGAAGACCGCGTTGCGCTGCCAGTCCCGCAGAAGGTGCAACTCCCAGTGGACGCGGGCCAGCGCCGAGCCGATCAGCTCGGCGTCCACCTGCAGTGGTACGGGCTCGGCCGACAGGTCGAGGCTGCCAAGGCGGCGGGTGAACCCGGACAGGACCCTGCTCCGCTCGGCGACCGAATCCGGCGACCAGTTCGGCAGCCAGCCGTCCGGGCGCTCGACGCGGTTGAGGTCGTCGTAGCAGTCGGGCTGGGTGGCTTCGCGCCATGTCCAGAACTCCTCCGCCAGTACGCGGAGAGCGTTCGCTGCGCTGCTCATCACTGGTCTCCCCGGTTGCCGGTCAGGATGTAAGCGATACGTTGTAGGTGCGCATCCAGCGGTCGACCTCGATGAGCGGCAACAGCAGGTGCAGATTGTCCGCCATCGTCATCATCTGGGTCCGGCCCAAGGCGAGTTCGCGCACCTTGGGCAGGTCCAGCAGCCCGGCCAGCGGGGAGGAGCCGTCGTCGAGCACACGGTCCAGCGCGACGCGCACTGCCTTGGCGTGAGCCGGCGAGAAGGTGGCGGGGAAGGCGCTCTTGCGCCGCAGTAGCACTTCCTGAGGGAGCAGGTCGGCGACTGCGGCGCGCAGCAGGCTCTTCTCCCGCCCGTCGGCGACCTTCATCTTCCACGGCACATTCCACACGTACTCCAGCAGCGTGTGGTCGCAGAACGGGACCCGCACCTCCAGACCGAGCGCCATGCTCATCCGGTCCTTGCGGTCCAGAAGGTACAGCAGCGGGCCCTGAAGGCTCAGATAGAGGACCTCACGCATCCGGGCCTGAAGACCGGACTCACCGGTCAGCCGCGGCACCCGGGCCCGCATCGTGGCGTATCGGTCGCGCTCGTCGTCCGCGGGGCGTATCCGGGCCCGGACGTCCGGGGCGAGGCAGTCGGTCAGCCGGGGCGCGTTACCGAGCCAGGGGAAGGTGTCGCCCCACACGGTGGCCTGGTCGAAGAACCAGGGATAGCCGCCGAAGACCTCGTCGGCGGCCTCGCCGGAGAGCGCGACCGTGGACTGCTCCCGGATCGCCTGGAACAGCAGGTACATGGAAGCGTCGAACTGACCAAGGCTGGGCAGATCGCGAGCGGCCAGCGCGGCGGGCACGACCCCGGTCAGCGCTTCCGGGTCCAGGGTGATCGAGGTGTGGTCGACGCCGATGTGCGCGGCGGCGGCCAGCGCGAAGGGGGCGTCCTGCTCCGGGCGCAGGGCCGTGGGGCGGAAGTCGTGGTCGGCGCCGTCGAAGTCGACCGAGAAGGACCGTAAACCCGGCGCGTGGTGCCTGGCCCCCAGTGCGGTGACCGCAGAGGAGTCCAAGCCGCCGGAGAGCAGGGTGCACAGCGGCACGTCCGCCACCAGTTGGTGGGCGACGGTGTCTTCCAGGATCTCCCGGACCCGGTGCACGGTGGTGTCCTGGTCCTCGTGATGTTCCTGGCTGACCAGTCGCCAGTAGGGCGTCTCGTGCGCCCCGGAGCGGTCCGCCCGGATCAGGTGCCCGGGCTGCACCTGGCGCAGGTCGGTGTAGGGGGTCTCCCAGGGCATGGCGAGCCTGGGGTTGAAGAGGATGGGGAGCTTGTCCTCGCTGGTGCGCGCGGTGAACAGCGGATTGGCGAGGATTGCTTTGGGCTCGGAGGCGAACAGCACACCCCCGTGGTAGGCGTAGTAGTAGAGCGGTTTGACGCCCAGCCGGTCGCGGACCAGGAGCAGTTCCTCCCGGGCGGTGTCCCAGATCGCGAAGGCGAACATGCCGGTCAGCCGGTCGACGAAGCCTGCCCCCCACTCCAAGTAGGCGTGCAGGATCACCTCGGTGTCGGAGGCCGTGGTGAATCGGTGGTTCCGGGCGAGCAGTTGAGCCCGAAGCTCGCGGTAGTTGTACAGCTCGCCGCTGTACGTCAGCACCACTGGGGCCTCGCTGCCGCGCCGGTGTGCCGTCATGGGCTGCTTGCCACCCTCAAGATCGACGATGGCGAGGCGCCGGTGGCCGAGGCCCGCGTGCGGTGCGAGCCATATGCCGTCGGCATCGGGGCCGCGCCGGTGCAGGGTTCCGGTCATGGCCTCCAACATCGGGCGTTCGGTGGTGAGATCCCGGGTGAAGTCGATCCAACCGGCAATGCCGCACATCGTGGCTCCTTGAGGGATGGCGTGGACGAGTCAGGAGAGGGGTGGTTGCCCGGCGGGATTGCGGTGGGGGGACCGGGGCAGACCGGCGAGGAACTCGTCGAGGTCGACAGTCCGGTGGCCGCTCACGCCCGGGCACTCCCAGCGCAGGTCCAGCCGGGCTGGCCGGACCGGGTCACGGAAGTAGACCGCTTCGATGCCGGGGCCGGTCCCCAGCGTCAGTACGGGGTTGGCCGTGAGTAGGTCCCGGACCTCTGGGGTGTCGCGTAGGACCCGCAGGATGAGCCGCTTCTCCCGGAAGTGGTTGTCGGGCAGGGCGACTTCGGGGTGCATCTTGCGCTTGAACTGGAAGATGCCCTTGCTCAGGAACGGCTCGCAGCCGGAGAGGTCGACCCGGGTCAGGCCGTGTTCGGCGGCCCACTGGAGTATCAGCACGTACATTGCCATGTATGTGCCCGAGCGGTAGGGGGCCTCGCCGCCGGCCTCGACGCCGGCGAGCCGGAGGACCAGGGTCCGCCCCTCCAGTCGGCACAGCATCCCCGCCACCCGTCGGCCCGACTCGCAGAGGAAGAACAGCACACCGCGCCGGAAGAGGCAGACGCGGGCTCTCTCCCGCTCCTCCGAGCGGGCCGCGTCGCGGTGCCGGCTCCACATGGTCGGCCGGTGCATGCTGTCGTAGAAGGCATCGAAGTCGGCGTCGGCGGCGGCCACTTCCAGGGTGCGGGAGCGGGACCGAATTACCCGGCTGTGCTGTTGTCGGGCTTTGCGCGAGAGCCGCTTGAGGACGTCCTGCGGGTTGGGGCCGACCGGTACGGACAGGTTGATCCGGAAGGGCAGCAGCAGACCGTGGCGCGGCGGCTGGCGCGGGACGTCGCGCCGCAGCATGCCGACCGTGAGGAGGTCCGCATCGCGGGCGGCACGGCCGCTGGCCAGTTCCGCCCAGGTGGTGCGGTGGTGGCTCTGGTCGGAGTCGGTACCACGGCGCTGTTCGAGGAAGGGGAGAACGTGTGTCAGGCCATGCTGCAGGCCGCCGTAGGCCAGGGTCGGGCCCCGGCCGGCCGGCCGGGACACGGTGACGGACGGCCGGGCCGCGGCGGCGGCCAGGCCATGTGCGCGCACGACGAGCGGATCGGCGCTGTTGTTCCAGGCGTACCGCCAGTTCGGGGGAATCAACCGTGCCTCACCACGCTCCGCAGAACGGGCGGTGGCCGTGGGACGGAACACGCGCCTGAGGCCAGGAGGCGCGGTCACCAAGCGCCCGTGCGGCCCCGCGGTCCGTGGAACTCTGCGTCGTTCGGTGCATCGCTGTCAGCTCCAGGGTCGGCGGCTACGCGTGCGCGGCTGCGAGGACGGCCCGCGCGAGATCGTTGACGGTGTCGACGCGCGTGAGGTGTTCCTCGCGCAGCGCGGGAAGAAGTTCGTCGCTGTAGTACCCGGAGCCGTGCACCACGACCTCGGTGTCCGGGGCCAGCAGGCCCCGTTCCCGGGAGACGAGCACCCCGGTCAGCGCCTTGACCAGCGACCACTCGCGGATCAGCGTCGGGTCGGCGGTGATCGCGATGCCCGCGTTGGCGGCCAGCGCCCGCACCTGGTCGAACCGCTCCAGGCACTCCCGCCGGGAAACCACGATTCCGCCGCCACCGTGGTGGGCGACGATCTCGTTGATCTTCGCCCGGGTGGGCGGCTCCTTGGTGTAGAAGGTGGCGTCGATCACCTCCTTCGGGTTGTCCGTGACGGCCGGGAACTCCGGGGCCGCGTCCTGGCGCCACACCCCGGCAGCCTCGTCGTGCTCGTAGTCCGGCACCTTCATACCGAGCAGGCTGGTCACCATGTCGGCCGTGGCGAGCTGCTGGACCAGGTAGAACCCGGGGTGCCGGGCAGGCGCGGTGCGTCCGGGCAGGCCCTCGGTGAGCAGCCGGTGCCCAAGGTGGTAGCCGAGCAGCCCGAAAGCGCTTGAGACGGAATGCACGTGCACGCGCGGAGCGGAGTCGGCGGTGATGGGCAGCAGCTCCGCCTCGGCGAAGGCGCGCGTGGCGTCGGCGATCCGGTAGTTGTCGAGGTCGAGGGTGTACCAGATGCGGAAGCCGGTGGTGTCCAGGATCTCGGCGGCGTGCCGTTCGACGACCTCGCTGCTGAGCAGCTTGACGTCGGCCGGCTGATCGACGCGGGCCAAGACCACCGGGTTGGCCGTGCGCAAGGTCTGGTCCCCGGCCAGCGCACAGTCGCGCAGCTTGCTGCGCGAGGCATCGGGGGCAAGCATCACGATGCGCAGCTCGTCGGGGGAGGCCAGTCCGGTTGCGTAGGCCCGGGCCACGGCGTCGCGCAAGGCCGTCCCCTTGTTGCCGGAGGTCGGTGTGAAGAGGAGCACCCGCTCGCCGGTACGGCGGATGTGGGCCGCCGCACGGGCGATCATGAGCAAGGAGGCCATGGTCTTGGTGGTCCTGGCGCCCGGGTTGCGCATGAGGTCGAGGATGTGAGTCCGCGACTCCACCTGGGTGAGCCCGATGTCGGTGACCTCGGTGAACGCCGCGAAGGCAGGGTGCTTCTCGGCGAGTTCCAGCGGGATCTCCGGCTCGGTGGCCCGCTCGGCTCCTACCTTCCGGGCAGCAGTCCGGACCTCTTCGAAGTAGCGGTCAAGCGCGTTGTGCACGACCTGGCCTGTGCTGGTAGCGCGGCCCGTTTCAGACACGGCGGATCCACTCCTTTTGGAAGCTGTTGCATACCTGTATCGCTTACATCGCTGGGTCGAAGGCCGGAGGTCGGAGGTCAGCAGCCGGAGGCGGTGATCTCCGCGATGAGGGCCTTCTCCACCGCCTGTGCGAGCCCTCGGACGGTCGGGGCGTCGAAGAGGGCATGGACATCGAGGTCCACGTCGAAGGTCTGGCGGACTCGGGAGACGATCTGCATGGCCTGCAGCGAGTTGCCGCCGAGGTCGAAAAAGGAGTCGTCGATGCCGATCTGCTCCCGCTCCAGGGCCTCCGACCAGATGTCGCAGATGGTCTCTTGTTGGGGGTTCTGCGGCGGGATGTGGTCGGCATCCGGGGCGAGAACGCCGTCCGGCCGGGGCAAAGCAGCACGGTCCACCTTGCCGTTCTCGTTGAGTGGCAGGGCGGTGATCGGGACAATCGTGCCGGGAACCATGTACGAGGGAAGTCGCTGCCCGGCGAAGTCGCGCAGAGCAGCTCGGTCGGGCAGGGCGCCGCCCGGCGCCGGGACCAGGTAGGCCGTCAACTGCCAGGTGCCCTCCCCCGACTGCCGGGCGACGGTCACGGCCTCCTGCACGTTCGGGTGGCCGGTGAGGACGGCGTCCACCTCGGCCGGCTCGACCCGGTGGCCGCGGATCTTCACCTGGCCGTCAATTCGCCCGACGAACTCCAGCTCGCCGGCGGCACCACGCCGAACCAGGTCACCGGTGCGGTACATCCGACTGCCCGGTGCACCGAACGGGTCCGGCAAGAAGCGCTCTGCCGTAAGGTCGGGCCGCCCGAGGTAGCCCCGGTTGACCCCGTTTCCAGCGATGTAGAACTCGCCCGGCTCACCGTCCGGGACCGGATCGAGATGCTCGTCCAGGACATGGCCGCGCACGCCCGGGATGGGCCGGCCGAGTGGCGGGCTGTCGGGCCACCGTTCCAGGCCCCCGGTCAGAGTGCAGGCGGTGGACTGGTGCGTCTCGGAGGGGCCGTACTGGTTCTCCAGCACCGTGCCGTCCAGCGCCTCGATGAACCGCCGCACGTCCGAGGTGAGCCACAGCGGCTCACCCGCCGCGACGATCTCCGTCAGCACGAGCTGACCTGTCGGTCCGGGCTCCTGAAGCCCCACGCGAGCGAGCTGGCGCAGGAACGCCGGAGAGAAGTAGACACGTTGGATGCGCTCACGGGCCATCAGGTTGATCAGCGCCACCGGGTCCTGCCGGTGCTCATCCTGAACGAGGACCAGCGAGCCGCCGCTGAGCAGCGCGCCGAAGATCTCCTGGAGGGAGACGTCGAAGCCGAGCGAGGTGAACTGTAGGAAGATCTGGGGCCCGGGCAACCGGTTGACCGCCCAGTCGGCGACGTTCCCGATGGATGCGGAGGTCAGGCCGATACCCTTCGGGTGGCCGGTGGATCCGGATGTGAAGATCACGCAGCGCAGGCCGTGTTCGGGGAGAAGCCGGTCCGGCCGGGTCACCGGGCACAAGGCCAGCTCGGCTGCCACGCCCTCGCATGGCAACACGGGGAGTTGGGCATCGCGGAACGCGTGCGCCAGCCGGTTTTCGGTCAGCAAGAGCAGCGCGCCCGAGGCGGCCAGGCTGTCCGTCAGCCGCAGGGCCGGGTGGCCCGGGTCAAGCGGCTGGAAGGCGCCGCCTGTCTTCAAAATCGCGAGCATCGCGACGAATGCCTCCGGGCGGCGGTTCATGCAGACACCGACCACCGTCTCGGGCCCCACACCACGCCCCTGCAGGAAATGGGCGAGCCGGTTCGCCCGGGCATCCAACTCGGCGTAGCTGAGCTGAACTTGACCGGCCACGAGCGCTGTGTCACCAGGGCCGAGCCTCACCCGTTCTTCGAAACGCTCGATGATGTCCAAGACTGCTCCTTGTCGCGGATGCGGCGATCGCGTCCCCCACGATGGCGGCGGGTCGATCGCCCTCAGCATCAGCAACCGGGGGTGGCGGGATCAACGCCAACTGAACGAAGTCATCGGCACTTTCTCGAATCCGCAGTTCCACGCCGCAGCCGACGAAGTGGTGGGCGCCGGATTGAACGTAGTGTCCCCGGCTTGGCGGCAGGCACTTGCCCGGACGGCGACGATCTATTGATGATCGTTCTCAAGCAGCCGCCGACGGTGCGAACCCGTCACCGTACCGGGCACGGAGCCAGCCGGCTGTCTACCGGGGCGGCCGTGCGCTGAGTCGACTCCACCACCAATGGAAGGACGACGCCATGTACAAGGTCGTGGTCAACCACGAGGAGCAGCACTCCATTTGGCCCGAAGACCGAGAGACTCCGGCCGGCTGGGCAGAGGCCGGGGTCGTCGGCAGCAAGGAGGAGTGTCTGGAGTACATCCGCGGCGCCTGGCCCGACATCACCCCCTTGAGCGTCCGCCAAGCCCTCGCAGGGACGTAAAGAGATACAGGGCACCGCCCTGGCCGCCGCATCCAGACCACAGGGACGCTGTCCCGCGCGTACGTTCGGAGGGGCAATGACTGTCGAGCACCCACCGCGGCTCTCCGCCGCCCAGGCCGAGCTGCTGGCCCGCCGCCTGCGCGGTGGGGCCAGGGAAGGCGCGGGCGGGAAGGCCGCCCTCACCCGGCAGCCCGAAGACGCACGCCCCGTACTGTCGTTCGCGCAGCAACGGCTGTGGTTCCTGGAGCAGTTGCATCCAGGCTCGATCGCCTACCTCACCGCCGACACGGTCTATCGGGTCCGGGGGCCGCTCGACGTGCCCGCCCTCCACCAGGCGCTGAGGTCGGTTGCCGAGCGCCACGCCACGCTCCGCTCGCACTTCGCCGACGATGCCGGACTGCCCTACGTCGTGGTCGATGCGGCGGACCGCATCACCCTCCCGGTGGTCGACCTCACCGGCCACGCCGACCCCCGGGCCGCCGCCGACGAGTACCTCGCGAACGAGGTACGCACCCCCATCGACCTGGCCACCGGCCCCCTCCTGCGCACCACCCTCTTGCGGCTCGCCGAGGAAGACCACATCCTCGTCGCCGTCATCCACCACATCGCCTTCGACGGCTGGTCGATCGGGGTCTTCGAACGCGACCTGGCCACCGCCTACCGAGCCGCCCGCTCAGGCGGTACGCCGGGATGGGCCCCGCTGCTCGTCGACTACACCGACTACGCCGCCTGGCAGCAGAGAGACCTCACGGATGAGCACCTGGACCGGCAGCTGGCGCACTGGCGGCAGGCCCTGAGTGACGCGCCCACCAGTCTTCACCTGCCCGCCGACCGCCCGCGCCCGGCGGCGCCCGGGTACCAGGGCGCCCCGGTCTCGTTCACCGTCGGCGAGGAGACGGCCAATCGCCTGCGCGCCCTGTCCCGCGCGCACGGCGCGACGCTGTTCATGACCACACTGGCCGCGTACCAAGCCTTGCTCTCCCAGTACACGCACAGCGCCGACTTCCTCGTCGGCTGCGCGTCCGCAGGCCGCACCCTGCCCGAGGTCGAGGACCTGGTCGGTTTCTTCGTCAACACCTTGCCCATCCGGGCGGACCTCACCGGCGACCCGACCCTCGGTCAACTTATCGACCGGACCCGTTCGGCCACTTTGGACGCGTTCGCCAACCAGGACCTGCCATTCCAGCGCCTCATCGAGGAGCTCGCCCCACCACGCGAGATGAGCCACACCCCACTGGTCCAGGTCTGGTTCGACGTGTCTGCCCCCGGTGACGGACTCCGGCTCGAAGACACCTCGGTCGACAACATCCGCCCCCGCCACACCTCCACCAACTTCGACCTCGCCCTGAACCTCACGGAATCCGGATCCGGCCCGCTGACGGGCGAACTCGTCTACGCCACCGACCTCTTCGACGAGGCCACCGCGCGCCGGATCGTCGAGCACTATGTCCACCTCCTGGACCATGCCGCGCAGCACCCGGACTGTCCGGTGGTGGACCTGCCGCTTGCCGACGCCGGCCAGCTGGCCCAGCTGCTCGACAACTGGAACGACACCGTGCGCCCCATCCCCGAGGGGACCGTCACGGACGCATTCGAACAGCAGGTGAGCCGCGCCCCCGAGGCCACCGCGCTGGTCGAAGGCGCCCAGCAGCTGTCGTACGGCGAGCTCAACGCCCGGGCCAACCGGCTCGCCCATGAGCTGCGTGCGCATGGCGTCGGCCCGGAACGGGCGGTGGGCCTGCTCCTGCCCCGGGGCACAGACTTCGTTGTGGCGCTGATCGCTGTACTCAAGGCGGGGGGCGGCTACCTGCCGCTCGACCCTGCGCACCCGGCGGACCGGATCGCCTACCTGCTGAGCGAGACCTCGGCCGAGATCGTCGTCACCGATCAGCAGCTCGGTGACCTGCTACCGACCGGCACCGCCACCGTGGTGATGGGGCCGGACGGGTTCCAAGACCGGCCAGCTACCGACCCGGCACCCCTCGCCACGGGCGGCAACCTGTGCTACGTGATCTACACCTCGGGCTCCACCGGGCGCCCCAAGGGCGTCGCGATGGCTCACACGCCGCTGGCCAACCTGGTCCAGTGGCAGGTCGATCGGACCACCGTCACCGGGCCCACACTCCAGTTCTCCTCACTGCACTTCGACGCCTCCTTCCAAGAGCTGTTCACCACCTTCCTCACCGGCGGCTCCCTGGTGCTGATCAGCGAGGAGCAACGCCGGGACCCGCGCCAGCTCCTGGCCGCCATCCGTGCGTACGGCGTCCGGCGGCTGTTCTGCCCACCGATGGTGCTTGAGCAGCTCGCCGTCCAGGACGCCGCCGAGGCGGCGGAGCCACTACCACTCCAGGAGATCGTCACAGCGGGCGAGCGGCTCACCCTGGGCAAGGAAGTTCGCGCGTTCCTGGCCCGGATGCACGGTGTCGTCCTGGAAAACCAGTGCGGCCCCACCGAAACACACGCGGTCGTCGCCCACCTGATGACCGGGCCGCCACAAGGCTGGCCCACGCACCCGCCGATCGGCCGGCCGATCGCCAACACCCGCATCCACGTGCTGGACGACCGCATGCGGCCGGTACCGGTGGGCATCCCCGGAGAGCTGTACGTGACCCGGCCCTGGCTCGCCCGGGGTTACCTCGGCCGACCGGAACTCACCGCGGAACGGTTCCTGCCGTCTCCGTTCACGACCGAGCCCGGGCAGCTGATGTACCGGACCGGTGACCTGGTCCGCTGGCGGCCCGACGGTGCGGTGGAGTTCGTCGGCCGCGCGGACGACCAGATGAAGATCCGCGGCTACCGGGTGGAGCCCGCCGAGACGGAAGCACAGCTGCGCGAGCTCCCTCAGGTTACCGAGGCAGCGGTGCTCCCGGTCGAGGTGGCTCCAGGGGACCGTCGGCTGGTCGCCTACCTCACGACGGACAGCCGCTGCGATCCCAGCCCGGCGCGGCTGCGGACCTTGTTGGCGGAGTCCCTTCCGGATTACCTGATCCCCACCTACTTCTTGACCGTCCCCCGCCTCCCCCTCACGCCGACCGGCAAACTCGACCGCCAAGCCCTGCGGCACATGGAGTTGCCGGCCCCGGAGCGGGGCGCGGATGTCGGCTCCCAGGCGCCGCGTAGCCCCCGGGAGGAGATCCTTGCAGGGCTGTTCGCCGAGGTCCTTGCCCTCCCGAGGGTCGGCTCTCAGGATGACTTCTTCGCGCTCGGTGGGCACTCCCTGCTCGCGACGCGCTTGATCGCCCGGATTCGCTCCACCTTCGGGGTCGAGCTTTCGATCCGCGACCTGTTCCGGACTCCCACCGTGGCCGGCCTGGTGGATCGGCTTGAGGCGTCCCGGCCCTCCCAGCCGGCCCTCGTCCCCACCGAACGTCCCGCCGTACTGCCGCTGTCAGCGGCTCAGCGGCGGGTCTGGTTCCTGAGCCGGACCGGACAGAGCGCTGACTACAACTCACCCTTTGCGCTGCGGCTGCGCGGCCGGCTCGCCCCAGACGCCCTGGCCGCCGCGCTCACGGACGTGGTCACCAGGCACGAGGCCTTGCGGACGGTCTTCCCCGCCGACGGCGGCGATCCGCATCAGCGGATCCTCCCCGCCGACACGCTGCCTCCGCTGCTGGAGCACGCCGACTGCCCGCCCGGCGACCTCGACCAGGCTCTCGCAGCCTTCGCGCTGAGGGAGTTCGACCTCGCAACAGAGCCCCCGCTGCGTGCGGTCCTGTATCGGACTGCACCCGGGGAACACGTCCTGGCCCTGGTGATCCACCACATCGCCACCGACGGCTGGTCCTTGGGCGTACTCCTGCGAGACCTGTCCGCCGCCTACACCGCGCGCAGCGCGGGAGAGGCCCCCGACCTGCCGCCGCTGCCCGTGCAGTACGCGGACTTCACGCTGTGGCAGCTCGGGATGCTGGACGAGGAGCGGTCCCCGGACTCCCCCGCTACCCGGCAGTTGTCCTTCTGGCGGGAGCGGCTGGCCGGCCTGCCGACGGAACTGGAGTTGCCCTACGACCGGCCTCGGCCCGAAGTGATGGACAACGCCGGCGGCACCGTACCCCTGGCCCTGGACGGCGAACTGCACGCGCGGCTGCTGGAGCTGGCCGGAGCCCACGGCTGCACGCTCCTCATGATCATGCAGACAGCCCTTGCCGCGCTTCTGTCCCGGCTCGGGGCCGGCACCGACATCCCGATCGGCGTGCCAGCGGCGGGACGTGGCGACGATGCCCTGGACGACCTGGTCGGCTGCTTCGTCAACATCCTTGTCCTGCGCACCGACGTCTCCGGCGACCCGACCTTCGCCGAGCTGCTGGCCCGGGTACGAGACAGCGACCTGGCCGCGTACGAGCATGCCGACCTGCCATTCGAGCGGGTGGTCGAGACGGTCAACCCCGAGCGCTCATTGACCCGGCATCCACTGTTCCAGGTGGTCCTACAGCTCGATGGAAGGGTGAGCGACGGCTTGGCGCTTCCAGGGCTGGAGGCTGCCGAGGAGCCGGTGCGCTTCGAGGTGTCCAAGTTCGACCTTCGCGTCGCCCTGACCGACCGGACCGACGCCGCCGGAGCCCCGGAGGGGCTTCATGGCGTACTGGAGTACGCCGAGGCACTCTTCGACCGCGACACCGCCGAGGCCCTGGCCGGCCGGCTGCACCGGCTGCTGGCGCAACTGGTGGCCGACCCGGACCGCCGGATCAGCTCCGTCGACCTGCTGACGGCCAGGGAGCGCCGGCGCATTCTCGTCGACTGGAACGACACCACGACGACCGTCCCGGAACGGAACGTGCCGGAACTGTTCGAGGAGTTCGCGCGCGAGACGCCGGACGCCCCCGCCGTGCGCGACGGCAGCGTCGTCCTCACCTACGCGGAGCTGAACGAGCGAGCCAACCGCTTCGCCCGCCACCTGGCGGACAGGGGAGTCGGGCCTGAACAGCTCGTCGCGGTAGCTCTGCCCCGAACGTCGGAGCTGGTGGCGGTCCTGCTCGGCGTGCTCAAGGCCGGCGCCGGCTATCTGCCGCTCGCCCCCGAGCAGCCCCCCGAGCGGCTGGCTCGGACCATCATGGCCTCCGCTGCCGCGCTGACGGTGACCACCACCGCGCTCAAGGACCGCCTGCCCACGCCCCTGCCCCGGCTGCTGCTCGACGAGCCGGACACCGCCACCGCCGTAGGCCGGCACCGAGCGGGCAACCTGTCCCGGTCCGAGCGCACCGTGGAGCCCACCCCGGCGACCACTGCCTACGTGATCTACACCTCCGGCTCGACCGGCGAGCCCAAGGGCGTGGTGGTGGAACACCGGTCGCTCAACCTGTACCTGGCCTGGGCCCGACAGGCCTACCCGGCGCTGGCTGGGCGGGCGCTGGTCCACTCCCCGGTCGCCTTCGACCTCACCGTCACCGGACTATGGGGGCCGCTCACCTCCGGCGGCTCGCTCGAACTGGTGACGCTCGACGACACCGACCCGGCCGAGGTGGAGCAGCCGACCTTCGTCAAAGCGACCCCCTCGCACCTTGCGCTGTTCGGGATCCTGCCCGAGACCTACGCGCCCAACGGGCAGCTGGTGCTCGGCGGCGAGCTGCTGCTGGGCGCGGCGCTGGACGAGTGGCGGGCCGCACACCCCGGCGTGACCGTGGTGAACGAGTACGGCCCTACCGAGACCACGGTGGGCTGCGCGGAGTACCGCATCGAGCCTGGCGACTGCGTGCCGGCCGGCGGCATCACCATCGGCCGTCCGATCTGGAACACCCAGTGGTACGTGCTGGACGACGCGCTGTCCCCGGTCCCGGCCGGTGTGGTCGGCGAGCTGTACATCGGCGGCGGGTTGCTGGCCCGCGGCTACCTGAACCAACCCGACCTGACGGCGGACCGGTTCCTCCCGGACCCATATGGCGCTCCCGGCGCAAGGATGTACCGGACCGGGGACCTGGTGCGCTGGCGCCAGGACGGACAGGTGGAATTCGCCGGGCGGGTGGACGACCAGGTCAAGGTGCGCGGCTTCCGGGTGGAGCTGGGCGAGGTCGAGGCGGTGCTCTCGGCCCAGCCGGGGGTTGCGGCTGCGGCGGTGAACGTTCTCGACGGGGACCGGCTGGTGGCCTACATGGTCCCGGCGGCCCAGGAGCATCTGGACGTCGAGTCCGTGCGGACCGCCGCCACTGACCTGCTGCCCGCGTACATGCTGCCTT
This sequence comes from Streptomyces benahoarensis, assembly GCF_007280575.1. GTDB lineage: Bacteria > Actinomycetota > Actinomycetes > Streptomycetales > Streptomycetaceae > Streptomyces > Streptomyces benahoarensis. Next base: position 71,638 of record NZ_VKJP01000001.1, read on the forward strand.
CGGCGTACATGCTGATCGACCGGCTGCCGCTCACCAAGAACGGCAAGTTGGACCGCCGGCGGCTTCCCGCCCCACAGCTTTCCCCGGTCGGCGCCGGAAGGCCCCCGTCCACGCCGTTGGAGAAGTCGCTCTGCGCCCTCTTCGGTGAGGTCCTCGGGCTGTCACAGGTGGGAGTCGACGACGGCTTCTTCACGCTGGGCGGGCACTCGTTGATGGCCGCCGGACTGGTCGCGTTGATCCGGTCCTCGCTTGGCCGGCAGCTCGGCATCCAGGACCTGTTCGCAGCTCCGACCGTGGCCGCGCTGGGGGCCCGGCTCGAAGCGAGCAGTCACCAGGACTCACTGGCCCCGCTGCTGCCGCTGCGTGGCGGCCAGCCACAGCAGACTCCACTGTTCTGCGTCCACCCGGGGGCCGGCATCGGCTGGGTGTACGCGGCGCTCCTCGATCGGCTCGATCCGGACCAACCTGTGTACGCGCTGCAGGCGCTCGCCCTGCGGGCCGAGGAGGCGGCGCCCGAGAGCGTCGTGGAACTGGCCGCCGACTACGTCCGGCGGATCCGGGAGGTCCAACCCTGTGGCCCGTACCGGCTGCTCGGCTGGTCGTTCGGCGCAGTCGTCGCGCACGCGATGGCCGTGCGGCTCCAGGAGCAGGGCGAGGAGACGGAGCTGCTTGCCCTACTCGACGGCTACCCGCCCGAGCCATGCGGTGGCCCGGCCGAGCCGGCTGACGAGCCCGACCCGCTCGCCGAACTCCTCACCTCACTGGGACAGCCGACGGCCGACACCTCTGGCAAACGGTTGGAGCTCGCCGACTTCATCCGGCTGACCGGCCGGGGGAACGGGCCGCTCGCCGGCCTGGACGAGGAGACCATCTCCGCCATGGCCCGGGCGTTCATCCACCATGTGGCCCTCGGACGCGCTCATCAGCCGGGGGTGTTCCAGGGCAATGCAGTTTTGTTCCCCGCGGCGCTCGATCCCGACGCCGGGGATCCGGATGCCTGGCGCCGCTTCGTTACCGGGGGCCTGGAGGTCCACCCGGTCGACTGCGTGCACGGCGCCATGATGCATCAGCGCCCCACGGAACGGATCGGCGCGGTGATCGCGCGCAGGATGCGCCAGCCGCGCGGTTGACAGCTACTCGATTTCTCAGGAATCGCGGAGTGGAGGAAGCATGTCCAAGACAGCACAGGCCACGCCAACCGAGATTGTCCACCGGATCTCCGCGGCGGATGCTGCGGAGACGGCCCGGGTAGGCCGGCATCTGGCCTCGGTGGCCGACCGGATCGACGATGCTGCATGGGTGGCCGCGGCCCGGTCCGCATGGGAGGAACTGCCGTCCGCGTACCGGCGGCGGATCAGCTCCTTCCGACGCTCCGCGGGGCCCGCAGGCGCGCTCGTCCTGCGCGGACTCCCGGTGGACGAGCACGACTTGCTGGACACCCCAACGGTGGCCGGCTCGTTCCAGCGGACGACCACCATGCCGGCGGCCCTGCTGATGATGACCGCGTGCGGGCTCGGCGACCCGGCGGCTTTCCTGGCCGAGAAGTCCGGTGCGCTGGTGCAGGACGTTGTGCCTGTGCCGGGCCAGGAGCAATTTCAGGGCAACGCAGGCTCTACGGACCTGATGATGCACAACGAGAACGCCTTCCACGAACACCGTCCGGACTTCGTGATGCTGCTCTGCCTGCGACCGGATCACGAGGGGGTTGCCGGGCTGTCCAGCGCCTCGATCCGCGAGGCACTGCCGCTGCTCTCGAACCGGGTCCGTGAGTGCCTCTTGCAACCCGAATTCAGCACCCAACCGCCGCCGTCCTTCGGCTCGGCGGACGGCACGGTGTCCCGGCATGCCGTGCTGACCGGGGCACCCGACGACCCTGACATTCAAGTGGACTTCGCGGCCACGACCGGGCTGACCCCGACTGCTCGGGAAGCCTTGACCGAGCTCTCCGACGCGCTCGCGAGCGTGGCCCGGACCGTCCGCATGCGCGCCGGGGATCTCGCGATCGTCGACAACAGGGTCTGCCTGCACGGTCGCACGGCCTTCCGCCCGCGCTACGACGGCCGGGACCGCTGGGTTCAACGTACTTTTGCCCTGGCTGACCTGCGCCGCTCGCGGTCCTACCGCACAGACGACGGCTACGTGCTCGTCCGCTAGCGGCCGGAACGGGTACCGCCTCCCGCGGTGGTGCGGCCCGTCAGGTAGGCGTTCCATGCCGGATATCGAGCAGAGTCGGAGAGACTATGGATTGGCCGACAAATTCACCCACCCCGCCGTGTCTACCGGAGCTCGCCGAAGTCCTGGTGAGGCTCCGGGGCGAGGCCGGCAACGACACCGGCGGGCGCCCCGGCGACAGCGTGCTCGACGCGTTACGCGGGAGCGGCGTCCTGCGGCTGCCCGTCCCGGCCGAGTATGGGGGTCTCGGGGCGGACTGGCCGGACGCCAACGCCGTGATCACCGGCTTGGCGCGGGCCGACGCCTCGGTGGCGATCATCGTCTTCCTGCACTACGCGGCCGTGAGCCGAATTATCGCCTACGGCTCGGAAGAGCAACGCAAGCGTTTCCTGACAGCGGTCGCCCGCGACGGCCGGATCTTCGCCTCCTCCTGGAGCGAGCCTGGCGCCGACGCGGCCAAGCAGAAGATCGCGACCACTGCGGTCCGGCAGGCGGACGGCGGCTGGGAGCTCAACGGCGCGAAGACCTTCACCACGGGCGCGGGGGTGGCCGACCTCTACCTGGTCCTTGCCCGCACCGGTGAGGAGGACGCGACGCCAGGAAATTACGGCCGGCTCGATCAGGGCATCTTCGTGGTCGACAGCACGCGTCCGGGCTTCACCGTCGACGGAGTGCTGGACCTGTCCGGCATGCGCCGTTCGGCGACCGGACTGATCCGACTGGACGGATACCTGACGGAGGCCGGAGACGCGCTGATCCACTCCCGCGAGACTCCCGTCGTCATCGGCCACCCACACACATTGGGGCTGACGCTCGGCGCTGTCGCGTTGGGCATCGCCGAGGAGGCTCACGACACCGCGATCGACATTGGGCGTCGGCGCTCTCTCCTGGACAACCCGCTCTATCGCCACCATGTCTTCGAGCTGGGCTCGCGTCTAGCGGCCATCCGGGGAGTGGTGGAGTCGGCCACCCGGACGCACGGGGACCGGACCGGCCATGCGCTGACCGCCAAGGTCTTCGCCTCGGAGACGGCCGAGGTGATCTGCCGGGGGGCGCAGGAACTGGCCGGGAGCACCGCGTTCTCGCGGAATCACAGCCTGAACCGGCTCTCGCAGGACGCGCGCGCCCTCACCCTGATGGGTCCGCCCAACTATCTCTGCCGTGAGTTGGTCGCCACTCATCTGGGGGTGCAGTGACCTCCCCACAGGCGGGCGCTGTCCGGATCGGCGCCGTCGTGCTTCCGGAGTACGAGTGGCCGCAGACGCGGGAAATCTGGAAGGAACTGGAGGAGCTGGGCCTGCATCACGCGTGGTCCTTCGACCACCACTCCTGGCGAACGCTGAGCGAGCTGCCCTGGTACGACCCGTTGGGAGTGCTCTCCGCAGTGGCCACCGTGACCGAGCGCATCAGGCTGGGCACGCTCGTGTCCACCCCGAACTTCCGGCATCCGGCCGTGCTGGCCAAGCAGGTCATGACCATCGACCAGCTGTCGGGCGGTCGCTTCGTCTTCGGGGTCGGGGCCGGCGCGCCAGGCAGCGACGCCCGGCTGCTCGGCGGCAGGGGCCTGACTCCGGCCCAGCGAGCCGACCGTTTCACCGAGTTCGTCGACCTCTCCGACGAGCTGTTGCGGAACCAGGTCACGACCTATCAGGGTGAGTACTTCACTACCGTGGATGCCCGGATGGTCCCGGGCTGCGTCCATCAGCCACGGGTGCCGTTCGCCGTCGCGGCGGCGGGGCCGCGCGGTATGGGGCTCGCGGCTCGGTACGGCCAGTGGTGGGTGACGATTGGTGACGCCGGACAGCCCGGAGTCCGGTCGGAGAAGGAGTCGTGGCAACTGCTGGCCCGGCAGCTGACCCGGCTCGCCGAGACCTGTGAGAAGAGTGGACGAGAGTTCTCGGAGATCGGGCGCCTGGTGAACGTCAGCCGGGTGGTGAATTCGCCGTACTCATCCCCCGAACGCTTTGTGGATATCGTGGGGCGGTGTCGTGATCTCGGATTCACCGATGTGGTGGTGAACCATCCACGCGTCGACGGAGTCTTCAGTGGAAGCCGGCCGGATTTCCTCCGCGCGGCTTCCGCGGCCTTGAGTACCTTCCAGCCTTAATAAGTCCTTTCGGTGAGGGGTGGCAGCCGTGCCCGGCTGCCACCCCTCAGCGTGCCCGTCCTTGCGTAGGCGCTGCCTGGCCCCTGCCGAGGTTTTTCCGTGAATGACCTCTGACGTACTGGATGACCGGCCTGTTTCCCTCTCAGCCAGGGAGGATGAGGTTGGGGAGGCGGGCGATGCCGAGCATGGCGTGGTGAACTCCGTCGTCTTTCAGGCGGCAGCAAGCGGATCGAGACCTGACTGAAGAACCGCAAGGTCAAAGGAGCCACCGTACTCGCTCGCTCGGGTCTCCCCCATCGGCGGTCGAGTCGTCGCGGGGCTCCAAGCGGCCAATTCCCGTCAGCCATCCAGCTGCTTGTCTTTTACCACCCCACCCGAACCTCGGGCCCTCCGATCTCACAAATGGCCAGATCAGGCACATGCCATGAAGGTAGGACAGCTCTTGGGAAGGCTTCGGTCTGCGACTGCTCCAGCCGCCCTGACAATGGTTGACATCAGTTGGCGAAACGCGGATACATGGCCCAATTCCGGTGGTGCGGCAAATGGCCAGGCGAACCCTTACCCTCTTACCCAATTCAGGCCGGGCGCCGAAGCTCTGCCCTGTCCGCCTATGCCACACCGATCGCCCCGGTCCAGGCCATCCTTACAAGTTGTCTCGAACGTGATCACCGGGCCCAAACCCTATTGATCTTAGTAAGTTCCGAGGTCTATGGTGCGGATCGTTTCGGCGACGACCAGACGCTGGTCAGACGGGGGGCGTGCAATCCATGCACATAAAGGTTTTAGGTCCGCTTTTCCTCGGGGCCACCGAAGATGGATTGGGCTGCGCGCCAAGCGCGCCGAAACCGCGCCAGCTGCTTGCACTGTTGACGGTGAATGCCAACCAGTTCGTCACCACCACCACGTGCATCGACGAACTGTGGGCGGCGGAGCCACCCCGTAGCGCCATAACCACCATACGCACCTACGTCATGCACATACGTCGCGCCCTGCACAAGGCCGAAATCGGGGAAGAGCCGTCGGACGGGATCCTACGCACCCGACAGCGCGGGTACCAGCTGTTCCTCGGGCGGAACAGTCTCGACCTGTTCAGGTTCGTCGACCAGGTGGACGAAGGCAAGCGCGCGCTGTTGCTCGGGGACCACTGCCGTGGAGCAGAGACTCTCCGCAATGCTCTTGCGGTGTGGCAGGGGCCACCACTTGCCGATGTGCAGGCCGGCCCGCTCATAACTGCCCACCAGGCACGGCTACAGGAAATCCGGTTCAACTGCCTCGAACTGCGGATAGAAGCCGAACTCCGTCTTGGCCTGCACAACGAACTGATCAGTGAACTCATCGGCTTGGCCGCCGAGTTTCCCACTCGCGAGAACCTGCATGCCCAGCTGATGTTGGCCCTCTTCCGATCGGGGCGCCAGGCCCAGGCCCTCGATGTCTACCGGCAGCTGCGCACGGTGCTCTCCAAGGAACTCGGCATCGAACCATCCAGGCGTATCCGGCAGTTGCATGACGCCGTCCTGCTCGCCGACCCCGGTCTCGATGCGCCCCGCTCCCTCTCAGGTGCACTACTGCAAACTCTCGACCTTGTTGGCAGCTGCTCGGTTTGACACCGCACACCCGCCACCGTCGCCGTGCAGCCGCCCCAGCAGCTCGTAGGCGTGCGCCGCCGAGACCAGTGTGACGTGATGGTGCCAGCCCCGGAACGATCGTCCCTCGAAGTGGCGCAGGCCGGACTGCTCACCGAGGCGCTGCAAGCCCCGGCTGGCCTGGGACCACAAGGCCAGCAGCTCGAACACGTCGGAGGACCGGACGCTCTCGACATTGGTGATCCACGCCGACTCGACATTGTTCGGCTCCGCGCCCCACTCCACCATGACCCTCCTGGTGCGGTGTGGGAAGCCGACGCCCCGCGCTCGGCACGTCGCCGCGGAGTCCGGCAGCAGCACGGTGCTGTAGCGAGAGCCAGCAGCCCGGTTATCCCGCCAGTGCTGGGCTGGCCCCTGGGAGTCCCCCGCACGTGCCAGTCTCTCTCCCACCGTGACCAACTCACCCGCGGCCAGCCGCACCAACGGGGTGGAACAGCTGACACGGACGACGTACCGAAGCCCACGGCTCTCCAGGCCCCGGATCAGTGCGACCGCCGACGAACTGCGGCTCGCGTCCACCACAACGGGCAGCGGTTTCGCCCGCCAGTCGACGGTCATCTCGTCCAGCGTGTCCAACAGATGGTGCCAGCGCGAGCGGTATCGCACGTGGCAGGGCACCCGGCTGCGGGACCGGCGGTCATGGTCGGCATCCCAGGAACGCGGCAGCAACAGCCGCCAGTTGATCGGCGCCACGCCGACCGGTCCGGCCGCCATCACCACCAGTCCCAGCTGGCAGTTGAGCACGCGGCCCAGCGTCTGGGAGAACTGCTGGGCCACCCCGACCGAGCTGCGCCCGCTCTTCGGCAGCACGACCTCCTCCACCACCAAAGCTCGGGGCGCGAGTGCCGCGCTCACCTCATGGGCGATGCGTTCGCGCACCGGGTGCCAATCCCAGGAGCTCTGATTGACGAACTGCTGGAGGCTCTGGTCGGCGCGCCGCCCCAACAGGCTTTCGGAGATACGGCGCACCGACTTCCGGCCTGGCACCTCCACCAGGCCGCGCACGTACACCTCACCCCAGCGTCGCTGGTCGTGGCGAGCCATGGAGGCGAACACGGAGGCACAGAACCGGGACAGATCGTCGCTCGAAGTCAGCACACGTCCAGGCTGCTTCGCCCGGATTGAAGCCGCGTGGAAACGATGTCGAGGCCGCGTGCACCGCGTGGACCACTACTGCGTGGTGGGGGCGGCGTCCTTCTCCGCGCCCCTCACCTCGTCGGCTCCCGAGCCGTCTCGCAGCCCGGGGGCCAGCAGCAAGGTCGCCGCCAGGGAGGCGGCCGCCGTCGCCACCATGCCGGTGGCCGGCGACGTCAGCTCAGCCACCGCGCCGGCCACCGCCGCCCCCACGCCCTGCATGGTGAGCATCCCGGACGTGTGCAGCCCCAGCGCCTGCCCGCTCAGTTCCTCCGGCGTCAGCGCCATCAGCCGATCCTGGAGCAGCAGCCCCGCCGCGTAACCGAACGTGCCGACCGAGACCAGCACCACCGCAACCGGCAGCGCCGGGTCCAGCGCGAAGAACAGATACGGGGCGGCGAGCAGGACGCACAACGGAACGGCCAGCCGGCCCCGCCACCGTGCCGGCAGGAAGCGGCCCACGAGCATGTCCCCGACCAACATGCTGCCGGCGCCGAAGGCGAACAGCAGACCGGCGTTCCCGGGCGAATACGGGACGTAAAGCGACTCCACCCCGACGATCAGGCCGTTGGGCACCCACAGCGCGAGATAGACGTACCGGCGGGGCACCGAGGACCAGAGGCGTGCGTTGGTCCGCCAGGTTTCCGCGACCGACGGCCTCCCGGAGACCCGGGGCGGCCGGGGGCTGAGCCCGAACCGCGCCACCACGGCCGCCAGCAGATAGAAGGCGGCGGCCGCGAGCAACGTGCCACGCGCAGAGAGGGTCGTCACCAGCACGCCACCGATCGCGAAACCGCAGATCTGAATGATTCCGACCGACATATTGAAGAGGGACCGTCCGAGCAGGTAACCGTCCCGGGTCAGGACCTCGTTGAGCAGTCCGTATCGCACCCCGCCGCTGACCGACCCGACGACGCCGAGCCCCAGCAGCACCACAAACACCCCCCAGACCGGCAGCCCGGGAATCGCCTGCACGGCAGTGCCCAGGCCGAAGAGCAACGTGAGCCCCGTCATGGCGGCGCGCGGCGGCAGCCGGTCCGCGCCGGACAGCACAGTGGCCGCCCCGACCATCTGGGCGAGCGCGGGACCGAACATGGCCAGGGAGGACAGCAGCGCCGAGCCGGTTTGCTCGAACACCAGGATGCCCAGGGCCAGCCCGCTCACCGTCTGGGCCGCGGTCTGCCCGGCCGAGGCCAGAAAGAGCGGGGTGAATTCCGTCGTGCGGAAGACGTCTCGATACGTACGCATGGCGGAGAGTCTGTCCGGCATGATCAGGGAGGCGTTAGCTTTTCGCGGGGAGGCGAAACCAATGAGTTGGTGGCAGGTCAACGCGGACACGCTCGCGGGGAGTCGGTTCGTCACCTCACCGCTGGCCGAGGCGGTCGCCGGCCTGAAGACCCTCCAGCGCGGCAGCGCGGCCCACGTCGGCGAGCGCCAGTGGCTCGAAGCCCACCTTCCCGGCTACCAGGACCACCTGGCAGGCGACCCGGTCACCGCCGCCCTCGTCGGCGCCGCGCTGGGACACCGCTGGAACGCGACCTTCCTCACACCCACGCCCCTCGCCGAGGACGACCCCACGTTCGCCCAGGAACTGGAGCACATCCGCAGCACCCCGCCCGCAGTCGCCCGCGCCGACCTGGCGGAATCCTTGAACGGCTCGCTGCCGGCCCTGCTGTACCGCGACGACCTGGCACAGCGCGCCGCCGACCTGCTGGAATGGGTGTGGACCAAGACCGTCCGGCCCTACTGGCCGCGCCGCAAACGGATCATCGAGGCCGACATCGTCGCCCGTACTGCCCGGCTCGGCCTGAGCGGCTGGGCCACCACCCTGAACGACATGCGCCCCGGGATGCGCTGGCTCGGGGAGAACCGCCTGCAAATCACCCTGTGTGACAGCCCCCCTCTGGAACTCTCCGGGGTGCAGCTGATGTTCGTCCCGGTCACCCCGAGCCAGAGCTGGGTCTGCTGGGACGCCCCTCCCGTCGACGGCCGGCGCACCCGCCCCGCCCACCGGTACGCGGTCGTCTACCCGTGCTCCGGAGTCCTGGTGGAGGACGACCGCCGCCCGGTGTCGAAGCCCCTGGCCGCTCTGCTCGGCCACGCTCGTGCCGAGCTCCTCACCCTGCTCGACACCCCCAAAACGACCACCCAATTGGTGGCTCTCACCGACCAGCCGCTCGGCTCCGTAGGCCGTCATCTCCGGATCCTGCGCGAGGCTCACCTGACCCAGCGCCGACGCGCCGGTCGGTCGGTCCTTTACTACCGCACCACAGCGGGCCAGGTCCTCGTGGGTGCGCAGCCGTCCGGGCCCGATGTGGCAGGGGTGGTCCGAGCTGGGGCTGTTGGGGGTTTCTGAGAGGAGGGCGAGGCATGAGGTCTGGCTTTCGGGTCCAGTGCCGAAGGCTGGCGGTGTGTGCAAGGCCCCTCCGGCGATCAGGTGTCACGAGTGACGATCAAGCAGTCGGGCCGGTTGCTCCCTGATGGGCGTGTGTACCGGCAGGCAGGCACACATAGTGGACGGATGTTCGACAGTTGGGGCCGGGGGACCCCGAGAAGTTTCCGGGTGTGACCGCGGCGATCTCAGCGCGACGGGGAGCGGGGGCGCCCTGCACAGCGACGTAGAATTGCGAGATTTTCCGCCGCATGAAGACTCGCCATTTACTGGTCGACAGCACGCTCCCCGCCGGGACATTTTCGCAATGCGCATCCACACGGTCGGTGCGGTGCCGGTGGCCAGGGCCCGGCGGCGCCGAAATCCGGGCCCTCGGTGGCCGGTTCTGCTCCAGGACCACCCGCTGCGCCCCGCAGCTCTGCAAGCCCGGATCGGGGGCCCCTGCCGGGCTGGGTGTGTGGTCGGGAGCGGCCATGGCCCGGGCCCCCGTCGCGCGCCGGACGAGCGGGCCGTACCGAAGGCAGAACCGGCCGGCGTCAGTGCCCTCCACGTGGACATACCCGCCACTCTGGCTGACCGTCAGCAGGCCACGTTCGCGCAGGGCATGGGCCGAGCGCCACTCACCCGGCGTCCAGACCCCAGGGGCTTTTCTGGGACTTCCGGCCGCGTCAACGATGCATGAGCGGGAAACACCCGAAAGATCATCTGCGCAGGTCAACAGTGCGACGCCATCAGACGCGGCAGGTCACGGGGCCTCGCCGGTCACATGTTGATCATGTGACCGGCCAGCCCGTGCACGGCTTCCTTGACCGCTTCGCCCAGGGTCGGGTGGGCGTGCACATTGCGGGCGACCTCGTGCACGGTGAGATCCCACTGCTGGGCCAGGGTCAGCTCCGGCAGCAGTTCGGTGACGTCGGGGCCGATCAGGTGGCCGCCGATGAGCTCGCCGTGCGTGGCGTCGCTGAGGAGTTTGACGAAGCCGGTGGTGTCGCCGAGGCCGTGGGATTTGCCGTTCGCGGTGAACGGGAACATGGCGACCTTGACGTCGTGGCCGAGGTCGCGGGCCTGGGACTCGGTGTAGCCGAAGCTCGCGATCTGGGGCCGGCAGTAGGTGGCCCGCGGGATCATCGCGTAGTCGAGTTCCATGGTCTCGGCGTCGGCGATCGTCTCGGCGGCAATGACGCCCATGGCCTCGGCGGCGTGCGCGAGCATGAGCTTGGCGGTGACGTCACCGATGGCGTAGAGGTGCGGGACGGATGTACGGCAGCGGCCGTCGACGGCGATCGCGCCGCGTTCGGTGAGCGCCACGCCCGTGTTCTCCAGGCCGTAGCCGGTGATGTTGGGGGCGAAGCCGATGGCTTGGAGGACCTTGTCGGCCTCAAGGATCTGTGGTGCACCGTCCTGGCCGGTGACGGTGACGCGGACCTGGAGGCCGGACTCGTCGATGGTCTCGACGCGAGTCGAGGTCAGGACGCCGATGCCCAGCTTGCGGTACTGGCGGGCGAGTTCGGCCGAGACTTGGGCGTCCTCCAGGGGTGCCATGCGGTCGAGGAACTCGACGACCGTGACCTTCACGCCGTAGTGGTGCAGCACGTAGGCGAACTCGATACCGATGGCCCCGGCGCCCGCGATGATGATCGACTGCGGAAGCTCCTCGGCGAGGATCTGTTCCTCGTAGGTCACCACGCGCGCGCTGCGCTTGGTGCCGGGCAGCAGCTTGGGGGTGGCGCCGGTGGCGATGATGCAGTCCGCGAAACCGATGGTCCGGGTGTTGCCGTCGTAGTCGGTGACCTGGAGGGTGTGCGGGTCGAGGAAGGTGCCGCGGCCGTTCACCTCAGTGATCTTGTTCTTCTTCATCAGGTAGTGGACGCCCTTGACCCGGCCGTCGGCGACCTTACGGCTGCGGCGGAACGCCTCGCCGTAGTCGAAGGAGACCTGCCCGTCGACCTTGATGCCGAAGGTCTTCGCCTCCCGGGTGAAGATATGGGCCAGTTCCGCGTTGCGCAGCAGGGCCTTGGTGGGGATGCAGCCCACGTTCAGGCAGACGCCGCCCCAGTACCTCTCCTCCACCACAGCGACCCGTTTGCCGAGCTGTGCGGCGCGGACGGCGGCGACATAGCCACCGGGCCCGGCGCCGAGTACGACAACGTCGAATCGCTCGTCCTGCTCGACCTCGTCCTGCTCGACCATGATCCCGTCCTCTTCCTCGGTCTTCGTCGGTCTTCGTCGGTTCGTCGATGTTCAGCGGTTCGCCCGTCGCTCATATGACGCCCTCTTACTTGTGTATCGGGCTGGCTGTACGGGGAGGTGAGACCGATCGGTGGTCGTGGGCTCTTCACGGCGGTGCGGGCGGATGCGTCTGCGGAGGGTTTTCTGGTCAGCGTGGAGCACGAAGTGCCGTACCGGTGAGAGGCGTGCGCGAAGAACTGCTCGGCTCAGGTCCGTGTGACGGTGAGGAGCAGGGGCGCGTGGACACCGAGGCCGGCGGCGGAGTCGGCGACGGCTTCGGCCAGCCATCCGACCGCCTCACACGACCACTCCACGAGTTCGCCGGTGAGAGTCGTGCCGTGCTGGGGCGGCCCGTTCCAGAAACTGTCGTCGAACGGCGGCGTCGGCGCGCCGTCCGGGTCCGCGAGTTCGTTTGTTCCGTACACGAAGACGCCTTGGTCCAACTGGCTGAAGCGGCGGGCGAGCTGCGGCGCAACTGAGGAGATCGACGGGTCGCGCCCGCTGTCGATGCGGATCTTCACCGATGTCCGCGATCGTGGGTCGTACTCGCCGAACCAGTCGATCGTCTGCAGGGACGGCACGAGCGCATAGGGCGGGCGTGACGAGGCGTCGAGCCCCTGAACCGGCAGGAGGATCTGTACCGCGGAAAGACGGACCGTACCGATCCGCGCTGTCGTGTCCTCGGCGCAGCGCAGGAACGGTTGTACGGGGAGCGGCCGGTCCCCCGCCACCGCGCTGGCCTCGACCTGGAACCACGAGATCAGGTTCGGCGCAGGGGCGGCGAGGGGGTGGCTCCACCCGGCGTCGTTCATGGCCCACAGTCCCGGTGCGACGGCCGCGCGCTTCTCGGGATCGTCGCCCTCCACCGTGCTCGCCCGGTCGTCGAGCCAGCCCATGGCCAGCGATCGCTGGTGGAACAACTGGTAGGCGTCGTGCTCGGACGCGGGATCGTGCCAGGAGTGCACGACCAACTCACCGTAGAGAGCAGCGAACATGGTTCCGGCGGTGCGACGAGCCATAGGCGTGATGCCCGGTTGCTCGGTGGCATCCTGCTCCGACACATCGTCCTCCGTGGTTCTGTTGCGGCTTCCGCGGTCTGCCCCTCAGAGGCAGCTGGCACGATCCCTCAGTACACCCGGCAGTTCACATCAGCCTGGTTCATCGGCTTCTCGGCGGTGTCGATCTCGCCGATCACGTCGACGTCCACGTGGTTGCGCCACGACGTCCGCTCGGTGCCACGGCAGTCGCGACGGGCCGCCGTGCGGTGGGTGCTCCCGCCACCGGGTTTGAGCGTCTCGGTGCGTGAACACGCCTGCTGACGCCAGCTGTTGTCCGTGTACCACTCGTAAAGGCAGTTGAACACCTTGGCGCGGTCGTTGCTGCAGTTCCCCTTCTTCCACCACCCGTGACCGGACGCCGCCACACCGGTGCCGGACCGGTGTGGATTGTCCCTCCCGCTGACCGGGGTACATCCGAACGCCGCGGCTTCCCAGGCCATGCCCGAGCTCTCGGCTCCGTGCATATCCATGACCTGGCCCGTGCCGTCCTGATAGACCGCGGTCGCGTCGGAGCCGGGTGGTGCGACACCCGGCACCGCGTCCGCGGCGGTGACCTGCGGAGCAGGACCTCCCGACGCGTGATCATCGTGAACGGACGCGGATGTCGCCGGGGCCGACATGCCCCCGACCACCAGGGAGGCGAGTACGGCAATGACAGTGAGGTGAAATTTCCTGCTGCGGATGACCTTCCCCCTTCTGTGCACGCGGGACGCACCTGGTTGGATCACACGATCACTGCATCCCGTACCAGTTTCGAGTGGGCAGGCCACACTCGACCAGAAGTGAGAGGGAAACTCCCCCTATGTGATGAACGGGGCAGCCGGTCGGCGCGGTTCGGGCCGGATCCGGCCGTGGCGGCGCGCCGGAGGAGCCGGCCCTGGGGCCGGGGTCACAGGTAGAGCGCCCGGTTGACCGGGATGCCCTGCTCCTGGCAGCCGCGCTCGTAGTGGTCGATGAGCCAGAAGACGTCCATCACCTCGGTCACCGTGTCGTGCTCGTCGAGGAATTCCACCGGCCCGTTCAGCCAGAAGACGGTCTTCATGCCTTCGTCGGAGAGCAGGGTGTGGGTGCGTCCTGGGCTTTCCCGGATGAAGTCGCCGGGCCGGCCGACCCAGTCGTACTCCAGGTAGCGCCAGCTGCCCTCAAGGACGTAGCCGGAGACGGGGCCGCGGTGGCGGTGGCGGCCCAGCGATCCGCCGGCCTGCACCCACAGCACGTTCGCGGCCGAGTTGCTGCGGATGTCGAACGTCAGGTGCTTGATCATCACCTGTGGGCCGAAGGGGAGCCACGGTGAGGCCGCCTCTGCGATATGGCCCTCGGGCAGCGCGTACCGGTCCCGGCACCGGTCGATCCTCGCTTCGATCGCGGCCAGGCTGTCCGCACCCGGGGGCGGGCTGGTCGTCATGGCTGGCGTCCTTCCTGTCGGTGCTGGGCAGGCTCGCACGCCTACCCGTGTTCCACGCGCCCGACGCGACGCAACAGCGACTTCCAGACGGCTGGGCGCGGCCGATCGCCGCTCCGGGCGGCATCGGGCGAGCGGGCCCGCCGGGGCGGGAAGCGTACGGAAGCGGTCGCGGATGCCTCTCCCCGGACAGCGGGTGTCGCGCGCCCCTGAAAAGGGCGCCCGGACGCGGCCGAACCCGACGGAGACACCGGAGGGCGAACGGTACGTACTTCTGCTGCGCGCACTGCGCCGCGGATGTACGGCGTCAGCGCACTCGCCGACAGCGCCTGAGCACGCGCATACCCGCGGCGCCGTGCCGCCTGATGCGCCGGTCGACGATCCGAGGCCGCCAGCGCGGCCATCTGATCACCGTCCGTGTTCGCCCCGTCGGTGGGCGGAAGCGTTCGCGACGGCACCACCGGGCCCATGGCACCTCGGCCATGGGCCCAACTGGCCAGTCAGCTAACGGAGATCACCGCGAGGGGCAGCCCTGAGGCGCCGGAGAAGCGCCGTACGCATCGGAGTACCATGGAATGACGCGTTTGCGTATTTTGATCCAGATATTTTGGTACAGACATCTGACGTCTCCGATATCGGAGCGGGAGCATGGCCGCAGACGAAGAGGACAAGGCAGAGCGAGTCCGGCGACCCTCCGGCAAAAGGGTCGCCAGGCAGTCCGGCGATGCTGAGGCCGACAGCCGAGTCGGCGACGCCGGTGGGAAACGCGCGAAGGGCCGCGTGACGGCCGCGCACGCCATGCGGTACGCGGTCGAGCAGCTACAGGAGCTCTTGGGACGGGCCCCCGAAAGCGTCTCCACGGTCAAGCCGACCGGCGAGGGCTGGGAGGCGGCCGTGGAGGTCTTGGAGCTGGAGCGCGTTCCCAGCACCACGAGCGTGCTGGCGAGCTATCGAGTGACCCTGGACGAAGAAGGTGAGCTGGTGTCCTACGAGCGCGTCCGCCGCTACACCCGAGGACAAATCGACCCGCGTATGTAGGACCTGCCCTGGTCAACCCGATGGTCCGTTCACCACGTGGACGGTCCGTTCAGGACGTGGACGACACGGCCAACCAGACCGGAACGGGCCCGCTGAAGGGAGCCACCGTGACTGTCGTGCCGCAAAGCGGAGGAACCGTGGCGCGAGGAGGTGGGGCGAATTCTGGAAATCTGTACGACATCCTCGATCTGATCCTGGACCGCGGCCTGGTGATCGACGTCTTTGTGCGCGTATCGCTGGTGGGCATCGAAATCCTCAAGATCGACGCCCGCATTGTCGTATCGAGCGTGGACACCTATCTGCGCTTCGCGGAAGCGTGCAACCGCCTCGACCTGGAAGCCGGTGCCAAGAAACCCGAGGAGCTGACGGATCTCGTCGGCGACATCACCGAGGGCGGATCGCACGGCAAGGCCAAAGGAGCCCTGAGCGGAGCCGCGGAGGCAATTTCCGGGGCCCTCAAGGAAGGGCACGAAGACAGCGAGGAGCCGGAGGAACGAGAAAAGGAACCCGCACGGAAGCAGCCCCGGCCGACGCGTCGGCCGGCGCGGCACCGAGAAGGGTGAGCCATGCCCGTGTACGTCTACTCCGTTGTCGCGACCACGCACCCGCAACGCCTGGACGGCCTTCCGGGTGTGGGCGACCCACCGGCCACGCTGCGCACGGTACGCGGCGGAAAGCTGTCGGCAGTGGTCAGCGACGCCCCGGAGGATCTCCGTCCCAAACGCCGTGACCTCGCCGCGCATCAGGACGTTCAGGAGCGCCTGATGGCCGACGGCCCGGTGCTTCCCCTCCAATTCGGCTTCACGACCACGGATGACGATGCCGTTCGTGCGGTACTGGAGGAGCGTGCCGACGCGCTTTCCGAACGGCTGCGAGCCGTGGAAGGCTGTACCGAATACCACCTCAAGGCCGCCCAGGACGAAGATTCGCTGCTGCGTCAGGTTCTTGAGGAATCCGGCGAGGCACGGGCGCTCAACGAGCAGATCAGAAGCGGCGCGAACAACCCGGAACTGCCGCTCGCCCTCGGTGAACTGGTCGCGCAGGAGGTTCAGATACGTCAGGACCGGCTCGCCGCCTCCGTTGTCGAGGCGTTGCGCCCCTTCGCCCGCGAGGAAAGCACGTCGCAGGCGGCCGGGAATGACTTTCTGAGCGTGTCCTTCCTGGTGGCCCGGGACAACGAAGAGGGATTCCGTACCTCGGTGCGGAAGCTCGCAGCGGAACTGGGCGACGACTTCGATCTACGGCTGCGCGGTCCGCTGCCCGCCTACAGTTTCGTCTAGGGAGACTCTCATGGGCCTGTTGACGCACATCGCCACCCTTCCGCTGGCGCCGGTACGTGGCGTGGTGTGGATCATGGAACGCGCGGTCGAGGCCGCGGAGGAGCGCTACTACGACCCCGAGCCCGTCGAAAGAGAACTTGTCGCACTGGAGCGGCAGTTCTTGGCAGGGGACATCGACGAGGAGGAGTTCGACCGGCGCGAGGACGAGTTGCTGGACCAGCTCGAAGAGATCAGGGCGCATTTCCAGACCGACCCTGACCACGATGCAAGGTGATGTGGCCGTGACCGCGCCAGTCCCCAGGAGAATGAGCGAGTCCCCGTCCAGGGCCGCCCCGTACGGCCAGGGTTCGTCGGCCAATCTCGCCGACATCCTGGAACGGGTTCTGGACAAGGGCATCGTCATCGCGGGCGACATTCAGATCAATCTCCTCGACATCGAGCTGCTCACCATCAAGCTGCGTCTGCTGGTCGCCTCGGTGGACAAGGCGAAGGAGATGGGCATCGACTGGTGGGAGCACGACCCCGCGCTCTCCTCCCGGGCCAGCGACGGGTCCCGCTCGCTCGCCGACGAGAACAAGCGGCTGCGTGCAGAGGTCGAGGCGCTACGGGAAGGCACCGAGCTGCCACCGGCCGAGGATGCGGAGAGCCGCCAGGCCCGTCAACTCGACTCCGTCACGCCCCACGCGTCACGCGGCGAGTGGGCCGGGACCGGTACGCGCGGCACGAGGCGGGATGAGGCATGACCGAGGCCGTCACGTATGCGTACGCCGTCGCGCGGGACGACGACGGAACACTGGAGACGGAGCTGTCCGGGCTGCCCGGCGTGGCGGACGCGCCGGTGCGCCTGGTGCGGGCGGGGCAGGACGATGACGTAGTGGTCGCGGTGAGCCCGGTGCCCGCGCAGGACTTCCGGGAGGAGGCGCTGCGTGCCCATCTGGAGGACATGGACTGGCTGGAGACGGTCGCCCGCGCCCACCACCGTGTCATCGAGGCGCTGGCGGTCCGCGCCACGGTCCTGCCGCTCCGTCTGGCCACGGTCTATCTCGACGAGGAACGCGTGCGGCTGATGCTCAAGGACAGCAGGGAGGCGTTTTCCACCCAGCTGTCCGAGATGACCGGGCTTGTGGAGTGGGGCGTCAAGATCTACGTCGAAGACCCCCCGGCCGCCGAAGGCCCCGCCGCGCCGTCCGCCGAAGCGGGCCTGAGCCCGGGGCGCGCCTACCTCAGCCACCGCAGCGCGCAGCGGCACGCCCGCGAGGACGCGTACCGGGAGGCCGAGCAGGTGAGCCGGGATGTGGAGGCCGCCGCCCGCCGCCATGCGGTCGCTCGGGTCCAGCACCGGCCGCAGCAGGGCGAGCTTGCCCGCGGGCCGGGAGAGAACGTCGTCAATGACGCCTACCTCGTCCCCCAGCAGGCCGCGGACGGGTTCTGCACCGATGTGCTGCGGACCGCGGACGGGGCCCCCGGCGTGCGGGTCGAGGCCACCGGGCCCTGGGCCCCGTACTCCTTCGCCACCTCCCTCGACACCGAGCCGGTGAAGAGGGCCACGCCATGAGAACGGCGAACGGGCTGCCGGCCACGGCGGCAGAGCCGTTGCCCGACCGGCAGGTCGCGCTGATCGACCTGTTGGACCGGCTGCTCAGCGGTGGCGTGGTCCTCACCGGTGACCTCGTGCTGTCGATTGCCGACATCGACCTGGTACGTGTCTCCCTGAATGCGCTGATCGTCTCCATCAGCGAGCAGAACCCCGCCCCGTGGGCCGCCGTCCCCCCAGTACGTGACGACCATGAGGGGTGAAGGCCGCGCCCCCCGCAATCGCTTCGACGATGTCGCCGACGCGGCCACTCGCGCGTTCCGTCTCCTGCCCGCAGCACCCGAGGACATCACCCCCTCCACCGGTCCGGAAGCACACAGAGCCGCACACCGGGTCACCGCCGACCCCGATACCGTCGAACGGGACCTGATCAAGCTTGTCCTCACTCTCGTCGAGCTTTTGCGGCAGCTCATGGAACGCCAAGCCCTGCAACGGGTGGAGGCCGGAGACCTCACCGAGGAACAGGAAGAGCGACTGGGTTCGACATTGATGATCCTCCACAGCCGCATGGTGGAACTGTGCGCTCAATACGATTTGTCGATGCAGGACCTCAATCTGGACCTGGGGCCTCTCGGGCCGTTGTTGCCACCACAGGAATAGACGGTGAAAGGAGGACCAAAAGAATCCAGGAAGTCGGGCCGAGGCTCAGGCGGAGGAAGTACCCCCACTCCGCCGGGGCGTCCTCGGACCGGTTCTCTCCGTCCTTGAGAGGCGCTCATGGATCACTTCACGAAAGTCTCTCTCACCGCCGCTGTAGCGGCCGGCTATGTCCTGGGCAGGACCAAGAAGGGAAAGCTGGCCATCGGCCTCGCATCCCTGGTGGCGGGCCAGCAACTGCCACTCAGTCCACGGGAAATCGTCAGTCTGGGCATTCATAAGCTGGCGCAGAACCCGCAGTTCGCGCCCCTCATCGAGCAAGCTCGGGGCGAGGTGCTGGAAGCCGGGCGCACAGCCCTGTCGGCCACCGCGAACCGCCGCCTCGAAGCCGTTGCCGACGCCCTTGAGCAGCGCACCAAAAAGGCAGCCGCGAAGAATCACCCGCACCGCAACAGCCGTAGGAGGTAGCTCCCATGGCCAAACAGGAGCGCACCCCACGGACAGGAATTCCTCCGGCCTGGACCAGGTCAAGGAGCAGTTTTCCGCCTATCTTGCGGCCCAGGGAAAGCGGATGATGGAGTCGGCCACCGGAAAGCTGACCGACCTCGCACAGGGCCTCGAAAATACGGCTGGAGGCGGCGAGGGTGATCTCCTCGACGTCGGGAAGCGGGTGCTCGGTGGCGAGAATCCGGTCAAGGCATTCGTCAGCGAAAAGGCCGGCACGATGAAGGACAAGGTCGTGGATTCGGTCAAGAGTGCCTTCGGGGGTGGCAGCGGAAAGTCCGGAAGCGTCAAGGTGACCAATATCGTTGAGGCCGTCGACATCGGCATGCCCTTGCGTACGATGTATGACCGGTGGACCGAGATCGAGGAGTTCAGCTCCTTCACCAAGGGTGTCACCGGCGTCTCCCGGAGAGATGACGTCGCCAGTGACTGGAAGCTGAAAGTTGCTTTCTCCCACCGCAGTTGGCAGGCGACCGCCCAGGAGCAGGTGCCCGATGACCGCATGGTGTGGACGTCCGAGGGCGCCAAAGGGACGACCCACGGCGCCATCAGCTTCCATGAACTCGCACCGGCCCTGACGCGCGTCATCGCCGTAGTCGAGTACACCCCCTCCGGGTTCTTCGAGAAAACCGGCAACCTCTGGCGTGCGCAGGGACGCCGCCTGCGTCTGGACCTCAAACACTTCCAGCGGTACGTCACCCTCACCGATGACGAGGAAGCCGAGGGCTGGCGCGGCGAGATCCGTGGAGGAGAGGTCGTCCGCAGCCACGAAGAAGGGCTCAAGGACGACGAGGACGAGGCCGGAAGTGCCGGGGAAGACGGAGAACCGCAAGGCGCGGAGGACGACGACTACGACGCACGCGAAGCCGAGGGGGATCTTGAAGAGGACGAGGAGCCCGAGGACGAAACGGAGGAGTGAGTCTCCCGCGGGTCCTCGGCCTGTCCGGTGGCGTGGATGACGGTGCTGACAGCCGGGGACCGGGACCGCTCGGCCGGTCGTGCGGGCGTCCACGCCGGTCCCTATGGTGGAAGAGACGACGGCCGTGGCGGGACCCCGCCACGGCGGAAGGGTGAGCGACAGTGCGCAGGACGACCGTTCGACATGACCGGACCGCGCGGGTTCGCGAGGCGGCGGAGGTGTCCGAGCGACCGCCGCTCTCCGCCGCCGTGGTGCGGGCCCTCGACCGCATGGGGCGGTTGACGGGCCTCGACCTGGTGGCCACGCCCCTCGCGCGCGTGGTGCGGGCCTTCCCCCTGGGGCGTTTCCGCGACATCGCGCACGGGCTGCCGCTCGGCCACCCGCTGCATCCGCTGCTCGTCCAACTTCCGCTCGGCACCTGGCTGTCCGCCGCGGCCCTGGACACCCTGCCCGGGGCGCGGCGCGAGGCCCGGTTCCTGGTGGGGGCCGGAGTGCTCGCCGCGGCGCCCACGGCACTGGCCGGGTGGGTGGACTGGGCGGAGCTGCACGCGGAGCAGCGGCGTACGGGCCTGGTGCACGCGGTCGCGGGCACGACGGCGACCGGGCTGTACGCGGCCTCCTGGGTGCAGCGCGGCCGCGGCCACCTGGTGCGGGGCAAAGCGCTCGGCTTCCTCGGGCTGGCAGCGGCCGGGGCGGGCGGCATGCTGGGCGGGCACCTGGCCTACCGGCAGGGCGCGGGCACCAACAAGGCCGCGCCGGTGCCCCATCTGGTGACTGACCGCTGGTACCCCGTCGGGCGGCTGGAGGACTTCCCACCGGGGCAGGCGGTACGCCGCATGGTGGGCGAGGTGGCCGTCCTCGTCGTCCGGGAGAAGGACGGCCAGATCCTGGCCCTGGCCGACCGGTGCAGTCACCTCGCCGGGCCGCTGTCGGGCGGGCGGCTCTTCGACGGATGTGTGGAGTGCCCCTGGCACGCCAGCGTGTTCCGGCTGACGGACGGCGCCGTCGTACGCGGACCGGCGACCGCCCCGCAGCCGTCCTTCCGGGTCACGGTCCGCCCGGGCGGTGAGGTGTGCGTGGCCCCGTCCGACACCATGTGACACGCGAGCCGCGCCCCTTCACCGTCCTGTGGGACGGTGAAGGGGCGCGGCTCGTCGGGCGGCGCACTCCGACGTCCCGGTGGGCGGCCGCCAACGCGGTGACGTCGGAGTGGAGGTGGCGCAGGAGGGCGTGCGCGCAGGCTGTGCGCGGCTCCGTCAGGGACGGTACGTGAGGGGTCGGCGGCACGCTGTCCGGCGACCGGGCTGCGGGTCCCGTGGGCGGCCGCCTCGGCCGACGCGGCAGGCGGAGTCGCCGCGCCGCGCCGCGGTTCCCCCCACCGACACCGGCCCCCGTCGCGCCCGCCCGTCGTATGCCGCACAGTGGGAGAGGGGCCCGTACCCGCACGGGAGACACGGGCGGAGACCGAGGGCCGCACGGCCGGTGCTCCGCCACCGGGCCCGGCCCCTGATACTCCACGCACACCGGACGCCGTCCGGCGCCTGCCACCGCCCCGAGGGACAGGAAGACGCATGCGCTTCGACTCGCCCGGCCCGACCGCGCGAGGCGTCGGGCCGAAACCGCCCTCCCGGCCCGCGCCCCCGCGCGAGCCGCCGTTCCCGCCGGACCCCGAGGCACCACGTCCACCGCCTCCGGGCGTGCCCCCGCCGTCCCGGCGCCCGCTGTTCCCACCCGACCCGGAGGCACCACGGCGTCCGGAACCCGCACCCGACCGGGACGACGACGCGCCGCCGGGCTCGGCCGCGTCACACGAGCGGCACCGCGCACGCCACCGCCGCGTACGGCCGCCCCGGGCAAGGCGCCCGGCTGGAGGAGGAAACCCCATGGCCGATGTCGCCCGCGCCCTGGCGAATCCGCAGGTCGGCGACCTGCTCACCGCCCTGTCCACCGAGTGAGCCGCCACCGCGCGCACCGGCGCACCCCACGATCGAGGAGGAGCCATGCCCGCAGGTTCCAGCAGGAAGCGCGAGCGGCAGTACGAACACATCAAGGAGCAGGCCGAGGAGCGCGGCACCTCGACCCGCCGCGCCAAGGAGATCGCCGCCCGCACCGTCAACAAGGAACGCGCCCGCTCCGGCGAGGCCAAGTCCGCGAGCAAGGTCTCCACCCAGGACCCGAAGTCCGCACCCCAACGCGGCGGCGAACGCTCACACAAAGGCCCGCAAGGACCCACCCGCGACCAGCTCTACGAAGAAGCGAAACGTAAGAACATCGAAGGCCGCTCGCAGATGAACAAGGACGAACTGCGCAAGGCCGTCGGCAGGTAGACCGCGCCCGAGATGCGCGGTCCCACGGCATCGCGGCAGGTCACCGCCCACGGCGAAAAGTTCGTCCGCGGCGATCCGGCCGTCCTCGTCGCCGGCGCGCAGAAGTACCTCGCGCAGGTCGTCATCCGGATTGTTACGGCGCCGTGCGACCACTTCGGAACGGCCCCGGTGGCGCTCCCGCTGCGGGGCGCCACCGGGTCACGCCGCTGCCGACGCGGGCAAGGTCGGCCGGAGGGGCTTCAGCCCTTGCGGATCTTGACCTCTTCGGTCAGGGCCGGGACGACGTGGAAGAGGTCGCCGACGACGCCGTAGTCGACCAGCTCGAAGATCGGGGCCTCGGCGTCCTTGTTGATGGCGACGATCGTCTTGGAGGTCTGCATACCGGCGCGGTGCTGGATCGCACCGGAGATACCGGCGGCGATGTACAGCTGCGGCGAGACCGACTTACCGGTCTGGCCGACTTGGTTGGTGTGCGGGTACCAACCGGCGTCCACCGCGGCACGCGAGGCACCGACGGCGGCACCGAGCGAGTCGGCCAGCGCCTCGATGACCGGGGCCGGCGAGCTGCTCGGCGCCTTCCCCCTCGTCCGTGACGATCGTGCCCGCGGTACGGGCCGGGCGTTCCGCCGCGTCCTCGACCAGCGAATACGCGCCCTCCAGGCCGACCTCGTCGGCGTCGATGTCCAGCTCCGCCAGGTCCCACTCCTCGACCGGCTTCTTCTTGGCGGCCACGATGCCCTTGAAGGACGGGTACCGGGCCTCGCCGGACTGGTCGGTCACCGCCACCACCGCCGGGAGCGACGCCTCCAGCTGCTCGCCGGCGGTGTCACTGTCCCGGCGGCCGGTCACCTTGCCGCCGTCCACCGCGACCTCGGAGAGCTGCGTCATCTGCGGCACCCGCAACCGCTCGGCCAGCATCGCGGGCAGCACCCCCATCGCACCGTCGGTGGAGGCCATCCCGCACAGCACGAGGTCGTAGCCGGTCTTCTCGACGGCCTTCGCCAGCACGAGGGAGGTGCCCAGCGCATCGGTGCCGTGCAGGTCCTCGTCCTCGACGTGGATGCCCTTGTCCGCGCCCATCGACAGCGCCTTCCGAAGGGCGTCAACCGCATCCTCCGGGCCGACGGTGAGGACGGTCACCTCGGCGTCGTCGGCCGCCTCCTTGACCCGCAGGGCCTGCTCGACGGCGTATTCGTCCAGCTCCGAGAGCAGACCGTCCGCCTCGTCGCGGTCGACGGTCAGGTCCTCGGCGAAGTGCCGGTCGCCGGTGGCGTCGGGCACGTACTTCACACAGACAACAATCCTCAAGGTCATGCGGCGTCCTTCCGGAACGATGGGTGGCTTCGGGGCGTCGGGCCCTGGCGTGCCGGGGCCGGTGGGGAAGCGGCGCCCGGTCGATGTGCCGGCCCGCTCACCGTGTCTGCAGCAGTTTCCGGGCCATCACGATCCGCTGGATCTGGTTGGTGCCCTCATAGATCTGGGTGATCTTCGCGTCGCGCATCATGCGCTCGGCGGGGAAGTCCTGGGTGTAGCCGTACCCGCCGAGCAGTTGCACCGCGTCGGTCGTCACCGCCATGGCGACGTCGGACGCCAGGCATTTGGCGGCCGCGCCGAAGTACGTCAGGTCGGGGGCGGCCACACAGCTGCGGGCCGCGGCGGCGTAGACCATCTGCCGGGCCGACTCCACCTTCATCGCCATGTCGGCGAGCATGAACTGGACGCCCTGGAAGTCGGCGATGGCCTTGCCGAACTGTTGGCGTTCCTGCACATAGCCGACCGCGGTGTCGAGGGCTCCCTGCGCGATGCCCAGGGCCTGGGCGCCGACCGAGACGCGGGTGTGGTCGAGGGTCCCCAGCGCCACCCGCAGTCCCCTCCCCCGCTCGCCGAGGAGGCGGTCGCCGGGGATCCGGCAGCCGTCGAAGTACACCTCGCGGGTGACCGAGCCCTTCAGGCCCATCTTCCGCTCGGGCTCGCCGTAGCCGATGCCGGAGTCATCCGCGTGCACGACGAACGCCGAGATGCCGCGGGAGCCGGCGTCGGGGTCGGTGACCGCGAAGACGATGAGGTACATGGCAACCCCGGCCGAGGTGATCCAGGTCTTGACGCCGTCCAGCACCCAGTCGTCGCCGTCGGCGGCCGCCCGGCAGCGCATCGCGGCGACATCGCTGCCCGCCTCGCGCTCGCTGATCGCGTACGCCATCAGCGCCTCGCCCGCGGCGACTTCGGGGAGGTACCGGCGTCGCTGTTCCTCCGTCCCGGCCAGCAGCAGCGGTACGACCCCGAGCTTGTTGGAGGTCTGGATGGTGGAGGACGAGGCGCACACGCGAGCGACCTCCTCGACGGCGATGGCCGCGGCGAGGGCGTCGACCCCGTCACCGCCGTACTCCTCGGGGATGCCGGGAGCGTGCAGCCCGGCCGCCGTGAGCGTCGCGTAGTTGTCGTGCGGGAAGCCGCCCCGCGCATCGACCTCCGCGGCCCGGGGGCCCAGCTCCTTCTCGGCGACGGTGCGGGCCGCGGCGCGGAACTCGTCGTACATCGGGGGCAGCAGATACGGCGTGGTGGTGTGGTCGGTCATGGCGGGGTCCTTCCTGAGTGCGGGGATCGGCAGGGGCGCACGGGTCGGTGCGGGCCCGGCTCCATTCCGGCGCACGGTGCGGCGTCACGCCAACATGCAGGTGCACTGAGGTGGGGGAGATGTTCGTGCACCCGCACATCGACGCTGTGGTGGCGGCGCGCCTACGTTCCGCATGCCGGATGCGATCCACCGACGGAAAGGCGTGAAGCGATGACCGTTCTCCAAGGGCTGCGGGTGCTGGACCTGAGCCGGGTCCTGGCGGGCCCGTACTGCACCGCTCTGCTGGCGGACCTGGGCGCGGATGTGGTCAAGGTCGAGCCGCCCGCCGGTGACGACGCCCGGCGCCTCGGGCCGTTCCGGGAGGGCGAGAGCGTGTACTTCGCCCAGCTCAACCGCGGTAAGCGCAGTATCGCCCTCGATCTGAAGAACCCCGACGACCATGCGCTGCTGCTGCGGCTGGCCGCACGTGCGGATGTCTTCGTCGAGAACTTCCGCCCCGGTGTGGCGCAGCGGCTGGGCATCGACCACGCGGCGCTCGCGGCGGTCAACCCGCGCCTGGTCTACGCGAGCATCTCGGGTTTCGGGCAGAGCGGCCCGATGCGGGAGCACCCCGCCTACGACCTGATCGTGCAGGCGATGTCCGGGCTGATGGCCGGTACGGGCACACCCGACGGGCAGCCCACCAGGGTCGGTGAGTCGGTCGGTGACCTGATGGCCGGGCTGTTCGCCTCATGGGCCATCAGCACCGCGCTGTACGACCGCGAACGCAGCGGCCGGGGGCGGCACATCGATGTGGCCATGCTCGACTCGCTGGTGTCGTTGCAGGTGACCGCGATGAGCCTGCTCACCGCGACCGGCAGCCTGCCGGGGCGGGTCGGCAACCGGCATCCGGTCTCCACGCCGTTCGACACCTACCGCACCGCCGACGGGCTGGTGGCGATCGCGGTGGCGAGCGATGCGGTGTTCGCGCGGTTCGCCGCTCTGGTGGGGCGGCCCGATCTCCCGTCCGATCCGCGGTTCGGCGACGACACCGCCCGCTCGCGCCACGTCGAGCAGGTGCGGGAGATCACCGAGGAGTGGTCCACGGGTGTCACGACGGAACAAGCCCTCAAGCTCGCGCGGGCGGTGGGCGTTCCGGCCGCCCCCCTCTGGGAGCTGACCGATGCGGTGCACAGCGAGCAGATCCGGCAGCGGGGCCTGATCGGCGCGTTCGACCATCCGGTGCTGGG
The DNA here is from genome assembly GCF_007280575.1 of Streptomyces benahoarensis. Classification (GTDB taxonomy): domain Bacteria; phylum Actinomycetota; class Actinomycetes; order Streptomycetales; family Streptomycetaceae; genus Streptomyces; species Streptomyces benahoarensis. Next base: position 97,838 of record NZ_VKJP01000001.1, read on the forward strand.
CCGTACGCCGTTCCTCCGGCAACCGGCGCGCTTCGGGGACGCCGTGCCAAACCCGGCCGCGGACGCCGTGCCGGACCCGGCGGGGGCCGTGCCGCACAGGCCCGCGACGACGGCCCCGAGCCCGGCGCTCGGTGAGCATGCCGACGAGATCGTCGAGCAGTGGCTCTCCGGAGAGCGGGACCGCGAGCGCCCGTGAGAGGCCAGGGCTCCGGGCGTTCCCCTCACGCCGTCCCGCACCGATTCCCGAGGATCCGAGGCGCACCACCGAAGAAGGGCATGCACATGGCAGGCGTGGTAGAGCAGCACTCGATCGACGTGGTGCCCGATGCCGAACGGCACGGCACCGCCTTCAGCCAGTTCACCCTGTGGCTCGGGGTCAATCTGCAGATCACCGCCGTCGTCACCCGAGGGCTCGCCGTCGTCTTCGGCGGCGGCGCCTTCTGGTCGGTCATCGGCCTCCTGACCGGCAATCTGCTCGGCGGCGCGGTCATGGCCCTGCACTCGGCCCAGGGGCCGCGCCTCGGTCTCCCGCAGATGATCTCCAGCCGGGCCCAGTTCGGGGTGCGCGGCGCCGTTGTCCCTCTGGCGCTCGTCATCGTCATGTACATCGGCTTCTTCGCCAGCGGAAGCGTGCTCGCCGGTCAGGCGGTCGGCGAGCTCACGCATCTCGGCGACACGACCGGCATCGTCGTCTTCGCGCTGGCCACGGCGGTCATCGTGGCAGTGGCTGCTCAGCGCCCGAAGCCGCAGGGAGGGTTCGGCGAGCAGATCGGCAACGGAGACAGGCACGCGGTGATTGTGCAACAGGGCGGGGTGGCGGCGGAACGGGGGCTCCCTCCGGCGGTCGGCGCCTCGATCCCCGCGGGGCGGGTCCGCCGACGGAGTTCCGGCCGGGACGGCCCCGCACCCGGACCGCTCAGCCCGGTACGTCCAGCCGTTGGGTGCCGATGACCGACAGCAGTCGCAGGGACTCCTGCGACGGTGAGCCGGGGGCGGCGGTGTAGAGCAGGACCCGCTGGTCGCGGTCGGCGATGTCCAGGATGTCGCAGGTGACGTCGACGGGTCCGACCAGGGGATGCGCGAAGGTGGAGCAGGTGGCGGGCCGGGCGGCGACGTCGTGTGCCGCCCAGATCCGGGCGAACTCCTCGCTGCCGTGAAGGAGTTCGCGGACCAGGCCGGTCACCTCCGGGGCGTCGGGGTAGCGCGCCGCGGCGGTCCGCAGGTGCTGGGCCGCGGTCCGGGCGAACGTATCGGTGTCCCCGAGGCCGTACAACCGTCGGCCGTGGGGGTGCGGGCCGAGGAAGGCGCGCCGGAGGAGGTTGCGGTCGCGGCGCGGCAGGGCGGAGAAGTCCTCCGTCAAGGCGGCGGCCAGGCCGTTCCAGGCGAGGACCTCGTAGGTCGCCGAGAGGACGAGCGCCGCGGTCTCCGGCAGGCGGGCGAGCAGGTCGACGAGGCTCTGCCGCACCTCCCGCGAGGGCCCGGGCGGCGGTCCGGGCGGGGCGCCGGCGAGGTGGTGGAGGTGGTCGCGTTCGGCGTCCGACAGGCGCAGCGCGCGGGCGAGCTGGGCCAGCACCTCGCGGGACGGCGAGGGGGCGCGGGCCTGTTCCAGCCGCGTGTAGTACTCGGTCGAGATGAACGCGAGCTGCGCCACCTCCTCGCGGCGCAGCCCCGGGGTGCGGCGGCGCGGTCCGGTGGGCAGGCCCACGGTGGCGGGGAGGAGGCGCTCGCGCCGACTACGCAGGAAGCCTGCCATTTCTTTTCGGTCCACCCTTCCCAGTGTGCGCGGGCGGCGGACCGCCCAGCCAGGTACTGCCGGTGCCTGGATGGGCCCGGCCGCCGGGCCCAGGCTCGTCGGCATGAACCACACATCGCTCACGTCCACCACAGTTCCCGGTCTGCTCGCCGGCAAGGTCGCGTTCGTCACGGGCGCCGGCCGCGGCATCGGCGCGGCGGCGGCCCGGCTCTTCGCCCGGGAAGGCGCCCGGGTCCTCCTCGCGGCCCGCAGCGCCGATCAGCTCGCGGCGGTCGCCGAGGAGATCCGCGGGGAGGGTGGCACCGCGGACCACGTCCGGTGCGATCTGGCCGACCCGGCGAGCGTCCGCGCCGCCGTCGGCCGGGCCGTGGAGCTGTACGGGCGACTCGACGTGGCCTTCAACAACGGCGCGGCGGGCCAGCCGCCCGGCCCGATGGACCAGTTGCCGGAGGAGGAGTTCGACCACGTCTGCACCGTCACCTTCAAGGGCGTGTGGGTGGCCATGGCCGCGGAGATCGCCGCCATCCGCGCCACCGCCGGGCGCGGCGCCGTCGTCAACACCTCCAGCGTCGGCAGCCTGATGGCCAACCCGGAGCTGCCCGTGTACGGCGCGGCGAAGGCGGCGGTCAACAGCCTCACCGCGTCGGCGGCCGCCACGTACGGTCCGGAGGGCATCCGCGTCAACGCCATCGCACCGGGCACCACGCTGACCGAGATGCTGCGGGAGTGGGACGCGAGGTCCCCGGGCACCATCGCCCAGCTCAACGCCCTGACCCCGCTGGGCCGGGCCGCCGACCCGGACGAGGTCGCCCAGGCCGCGGCCTGGCTGCTGAGCGACCGCGCCTCGTACGTCACGGGCACGGTGCTCCGGATCGACGGGGGGATGCGGGCCTGAGGCCGATGCTTGAGGGATTGCTCTCCAAGGCCCAGGGCTCATGGACCGCACCGCACGGCGCGGGTGAGCGCGGACCTTCGGCGGGCGGGCTCGGCTCCGTACCGTACGGAGCCGAGCCACGGCACGGCCGCCGGGCGTGGCGCGCAGCGAGCCCCGTGCCCGCCCCGTGTCAGGCCCCCGGCTTCCCGGGAGAGTGCGGCCCTGCCGTCAGCAACTCCGTGATCTCCTCCGCGAGCTGCGGGCCGAGTTCGCCCCAGCCGTCCTTGTAACCGTAGACACCGGCCAGGGTGCGGGCGTCGTAGTCGCCGTTCAGGATCTCGATGTCGGTGGCGGTGATGAGTGCCGGGTGGGCGACGCCGACGGCGGCCGAGACCTTCAGCAGTTCCTTGCGCAGGGTGCGCAGGTAGACGGCGGCGCGGGTGGCCTTCGAGGTCGGGTCGAGGCCGCGGACCAGCCACGGGTCCTGGGTGGCGATGCCGGTGGGGCACTTGTCGGTGTGGCACTTCTGCGCCTGGATGCAGCCGATGGACAGCATCGCCTCACGGGCGACGTTGATCATGTCGACGCCCAGGGCGAAGGCGACCGCGGCGTTCTCGGGCAGGCCGAGCTTGCCGGAGCCGATGAAGGTGAGGTCGTCGGTCAGCCCCTGCTCGGCGAAGGTGCCGTAGACGCGGGAGAAGCCCATCCGGAACGGCAGCGACACCGAGTCGGAGAAGATCAGGGGCGCCGCGCCGGTGCCGCCCTCGCCGCCGTCGATGGTCACGAAGTCGACCCCGCGGTCACCGCGCGCCATCAGCGTGGCCAGCTCCTGCCAGAACTCCATCTCCCCCACGGCGCTCTTGATCCCGACGGGCAGGCCGGTCTCGGTGGCGAGCAGTTCGACGAAGTCGAGCATCGAGTCGACGTCGTGGAACGCGGTGTGCCGCGACGGGGAGGCGCAGTCCTCACCCACCGGGATGCCGCGGATCCCGGCGATCTCCGGGGTCACCTTCGCGCCCGGCAGCATCCCGCCGAGACCGGGCTTGGCGCCCTGGGAGAGCTTGATCTCCAGCGCCTTGACCGGGGCACCGGCGACGACCTCCTTCAGCTTGTCGAGGCTGAAGGTGCCGTCCTCGTTGCGGCAGCCGAAGTACGACGTGCCGATCTGGAGGATGAGGTCACCGCCGTTGCGGTGGTACGGCGAGAGGCCGCCCTCGCCGGTGTTCTGCATCGTGCCGGCCAGCGCCGCGCCTTCGTTGAGCGCCGTGATCGCCGCGCCGGAGAGCGAACCGAAGCTCATCGCCGAGATGTTCACCACGCTCGCCGGACGGAACGCCTTGGCGCGCCCGCGCGGCCCGCCCAGCACCTTGGCCGAGGGCAGCGGGGCCTGCGGATCGTGCACATCGGGCAGCGCACCCGCGAACGTGCGCTGCTTCACGTAGGCGTGCCCCTGCATGTGCTCGACGTCGTTGTCGGTTCCGAAGCCGAAGTAGTTGTTCTCCCCCTTCGCCGACGCATAGATCCAGGTGCGCTGGTCGCGGCTGAACGGGCGCTCCTCGTCGTTGGAGGTCACTATGTACTGCCGCAGCTCCGGCCCGATCGTCTCCAGCAGGTACCGGGCGTGCCCGATCACCGGGAAGTTCCTGAGCAGTGCGTGCTTCTTCTGGATGAGGTCGCGGGCGGCCACCACAGCCAATGCTGTGGCGGCGGCCGCCCCGATGCTCCGGGCGCGCATGATCGTTCCTCTCCTCGGTGCTCGACTCCCTCGCCATGCGGTGGGCGTCGTCATGTCGTGTCGGGCGTTGGGCGGCGGGCACGGCCAAGCGGGCGTCAGCGCCCGCCGGAGAACGCGAAGTGATACTAGAGGCCCGCGCGGAGAGGCATGGGGTCAGGGTCGTCGGGGGGCCGTCCTCCGCACCGGTCTGCACTGTTCCGCCCGGTGTCGGTCACGCCGCCTTCACGCCTCCGCTCGCACGCCCTTCACTTCGGTACGCGTTCTTGCCGGATCCGCCGAAGTGCTGCGGAAGCGTCGTCGCCCACGAAGCGGGGCGGTGGGGCGAAGGTGTGCATGTCCCTACCCCCCCAGATCGGCTCGGTGCGCCCCAGCTCCCGGTCACGGCCCCAGGACCGCGTCGCGGCAGCCCGCAGACCCGCCCCGTACACCCACAGGCGTCGCGCGGAGGGCATCCCACCCGTCGGCGAGCCACTCCCCGTACGCTGCTTCCGCCCCCTGTTCATCCCCTCATCGCAGCATCACGGCGGATGCTCGGAAAAGGGAAAGAGCGCATGCCGGCGTTCTGCGACACCAGCGGCTATGAGTGCTCGGCCCACGTCGTCGGGACCGCGGTGGGCCGAGTCCGTTCATGCGAGGCCGTCGGCATGTCCCCTTACGACCGCAACGTCTCCGAGGGCGACTCCCCGAACTGCCGGCGGTACGCGACGGAGAAGCGGCCCGGGTGCAGGAAGCCCCAGCGGGAGGCGATGGCGGTGACGGTCGTGGCGCCCGGGTCGGCGGCCAGGAGTTCCGTGCGGATACGGTCCAGGCGGACCTCGCGCAGGTAGGCGAGGGGTGTCGTGTCGAGGTGGCGGCGGAAGCCGTCCTGGAGGGCCCGTACACCGACGCCGACGCATTCCGCGATCTCCGCGACGGTGAGCGGTTCGGCGGCGTGCCCCTCGATGACCTCCATGGCGCGGCGGACCGCGAGCGGGGCGACGCGTGGCTGCTCACCGAGGAGTGCCGGGGTGTAGGTGTGGGGCTGGGCCATCAACAGCTGGGTCATGAGGAGCGATTCGAGCTGTGTGGTGACGAGGGGCCGGCTGGTCATGCCGCCGGGGCCCTCCGCTTCCCGGCGCATCAGCTCGACGATGTTCAGCCAGGAGCGGGAGCCCGGCGTGGTGAGGTTCATGCCGAGCGAGAAGCGGATCGGGCGGCGCACGGTGCGGCCGAGCAGGCTGCCCAGGTGCGCTTCGAGGGACGAGCGGTCGAACCACACGATCAGCTGCGGATTGCCGCCGCCCCAGCGCATGTCCAGCTTTCCGGTCGGCGAGGGGACGGAGGCGAGTTCGGGAGAGGAAATGATCTCCTCGCGGCCGCAGGTGATTTCGGCGTATCCGGCGAGCGGTATCTGGACCAGGAAAAAGCTCTCCAGGTCGCCCGGCGTGATCCGGACTTCCGTTCCGTAATCGAGGTAATACAGACCTGTCCGGTCGAAGGGTGTGCCGTGCAGCCGGGCGTCGAGCGTCGCCGAGCGCTGCGTGATGCGCAGGTCGTGGGGGCAGAAGGCCCGGCCGACCTCGGCCCGCGCCTCCCAAATGTCCGCTGTATGGAACAGCTGGTGATTTGCGAGCAGGGGCTCTTCAGCGGACATAGGAACCTCCCCCGCCGAGTTGCGCGATCGGGACAGCGACCCGCGTGATCCGGATAGCGCAGATGATCTTGCCATACCAAGGTTGATCCCCGACCGCCGCGGACCCGAGAAAGAAACCAGGGAATTCAACGATGCAGGGAGTGCCGGGCCGGACCGCGTTCGCCAAGGGCGGCGTCCCGCCCAGCGGACAGTCCGTCGTCCGCTCGCCGCGCGCGACCGGCGCGGCGAGAGCCGCCGAGGCCGCAGCCCCGCACGTCGCGGCGCCCTTGCCGCTGCTGCCCCGGTTCGCCGGGTCGGCCGGACCCCGGTAGCCCGCCGGGTGACCCGGACCCCTCCTCTGGCCCCCGGGTGAACCGGCTTCCCTCGGCTGCCCGCCGGACTCCCCCCGCCGGCGGGCAGCCGCCTTCCGCACCACCGCACGCCCATCCATTGACGCCGCCGCGTCGCCGAAAAAAGCTGTAACGGCGCACGGCACCGCTCCTTCCCGCACCACCCGCACCCCGGAGGCCCCTTCTTCATGCGCAAGATCACCATCGTCGGAGCCGGTCAGGCCGGTCTCCAGCTCGGTATCGGCCTGATCGACCACGGTTACGACGTCACCCTCGTCTCCAACCGCACCGGAGACCAGATCCGCGAGGGCCGGGTCATGTCCAGCCAGGCCATGTTCGGCACCGCACTGGCCCACGAGCGCAACCTCGGCCTCGACTTCTGGGGCGACGCCTGCCCCGCGATCGCCGGACTCGGTGTGAACATCGCCGACGGCCAGGGCGGCCGCGCGATCTCCTTCGACGCCCGCCTGGAGGCCACCGCCCGCTCCATCGACCAGCGCGTCAAGATGCCGCTCTGGATGGGTGAGTTCGCGCGCCGCGGCGGCCGCCTCGACTTCCGCGAGGCCGGGATCGGGGACCTGGAGCGCTACGCCGCCGAGTCCGACCTGGTGATCGTCGCGGCCGGAAAGGGCCAGATCGCCGGGTTGTTCGAGCGGGACGCGCAGCGTTCCCCGTACAACGCCCCGCAGCGCGCGCTGGCCCTGGCGTATGTCACCGGCATGGAGCCGCTGCCGCACCGCACCGGTGTCAGCTTCAACGTCATCCCCGGTGCGGGCGAGTACTTCACCATGCCCAGCCTCACCACCAGCGGCCCCTGCGACATCATGTTCTTCGAGGGCGTCCCGGGCGGTCCGCTCGACTGCTTCGACGGGCTCGCCCCCGACCAGCAGCTGGCGACGTTCCTGGAGCTGCTGCGGACGTACGTCCCGTGGGAGGCCGAGCGCTGCACCGATGTCGCGCTCACCGACTGGAACGGCACCCTCGCGGGCCGCTTCGCGCCGACCGTCCGCAAGCCCGTCGCCACGCTGCCCTCCGGCGCGCAGGTCCTCGGCCTCGCCGACGTCGTCGTCCTCAACGACCCGGTCACCGGCCAGGGGTCCAACAACGCCTCGAAGTGCGCGGCCTCCTACCTCGCCGCCATCCTGGACCACGGCGACCGCCCGTACGACGCGGCGTTCATGGAGCTGGCCTTCGGCCGCTTCTGGGACACCGCGCAGTCCGCCACCACCTGGACCAACGCGATGCTCGGCGCCCCGCCGCAGCACGTCCTGGAGCTGTTCGGCGCGGCGACCGTCAACCCCCGTGTCGCCGCGCGCTTCGTCAACGGCTTCGACGACCCGCGCGACTTCTTCCACTGGTTCATGGACCCGGCCGCCGCGCAGAACTACCTGGCCGAGGTCAGCGCCTGAGCGCACGTCGGGACATCTGACGGCAGCTCAGCGATACACACATCACGAGAGCAGGACAGCAGGACATGAGAAGGATCGCGGTGATCGGCGCCGGTCAGGCGGGCGCCCAACTCGCCCTGGGGCTTCAGGCGCACGGCTACGACGTCACCCTGGTCACCGACCGCAGCCCCGACGAGATACGCCGCGGTCCGGTCATGTCCAGCCAGTGCATGTTCGACACCGCGCTGCACAACGAGCGCGAACTCGGCCTGCACCACTGGGAGGAGAAGGCCCCGGACATCTCCGGTATCGCCTTCTCCCTCATCGGTCCGCACGGCACTCCGGACATCTCCTGGCGCGCGCCGCTGGAGGGCCCCGCGCACTCCGTCGACCAGCGGGTCAAGTGCGCGGCCTGGATCGAGCAGTTCGCGGACGGCCACGGCGAGATCGTGCTGCACGAGGCGGGGGTCAACGACCTCGAGTGGTACGCCCGTACGCACGATCTCGTCGTGGTCTCCACGGGCAAGGGCGAGCTGAGCCGGCTCTTCCCGCGGAACTCCGAACTCTCCCCGTACGACCTCCCGCGCCGTGCGCTGGCGCTGACGTACGTCACGGGCGCGGCGCCACGGGAGGGGGAGGCAGCCATCCACTACCGGCTGGTCCCCGGCGTCGGCGAGTACTTCTCCTTCCCCGCCCTCACCACGACGGGACCCTGCGAGATCATGGTCTTCGAGGGCGTCCCCGGCGGCCCGATGGACTGCTGGGACGACGTCCACACACCCGAAGGCCACCTCACCCGCTCGCTGGAAATCCTCCACCGGTTCTTCCCCGACGAGTTCGAGCGCCACCGGCACTCCCACCTCACCGACAACGGCGGCGTGTTGCGCGGCAGGGTCACCCCGACCGTCCGGCATCCCGTCGCCCGCCTGGCCTCCGGCCGTCACGTCCTCGGCATGGCCGACGCCGTCGTCCTCAACGACCCGATCACCGGCCAGGGGTCGAACAACGCGGCGCAGGCTGCGACCCAGTACCTCGACAGCATCCTCCGTCACGGCACCGCGGAGTTCACCGCGCAGTGGATGCAGCGCACCTTCGACAACTTCTGGCGCGGCTGGGCCCAATGGGCCGTCGGCTGGACCAATTCCCTGCTGACCGACCTGGGTCCCCATCACCGCGAGATCCTGACGACGGCGGCCGAGATCCCTTCGGTCGCGGGCGCTCTCGCCGCCGGGTTCGACGATCCGCGCACCCTCTACCGCTGGTGGTTCGAGGAGGCCGAGGCCCACCGTTTCCTCACCGAGAAGCGCGCCCAGCACGCCGCCCGCTTCGACGGCCGCGAACTGCGCCGTGCGCTGGGCCAGTACGCCACCGGCGTGACCGTGGTGACGGCCCGCGCCCCCGACGGCCGCAATGTCGGCATGACGGCGAACTCCTTCACCTCCGTCTCCCTGGACCCGCCCCTCGTCCTGTGGTGCCCCGGCAAGAACAGCCCGAGCCTGCCGGACTTCACCGACGCCTCACACTTCGCCGTCCACGTACTCGCCGCCGACCAGCACCACCTCTCCCGCCAGTTCGCCACCCCGTCCGACGACAAGTTCCGCGGTACGCCGACCACCCCCGGTATCGCCGGAACTCCCCTCCTGGACGGCGCGGTCGCCCGTTTCCAGTGCCGGACCGTCCAGCGCCTCGACGCCGGTGACCACATCATCTTCCTCGGCGAGGTCGAACAGTACGAGTCCGACGGCGGCACCCCGCTGGTGTTCCACTCGGGGTATTACCACGTGGCGACGAAGCATCCGGATCTGTGAAACCGGCCGCCGGGCGCGGCTCCTCTCACACGGAGGCGCACACCCGGAGTGCCGACGGCCCCCCGCGACGTCGGCAAGCGGCACCATGTCGCCGAGTGACGCACACCAGTGGCGACGTGCCGGCCCGCGACCGGGATCCGAGAGCGACAGGGACCGCTCGGCCGACGCGACGAACTCACCTCGAATGACGAGAAGTTGCCCCTACCGGACGGCCGGATGGAGACGACCGGTCCCAGGGCGTATCCATCACGCCGGCGAGTCGTTGGTGGGTGCGTGGCGGCGTCGCCATGAGGTGGCTGACCAGGCACGGATGAGGGCCGAGCGGCTACCGGTCCCGCCACGAAGGGGCCGGTAAGGCCTCCGCCGCCGGGCGCGCCGGAGCGGGCGCCCCGGAGTCCCGCGCCGTTCCGGTTCGCGCTCTTGCACCTCCGTCATTTAGCGACATAGCGTCGCTTGAGGACACGGGAAGAAACATGTCCGTCCGCGGTGGCGGATCGGCGGCGTGGGCGCCGTCCGACCGTGCCGGGACCCGTCGACCGCCGAGGCTCATCGACCATCGAGGTACGCATCGTGAACTCGCCGACACCGCAGGCACAGACACTGCTCTTCTCGCTGTTCACACCGGAAGGGCGGGAGAACCCGCACCCTGCGCTGGAAGCTCTGCGGCGGACCGCGCCCGTGTACCACGACCCGGATCTGGACACGTTTTTCCTGACCACTTTCGCGGACTGTCAGACCGTCCTCACCGACGCCGCCCACCGCGCCCCCGACCTGGCCTGGTGCGAGGAGAATCTGCCGGACTGGCGGGAGCACCCGGCGGCCGACTTCTTCTACTCCTCGATGCTGCGGGCCGGTGGCGCCGACCACACCCGCCTGCGCCGACTCGCCGGAAAGGGCTTCACGCCACGCCGGGTGGCCGCGCTGCAGGCGGCCATCGAGAAGATCACCGATGGTCTGCTCGACGACCTCGCCGACGCCACCTCGGACGGCGGCACGGCCAATTTCCAGGACCTCGTCGGCTACCCGCTCCCCGTGGCCGTGGTCGGTGAGCTGATCGGTGTGCCGGAGGCCGACCGGGTCCGGTTCCGGTCGCTCGGCGGCGATGCCAGTCGGCTGCTGGAGCCGGTACGTACCCCGGAGGACTGGGAGCGGGCGGATGGTGCGGTGGAACAACTACGCGAGTATTTCGGGGAGTTAGCCGATCGGCGCCGGCGTGAGCCCGCGGATGATCTCGCCACCACGTTGGCCCGGGAGAGCGAGGGGAGGTTGACGGAGCACGAACTCGTCGACACGCTGCTGCTGGTGTTCGTCGCGGGGTTCGAGACCACCACCGGGCTGCTGGGAATGGCCGTGCACACCCTGCTGAACCACCCCGGCCAGCTGGCCCTGGTCTCGGCCGACCCCCGCCTGGTGCCGCAGGCCGTCGAGGAGTCGCTGCGCTGGGACACGCCCGTCCAGATGACCGAGCGCATCGCCGGTCGGGCCGGGGTCATCGGTGGGGTGCCGGTCCCGGAGGGCGCCAACGTCACCACCGTGCTGACCGCCGCCAACCGCGACCCCGCACAGCACCCGGACCCGCACCGCTTCGATGTGACCCGCACCGGCACCAGGGTGCTCAGCTTCAGCGGCGGGCCGCACTACTGCCTGGGCGCCGCCCTGGCCCGTATGGAGGGCGCGGTCGCCCTGCGCCGCTTGTTCGCCCGCTTCCCCCGGCTGGCGCCCGCCGGGGACCCGGTGCGGCGGGAGTCCTTCAGCCTGCGCGTCTTCGAGGATCTGCCCGTCCGCCACGGCCCCGCCGCCGTACCGACCGTCACGAACTCCGGAAAGGCCGCCGCATGAGTTTTCTGGACACCGAGCGCGAGGTGCTCGAACGACTGCTGCCCGGCCTCGACGCCGCGCTCGCCGGGCACCCGCTGGCCACGCTGGAGCGGCCCGGCAGCCCCGGCGTCGCGGCGTTCCGGGACGCCGGGGGAACCGCCCTGCTGGTGCCCGGGGAGAGCAGCGGCATCGGCGCGAGCCCGCTGGAGGCCGTCCGGCTCCAGCGGGCCGTGGGCGCCCGCTGCCCCTCGCTGGCCGTCGCCACCACCATGCACCACTTCTCGGTGGCCGGCCTGGTGGAGGCCACCCGGCACGGGGGCGGTTTCGCGTGGATGCTGCTGGAGGCCGTCGTCAACGACCGGCTGCTGCTGGCGTCCGGCTTCGCCGAGGGCCGCACCGGCCAGTCCGTCCTGCGCCCGGCCATCACCGCCGAGCGGCGCGGCGACCACATCGTGCTCAACGGCAGCAAGAAACCGTGCAGCCTCGCCCGCTCCATGGACGTCCTCACCGCCTCCGTGACGATGACCGACGAGGACGGCACCGAGCGCCTGGCGGTGGCCATCGTTCCCGCGACGGCCGACGGCGTGTCCGTACGGCCCTTCTGGGGCAACTCCGTGCTGGCCGGTGCCGAGAGCGAGGAAGTGGTCCTCACCGACGTCGCGTTGGACCCGCAGATGGTCGTCACCACCGACGTCACTGCCGGATCGGCGCTGGACGCGCTGCACGTCGCGGGCTTCCTCTGGTTCGAGCTGCTGATGACGGCCGGGTACCTGGGCACGGCCAGCGCCCTGGCGGAGCGGGTGCTGCGACGCGGCGGGGGCTCCGCCGCCGACCGGGCCACGCTCGTCACCGAACTCGACGCCGCCATGCTGGCGGTGGAGGCCGTGGCCCGGGAGATGGGCGAGGCCACCGGGTGGGGCGAGGCGCTGCTGGTCAGGGCGTTGACCGCGCGCTACGCCGCGCAGGACGCCATCGCCCGCGCCACGCCGGTCGCGCTGGCCGCGCTCGGCGGGATGTCCTTCATCGGCTCCGACGAGGGCACCTACCTCGCCTCGGCCGCGACCGGCCTCGCCTTCCACCCGCCGTCCCGGGGCCGGACGGCCGAGGCGCTGTGCGCGGCCGTGGACGGCCAGGCGCTGCGGGTCGGGTGACGGGATGACCGCAGCGACAGGTCCCACCGTCGAGATCCTGCCCGGCGTCGACGCCATCCCCGCCGGGACATGGGACGAGCTTGCCCCGCCGCACGACCCCATGTGGGGGCGGGAGGTGTTCGCGGCGATGGAACGCGGTGCCATCGGCCCGGACGGCTACGCCTACGCGGTGGTCCGTGAGGCGGGCCGCACGGTCGCGGTCCTGCCGCTGGCCGCCGTCCGCGGGCTGCGCCTGGACCAGGTCGTCGGGGAGCGGGAGCGTCAGCTGCTCGCTCCCGTACGGCGGCTGTGCCCTGGCCTGCTGCGCGTGCCGATGCTGTTCTGCGGCAACTTCCTGGGCCAGGGGCACGTCCTGAGCCGGGAACCGCTGCCGGGCCCGGTCGCCGCGCTGTTGGTACGTACGGTGCTCGACCATGCGCGGCGCCACCGGCTCGGCACCGTCGTCCTCAAGGACTTCGCCCCCGGCGAGCTGGCGACCCTGCGACCGGCACTGGAGGCGGCGGGCTTCTTCCAGGTGCCGAGCATGCCGGACACCGAACTGGCCCTGGGGTACGACTCGTTCGACGAGTATGTCGCCGCACTGCCCGCCAAGGCGCGCCGCAATGTCCGCAGCAAGCTGCGCAAGTTCCATGCCCGGGGCGACCTGCGGATCGAGGTGCTTTCCGACTTCGCCGATCTGGTCCCCGCCATGCTGGGGCTGTACCGGCAGGTGATGGACCGGGCCGACCAGACGCTCGACGTCCTCGACGCGTCGTTCCTCCGGGCGCTCCACCGGCCCGGCGGCCCGGACCAGCGGCTGGTGGCCTGCTTCGAGGGGGACCGGCTCGTCGCGTATCTGCACTGTCTCTTCCGCGGCGAGGGCGCGATCGGGGCACGTATCGGGCTCGACTACCGGCTGGCCCACGAGGCGCACCTCTACCACCACGTCCACTACGCGGCCATCGAGCTGGCGATCGGCCGCGGGTGCCGCCACATCCGGTTCGCGCAGACCGCCTACGAGCCCAAACGGGAGCTGGGCTGCACGCTGGTCGAGCAGCGCTACGCCCTCACCCATGTACGCCCGCTGCCCCGCGCGGTACTGCGCCGGCTGCTTCCGCGCGCGCTCGAAACGGCGCTCGCCCGGACGCTCGCGCCCCGGTCATGAGCACGCCGCCGCATCCGCAATTCCCTCTCACGGAAAGGCCGTCATGCCCCGCGTCGAAGTAGAGCTTCATATCGCCGCCCCGCCGGACCGGAGCTGGGCCGCCGTCGTCGACGTCGAGAGCTACCCCGCCTGCATGGAGAACGTCCGGTCCCTCACGGTCGTCGAACAGAACGGCCCGCGGGAGCGGACCACCGCCTGGTCCGTCCATCTCAAGGGGTCGGTCCTCGAATGGACCGAGGCGGAGCGGATCGACGAGGAGGCCCGCCGCTTCGACTTCCACCAGGTCAGCGGCGACCTCGCACACTTCGTCGGCCACTGGGCCATCCGCCCGGCCGACGACGGCGGCAGCCTGGTGTCCCTGCATGTCGAGTTCGACATCGGTATCCCGCTGCTCTCCGAAATGCTGAACCCCGTCGCCGCCACCGCGCTGCGCGAGAACGCCGAGCAGATGCTCACCGCGCTGGAGCGCCGCCTGACCGGCTCCGTCTGACCGGCACCGCCCCTCGCCCATCCCTGTCCAGGAGGCCGCACATGACCGACCCGTCCCAGGCCGCCGCGGTGTTCGAGCGGTTGCGCCGCCACCAGTCGCCCAAGCTCGCCCTGACCGGCAAGTTCGCCGGACGGGGCGCCGTGGAGGCCGCCGCGTCGGGCTCGCGGGTCACCCTCTCCGACGGCCGTTCGGCCCTGGACTTCGGCTCGTACGCGGTCACCCTGCTCGGCCACCGCCACCCCGGCGTCGCCGCCGCCGTGCAGCGGCAGCTGGAGGTGATGCCGACCTCCACCCGGAGCCTGGCCAACCCCGTCAGCGCCGAGGCGGCCGCCGTCCTCGCCGACTATCTGGGCGGCACCCTGCCCAAGGTCCACCTCGGGCTCAACGGGTCCGACGCCGTGGAGATCGCGGTCAAGCTCGCCCGCCTCGCCTCCGACCGGGACCGGGTACTGGCGGTGCGCGGCGGCTTCCACGGCAAGACGATCGGCGCGCTGGCGCTCACCCACAGCCCCCTGTTCCGTAAGGGACTGCGCGGCTGCACCACGGACGTCGTCCACCTCGACCCCGACGACGCCGACGCGGTCCGCAGGGAATGTGCCCGGGGCCCGGTCGCCGCACTGGTCTTCGAGCCCGTCCAGGGGGAGAACGGCGCCGTACCGCTCTCCCCCGAGGTGCTGCGGCGGTGGGCGCGGGACGCGCACGCGCAGGGTTCCTTCGTGATCGCCGACGAGATCCAGTGCGGCCTGCGGCGCTGCGGTGAACGTTCGGTCGCCCTCGCCGAAGGGCTGCCCGTCGACGCGGTGCTCGTCGGCAAGCCGCTCGGCGGCGGCATCGTGCCGCTGTCCGCGATGGTGTGCTCAAAGGAGCTGTACGCGCCCCTGGCGGCCGACCCGTTCCTGCATTCGGCGACCTTCGGCGGGCACCCGCTCAGCTGCGCCGCCCTGCCCGCCGCGCTGACGGCCGTGGAGGAGCTGACCGGCCACGGCCGTCAGCTGACCGACCGGCTGGCCGCCGGTCTGCGCGCCCTCCACACGCGCCACGGGCAGGTCATGAGCGGTTTCCACGGCCGGGGCCTGCTGTGGGGCATCGACTTCACCGCGCCGGGGGCCGCCGGGGAGGTCGTCGTCGGCCTGGCCGACGCCGGGCTGCTCGTCTCGCCCTGTCTGAGCCGCCCCACGACCGTACGGCTGCTGCCCCCGCTGACCACCACGGCCGCCGAGCTGGACGAGGCCCTGGACATCCTCGACGCCGCCCTCGACGGCGCGGGCCGCGCCCTCACCGCCGACTGACCCCGACCCAGGAGAACGACGTGACCGACCCCGCAGCCCCCCAGGCCCCCGCCACCGGACCGGCGCTGGCCGACATCGTCCGCGCGACCATCGCCGACGTTCTGGGCACCACGCCCGACGACATCTCCGACAGCACCGACCTGGAAGCCGACCACGGCGTCGACAGCCTGGAGCTGATGGCCATCGGCGCCCAGCTCGAACGCGCCCTCGGGGTGCAGATCTCGCCCGAGGACCTGATGCGCGCCGAGAACGTCGGCCACGCCATCGCCCTCCTGACCGAGCGGAAGGCCGCCCGGTGACGTCTCCCCCGCCCGCAGCGGACCGCCCCCGCGTCGTCGTGACCGGCATCGGTGTCAAGACTCCGGCCGGGAACACCCTCGACGAGGTGGTCGCCGCCGTCATGTCGGCCGAGTCCACCGCCGCCGCCCTCGTCGACGAACTGGTCGACCGGCAGGCGCCGGTGCGCTTCGCCTGCCGAGTGCCGGACTTCGACCTGGAGCCCTACCTCACCCGCCGCGAACTCCGGCAGGTCGACCGGCCCACCACACTGGCCCTGTGCGCCGCCGTCGACGCCGTGCGCGACGCGGGACTGCCGCCGATACCCCCGGACCGCGTCGGCGTCCACCTCGGCACCGGCATCGGCGGGCTGCCGTCCATGGAGGCCACCGCCCTCGACCACGGCGCCGATCCCATGGGCATGCCCGTGCACACCGTTCCCCGGACCATGGCCAACTCGGCGGCCGCCCGCATCGCGATGCGCCACGGCTTCCTGGGCTCGTGCCTCACCCACACCACGGCGTGCGCCAGCGGCACCAACGCCATCGGGGAGGCGCTGCGCAGGATCCAGCACGGTGAGCTGGACGCGGCGGTGACCGGCGGCTTCGACGCGGCGATCACCACCATCATGCTCAGCGGCTTCGCCCGGATGCGGGCCCTGTCCCTCCGCAACGACGACCCCGGCCGGGCCAGCCGCCCCTTCGATGCGGACCGCGACGGCTTCGTCATGGGCGAGGGCGCCGCCCTCCTCGTCCTGGAGCGGCGCGACGCCGCACTCGCCCGCGGCGCACGGATCCACGGGGAGGTGGCCGGGTACGCGACCAACTCCGACGCGTTCCACATAGCCGCGCCCCATCCGGAGGGCGCCGCTGCCGCCGCCTGTATGGCCCGCGCGATCGCCGATGCCGGGCTGCGTCCCGCCGCCATCGGGCAGGTCAACGCGCACGGCACCGCCACCCGGCTCAACGACCGTGCGGAAGCCACCGCCCTTCACCGCTGCTTCGCCGGTCAGGCACCGCCGGTGACCTCGATCAAGGGCGTCACCGGCCATCTCATCGGCGGTTCCGGGGCGTTGGAGGCCGCGGTCGCCCTGGTCTGCGCCGGGCGCCGCACCGTGCCGCCCGTCGCCAACCTCACCACCTGCGCCGAGGCCGACCGCATCGATGTGGTCGCCGGTGCGCCGCGGCAGGTGGCCCTCGCCCCCGTGCTGTCCAACTCCTTCGGCTTCGGCGGGCAGAACGCCTGCCTCGTGCTGACCCCCGGGAACTGACCCACCCGCCTCCTCGCCAAGGAGATCTGTCATGCGCATCCTGCTCACCGGGGCGACCGGCATCGTCGGCACCGAAGTCACCGCCCGCCTGCGCACCATCGCACCCCGCGGCACCGACCTCGTCCGGGTCGCACGTCGCCACGCACCGAACCCCCTGGTCCGCTGGGACATCGGCGCCGCACCGGTGCCGACGGACCTTTCCGGCCCCTGGGACGTCATCGTGCACACCGCCGCCTCGACGCGCTGGACCCTGTCCCGTGCCGAGGCCGCCGACGCCAACATCCGCCCCCTGCGCGCCGTCCTGAGCCTGGCCGGGCCCGACACCCATGTCGTCCATGTCTCCACCGCCTACGTCGGGGGCATACGCACCCCCGAGGATCTGCGCGGCCCGGAGTTCGAGGGCTACCGCAACGGCTACGAGTGGTCCAAGGCCGTCTGCGAGGAGATCGTCACCACCGAGCATCCCGGGCCCGTCACCGTGATCCGCCCGCCGCTGATCATGGGCAGCCGGGCCGACGGCCGGATCTCCCGCTTCTCCGGGCCCTACACCCTCTTCCCGGCCCTGGTCTCCGGCCTCGCCGCCGTCGTCGTCGGCGACCCGGACGGCTACGCCGAGATCAGCCCGCTCGACGAGGTCGCCGACGCGATCGTGGCGGCGGCCCTGGGCCCCGTACCGGCCGCCCCGCACACCGAAACCCTCGCCGCCGGTGCGGCCAGCCTGCGCCTGAGCGCCCTCGTCCGGATCAGCTGCGACACCCTCAACGCCTTCCGGGCCGCCCACGGCGCCGGTCCCATCGCCGTCCCCCCGACGGTCTCCACCGACAGCTGGAACCGCTTCTTCCTGCCACTGGCGCGGCAATGGCTCTCGCCGGTGCAGCAGCAGGCCGTCAACCTGCTCGCCATGTTCCAGAGCTACACCAGCATGGCCGAGCCCTTCGCGCCCACCCGGCCCGTGCGCGACCCGGGCGAGGTGATGGCCTCGTCCGTACACCACTGGGCCCGCAGCAGGCCCCGGCAGGCGCTGGCCGACCCCCGCCCGTGGACGCTCGTCGGGGCGTAAGGCCGGGCGTGGCCCGGGCGCTCTGTGGCCGGTTCCCCCCTTTTGCCGCTCGGGTGGTCCGCTCGCAGTATGGCGGGAGGGAGGGTGTGCCCTCCCGTGCCGGGGGCGAGCCGCGGCGGTGGCCGTCGCTCGTCCGGCCCGTCCACCCGAAGGGACATACCATGCCTGTCTGCACGACGCGCGACGGAGTCGACATCTTCTACAAGGACTGGGGGCAGGGCCGCCCGGTTGTCTTCCTCCACGGCTGGCCGCTCAACGGCGACGCCTGGCAGGACCAGCTCAAGGCGGTGGCCGACGCCGGTTTCCGGGGCATCGCCCACGACCGGCGGGGCCACGGACGCTCCGCCCCGGTGTGGGACGGCTACGACTTCGACACCTTCGCCGATGACCTCAACGACCTGATCACCGGGCTCGACCTGCGCGATGTCACGCTGGTCGGGCATTCGATGGGCGGCGGCGAACTCGCCCGCTACATCGGCCGTCACGGCACCGGCCGGATCCGGTCCGCGGTGCTGCTGTCGGCGATCCCGCCGCTGATGCTCCAGGGGCCCGCGAACCCCGAGGGCGTCCCGCAGAGCGTGTTCGACGGCATCAAGGACGGCATCCTCCACGAGCGCTCGCAGTTCTGGCAGTCCACCGCCGTCGGCTTCTTCTCCGCGAACCGCCAGGGCACCCAGGTCACCAAGGGCAACCTGGACGCGTTCTGGTACATGGCGATGCAGGCGACCATCGAGGGCGGTGTGGCCTGCGTGGACGCCTTCGCGGCCACCGACTTCCACGAGGACCTCAAGAAGTTCGACGTCCCCACGCTCGTGGTGCACGGCGACGACGACCAGGTGGTGCCCCTCGACGCGACCGGCCGCAAGACGGCCCAGCTCGTCCCGGGCGCCACGCTCAAGGTCTACGAGGGCGGCTCCCACGGCATCGCGCTCGTGCCCGGGGACAAGGAGAAGTTCACCGGGGATCTGCTGGACTTCCTGGCCGGGTGAACGGTCCCGGGCGTGCGCCCTCGCGCGACCTCGCCGGGTTCCGGTGCCCGAGCCGCCGCCGGAGCCGGGCGAGGAGCCGAACTGCCAGACCTACGCCGAGGACCAGCCCTGGCACCACCACGACAACGGCTCCCTGAGTACCATCGGCCGGTGCCTGGACATCGAGGGCAACGGCACGGCCGACGGCACCCCGGTCCAGCTGTGGGAGTGCAACGGCGTCGGCGGGCAGGTCTGGCGGCAGCACGCCGACGGTGCGCTGGTCAACCCGCGCTCCGGCCGCTGCCTGGAGGCCCCCGGCGGCGCCACGGCCAACGGCACCCGCCTGCGGATCGCGGACTGCGACGGCTCCACGGCGCAGAAGTTCAGGCTGAACCTGCCGAAGTCCGGCTGACGGAGGGTTTCGCCGCCTCCCGTTCGGGCGACGCGCGACCCACACAGGAATTTGCCCCTGCACCAACCTCCACAAGTACAGCCAGCCGACCCATTCCGCCAAGAAATCAGCTTTCGCAACTTTCCCAACATTTACGACAGCTACGGCAATAACACCCCGGCCACCCTGCGCCTTCGGTCGATGCACAGAAAGTGATACGGTCCTTCGACGGCGGCCAACTCGCTTCTCGTTGGCATGCGTTCAAGGGGCAGTGATTAAGCGTGACTATCAACGGCGACGGCTTCAGCGCCGAACCGGAAGAGCTCAGGGGCGGCGCTTCGGACATCCTGAAATGCCTGAAGCCGGCAGAAGACGTCGACTTCGAGGCGATGTTCAAGGGTTTTGACGGTTCCGAGCAGAGCGACGTGGTCCTCTCCGGGAAGTTCCAAAAATTCTGCAGCACTTGGACCGCGGCCTACCTGAGCCTCGGCGACCGTTCGGTCGACGCTGCGGGACATCTCAAGACCACGGCCCGCAACTACGAGCAGGCCGATGCCTATGCGAACGGGCGCCTGCACTCGTAGGACACGGCACAAAAGGACAAGAACAATGGGCGGGAAACGGGGATAGGCGTGGCGGCGGAACTGGGGGAAACCAAGGACCCCAAGGAACTCATTCCTGGCAACACAGGGGACCTGGAAAGCGTCGCAGACTCACTGAGAAAAGCGTCGGGGAAATTCGAGGACACCGGCACCCGCCTGGGCGGTGTACGTATTTCTGGCTGGTCCGGCAAGGCCAGCGATCAGTTCTGGGAGAAATTCTCGGGCGAGAAGAAGAACTGGCTCTACGCCGCCGATGCCATGTCCGATGCGGCCTCGGCGGTGAGCAAGTACGCCTCAGCGCTCAGCGGAGCGCAGCAGCAGGCGGCGGAAGCAATCGACCTCTGGGAGAGCGGCGACGAAACCCAGGCCCGAACCGTCCTGAACGCCGCTCGGCAATCCCTCAAGGAAGAGGCCGGTACGGCAGGGAAGAAGCTGGCCGATCTGGCCGGCGGTGCCTCCAACGCGCCGGACTGGCTGACCAAGGCCGGGGGAGTCGCCGAGCAGCAAAAGGAATCGGGAAAAGGCAGCCAGACCTTCTGGGAGAAGGAAGGCAAGTCGCCGACCGATCCCAGCAGAAGGTGGAGCAGGAACAGGCCCTTCGGCACCACAAGCCCTGAGGAACCCGGCGGCAAGAAGCCCGGGCCGGAGGTCAAGCTGTGGGAGCGGAAGGGCGAAGCGAGTGTCTGGGGCTCCGAGGCCGAGGGTGAGAAGCAGGTCGGGGACGGAAAGCTCAGCGGAAAAGCCGGACTCAAGCTCCTCGGGGCCGAGGGAACCGTAGGGGCGTCCTACAAGGACGGCAATCTCGAAGCGAAAGTCGGTGGGACCGCCTACCTCGCCAAAGCATCCGCCGAAGGCGGCTACGAGAACGGCGCCTTCGAGGCCAAGGGAGATGCCTCGGCTTTCGCCGGACTGGACGCATCGGCGACGGCGGCCGTGGGCAAGGAGGGCGCACACCTGGGCGCCGAGGCTTTCGCGGGCGCCAAAGCGACAGCGAGCGGGCATGCGGACGTCGGCGGTATCGGGGCGGGTGCCACCGCCGAAGGATGGGCCGGGGCCGGCGCCGAGGCCCACGTCGATGCCGGGATGAAGGACGGCAAGTTCGTCATCGGCGGCTCGGTGGGCGTCGGACTCGGACTCGGCGGCAAGGTCGGCGCGCAGATCGAGATCGACCCGCACAAGGTCGTTGACACGGTCAGCGATGCCGCGGACGCGATCGGCGACGGCCTCGACGCGGTGGGCGACGGTCTGAAATCGCTCAATCCCTTCGGCTGACAGTAGCCTCGGTTCCATACATCAGGGAGTTGATTTCACCATGGCGACCACGCTGCCGGTAAAGATCGAATTTTCGCTGCCGGAAGGCTGGCAACCGGCGCCCCCCGATGAGGTGGGCGCCCCCGGAGTCGCGTTCATCGCACTCCATTCGGCATCGCGCGAAGGATTCACCGCGAACATCACCATCGCCGGGAAAATGCGGGACACCATCGACCTGGTGGCGATCGGCGACGAGTCGGTTCAACGGCTGCGCGAGGCAGCGACGGTGAGTGTCGCCCATCGCACCGAGGTGGGTACCCCCGAGGCCCCTGCGCTCACCCAGACGCTGCGTATCTCCACCTCGCTGCACGGACGGCTTCTGGACCTGGTCCAGAGCCAGGTTTATCTGGTGATGCAGGATGTTCACAACCCGGCCGAACACGCGGTGATCGAATTGGTGTTGACGGCCAAGTCGACGCAGATCGCTCAGGTCGAGGAAGACTTCAAGGACTTCGTCCGGTCACTTCGCCCGGCGGATTCCTCCGCCGAATGATTGCCGTGCGCCGCGGCGCTCATGGGTGAGCTCCACACCGATCGATTTCGGTGTGGAGCTCACTCATGAGTACGCCGGTCGGCGCGCGCTCACGCCATTGCGCCTTGGCGGTCCAACACGTCGCACAGGTAATCCAGTTTCGCCTCGACATGCTCCGGGCGCAACCGCCCCTGGTACGAGGTGACCGCGGCGTTCCGCTGGAAGCGGAGCGGCTCCGCCTTGGCCCGGGGGTCGGAGGTGAGGAACCTCACCAGGCCGTCGCTCAGCATGTGCCGCGCAACGGTCTCGTCAGTGCTGATGACGCGAAACGCCTCGTCAAAGGAGGGAATGCCCAGCTCGACGACTTTGCCATGGCGGAACAGACGGGCCTCCACCGTGTCCAGGGGGCGACGCCGCTTGACGGTCGTATAGGGCACGGAGTTCGGTATGTTCACCGCGAACAGGACGGCGTACTGCGTCCTTTCGGACTGACTGGTACCACGGTGGCGGTACTCGAAGCAGCAGAAGGAACGCCCGCGGAACTCACCGGCCACGTAGTCGTAGACAGGCTCGTTGACGGTCTTGCCGGCGAAATACGCATCCCCGTCTCCCTGCGTGAATGGGGTGTAGCTCCACCCGCGCTGTTCCGCGAGCTGAACGAGTTCCTCCCGCTGCTGTCCGCTTCGCTCGAATTTCCTCTTCCCCCACCACCACATATAGCCGGCAATGCCGAAGATTCCGGCCCCGAACAGGTACGCGCCAGCAGTGACAAGCACTTCCCACACCTTCATGCGCCCGAGTATGGCGGACTCCGGACCGTAAAGCACATCCCCGGACCAAACCCGGTCAAGCCGCGTGCATTTCACCCGGTGCGCGGTGAACCGTAACGTTGCCCGGTAACGCTTCGCGAACGACCGCCACGCATTACCGGGAGGTCATCGCGGCCCCCTGCTCACCCTCGTCCCCCGCAGAGGCGGCCTTCCGGAGGGCCCGCCACGCCTCGTGAACATGGCGGTCCTCCGTGAAGGTGCCGCCGGTGGCGAAGCGGAGGAAGTAGGTGCCGTTCTTCTCGGAGTGGGTGAGGAAGGTGGTGCCCTCGGTGTTGACGGTGTCCAGCAGGCCGCGGTTGGCGACGTCGGAGGCGTTCAGACGGAACGTCACCAGGCCCAGGACGGGCGGGGCGAGCAGCGTGAAGCGGGGGTCGGTGCGGAGCAGGCCGGCGAAGAGCCGGGCGTGACGGACGCCGGTACGGATGTGGGCGCGGAGCCCTTCGGCGCCGTACCAGCGGACCACCGACCAGAGTTTCAGGGCGCGGAAGCGGCGCCCCAGGGGGACCTGCCAGTGCCGGTAGTCGGTGACCCGGCCCGAGGCGGAGGCCGGGTTGCGCAGGTACTCGGGGAGCACGCTCAGGGCACCGACGAGGGCTTCGGGGGCGGTCACCCACAGCAGGTCGCAGTCGAAGTTGGTGAGCAGCCACTTGTGCGGGTTGGTGCAGTAGGAGTCCGCGTGGTGCACGCCGTCGCCGACCCAGCGCAGTTCGTCACAGATCGCGGCCACCCCGGCGTAGGCGGCGTCGACGTGCAGCCACACCCCGTGCCGACGGCATACGGGCCCGATGGCGTCCAGGGCGTCGAAGGAGAGGCGGGAGGTGGTGCCGCGGGTGGCGACCACCATCAGCGGGGTCGCACCGGCGGCCCGGTCGGCGCGGATGCAGGTCTCCAGGTCGGCGGCGTCCATGGCGCCGTCGGCGTCGGTGGCCACGTCGTGGAGGGCGCGCAGGCCGAGTCCGGTGATGACGGCTGCCTTGGCGGCGGCGGAGTGCGTCTCGCGGGTGAGGTAGACGCGGTAGCGGTGCCCGTCCGTGCCGTGGTCGCGGGTGCGGCCGCCGCTGGCGCGGTGCAAGGCGGTGAGCAGCGCGACCAGGAGGGCGCTGGAGGCGGTGTCCTGGATGACGCCCGTGCCGCGGAAGTGGGCGGGCAGGCCGAGCAGTTGGACGAACCAGTCGAGCATCTGCTGTTCGACCTCGGTGCAGGCGGGGCTGGTGCTCCAGTTCATGCCCTGGACGCCGAGGCCCGCGGAGAGGAGTTCGGCGAGGACGGCGGGGCCGGAGGCGTTCGCGGGGAAGTAGCCGAAGAAGCGGGGGTGTTGCCAGTGCAGCAGGCCCGGCAGCACGATCCGTTCGAGGTCGGCGAGGAGCGCCGGGAAGTCCTCGCCGTGTTCGGGCGGGGCCGACGGGAGCTGGGCGCGGATGCTGCCGGGTTCGACGGGCGGTGCGACGGGGTGGTCGGCCAGGTGTTGCCAGTAGTCGGCGATCCAGTCGATCGCCTGGTGCCCCAGGGTGCGGAAGGTGTCGGGGTCCATGTGCGGGGAGGGCGCGTCGGCGGGGTTCACAGCAACGGCTCCTTCAGGTGACGGGCGAGGTAGCGCACACCGTCGGTCCCGCCGGTGCCCGGCACATCGCCGATGATCTTCTTCGCCACGCCGAGATGGGTGCGTTTCCACCGCCGCCACTGTTCGTTGACCGCGTCGGTCGCCAGGCGGAGGCGGGCGGCCGCGGCCCGGTCGTGGGTCTCCAGGCGGGCGGTGACGCGGGCGAGCGCGGCGCAGAGCGGCGGGGCGAGGGTCGGCGCCGCGTCCAGTCCGATCGCGGCCAGCGGTTCCGGGCGCAGGGCAGCCGTGCCACGGCAGCGGCGCTCCAGGCGGGCGAAGCCGGTGGACTGCAGGGCGCCGGTGCCGACGGTGGCCGCGCGGATCGCCGCGAACTGTGCGGGGTCGATGGTGGTGACCAGGTGGAAGACGTGGTGGGCGTGGGCGATCCCGGCGGCGGTGGCCCGCAGCTGCGCGGCGAGCGCGGCGGGCTCCGGGGTGGCGGCCAGGGCCTGCCGGTGGGCCTCGCCGATGTGGCAGGCGGCCTGTTCGGCGAGGAGTTCCATGATCTGCACGGTGCGGAGGAACAGCGGCTCGTCCGGCTCCGCCGTGGCCACCGGGAGCGACGACTCCACCAGCAGCGCCAGCGGGACGGGCAGGCCCCGGCCGCCCGCGGACAGCAGGGTGCCGCAGCGCCGCAGGGCCTGCGCGGTCTCCAGGTGCGGGGGTGTCGCGCCGGGGTCGGTCCACCCGTCGTACGCGTCGAGTTGGCGGGCGAGGCGGGTGGCCGCCGTCGTACGGAAGCGGCGTTCGGCGGGGCGTTCCTCGCGGGCGGCGCGCCGTAGTTCGTGCCGGACGAGGTCCGCGGCGAGGAGCGCGGAGAGCCGTGCCGTGCGCCGGGGGGCGTCGCCCAGGCGGCACCACTGTCCGAACAGTGCGGTCATCGTGTACGCGTCGTAGGAGGGCGCGTCGCGCAGGGAGCTGGTCAGGCACTCCAGCCAGAGCGCGGTGGCCCATTCCGGGCCGCCGGGTTCGCGGGGGCTCTCGCGCGTGCGGTCCCAGGCGTCGAGGAGCCGGTGTTCCAGGCCGCCGGGGAGGGCGGTGATGCCGTGGGCGGCGACGGCGCGGGTGACCGGCCGGTGCGGGAACGGGCCGGGCGGGCCTTCGCGGCTGCGCCGGAGCCAGCTGGCGACCGCGCGTTCAGCGAGGCGGGCCGAGGTCGTCATGGGGGGTCTCTCCAGACGGGGATCAGGGGCGTTCCGTCGGGGAGCCGCAGCGTGCCCGTCGGGCGGAAGCCGTGGCGCAGCATCAGCCGGGCGCCGCGCCAGGTGCTGGCCTCGGCGTAGGTGCCCGTGCGGTCGCGGTCGGCGCGGGCGGTGAGGCGGGCGAGCATCCGGCCGCCCAGGCCCCGGCCCCGGTGGGCGTCGCGGACGCCGTAGAACAGCAGGTAGTGGTGCGGGGCGTGGGGGTGGCAGGCGTCCAGCGTGCGGCGCATCGCGGCCTCCCGCCCGTCGGCCGGGTCGTCGGGCGGTTGGACGCCCGGGGGCAGGGCGAGCAGCGCGGCGGCGCCGGGCACCAGCTCGACGGTGCCGCCGACGGTATGGACGTGGTCCGCGACGTCCGAGAAGAAGCGGGCGCGGGCCGCCGCCCCGCCGGGGAACACCCACCGGCTCGGCGGGTCGTCGGCGAACGCCTCGGTGAGGGTGGCGGCGACGTCGGGGAGGTCGCGGGCCGTCGCGGCGCGGAAGGCGGTCATGTGCGGCGGTAGAGGCGGCCTTCGGACCAGATCGCCGGGACGCGCCCCCAGGCGGCGGCCGAGGCGACGTCCGGGAAGAAGCCGCGGCCCTTGTGGTTGGCACTGGTGTTGCAGAGCAGCGGGAGGCCGGAGAGTTTTTCGTAGGCGGTCAGCAGGGCGTGGAGGAAGGGGGATTCGCGGTCGCTGACGGTCTGGAGACGGGCGGTGCCGTCGAGGTGGACGACGGCGGGGACCTTGGACTCCCAGCCGGCCCGGGTGTCGTGGTCGAAGAGCATGTGCGGGTCGGGGGTGCCCGGGGAGAACAGTTCGGGGGCCCGGTGTTCCAGGCAGACCGGAGCGACGGGCCGGTAGTCCTCGCGGTCCTTGAGGCGGTTGAGGTGCTGCTTCATGCCGGGGTCGGTGGCGGGCGCGAGGATGCTGCGGTGCCCGAGGGCGCGTGGTCCCAGCTCCGCGCGGCCGGTGAGGACGACGACGGGGGCGCCGGTGTCGTGCAGGACGTGGGCCAGCGCGTCGATGTCGCAGGGCGCGGAGGTCCACCCCGCGGGGTCGCCCTCGGCGGGCCGCAGCCGGGGGCCGCGGTGGACGGACCAGTCGAGGACGGGCCGTCCGCCGGTCCGCACCCACTCGACGGTGGCGGCGCCGAGGGCGGCCCCGGAGTCGTTGGGGAACGGCGGGACCCACACCGCGTCGAACAGGCCGCAGGAGCGCAGCAGGCTGTTCCATTTGATGTTCAGCGCGCAGCCACCGGACAGGCAGAGGCGGGGCGGCAGGTCGCCGTCGCGGACGGCGGCGGCGAGGGCGGTGCGCAGGCGGCGGCCCAGGTAGCCCTGGAAGGTGGCGATGAGGTCGGCGCCCGTGGCGTCGGGCCAGGGGCTCGGGCCGTCGTCCGTGAGGGCGTGGGCGAGTTCGTCGCCCATCGTGTACGACAGCTCCCGCGCGTCGAGGTCCGCGGAGAGGAGGGAGTCGAAGCCCGGATCGTCCGTGCCGAGCGCGGCGTACGCCATGGCCTTGCCCGCCACGTCGAGGTTGCGGGGCATGAGGTGCGGGTCGGTGGTGGCGGGCTGCGCGCCGCGGAACGGCGGGAGGGCGGCGCAGAAGTCCGCGAAGACGCTGCCGTACAGGGGGAACAGCTCGCCCAGACGCGTCACGCGCAGGGGCTCGGGGTCCACCCGGTAGAGGACGGGCGGCATGCCGCCGTCCCACACCAGCACCAGCGCGTCCTGTCCGCGCCGGGCGAAGGGGCTGGTGGCGTAGGCGCCGATCAGATGCTGGGTGCTGTGGTGGTAGCTGCTGTAGGGATGGGTCGTGGTGCCGAGCGGCAGGCCGGTGAAGGGGTGTGGGGCAAGCACATCGGCGCCGGGCACGTCCTGGTACGGGGCCACCGGGAGGCGGGCGGGGCGCCCGTGGTAAGTGACGTGCAGCACCGGGTGGCGCTGGTCCTCGCCGAGGGGGGCGAACCAGCCGTCCACCACGAACCGGTCGATGTCGCCGGGGGCGATGCCTTCCCCGGCGAGGAGGTCCTCCACCTGCTCCAGGCGGTCCAGGGGCTGGAATCTCCGGCCGTTGCCGACCTTCTCGCGTTCCACGGAGAGCAGCAGCCTGCCGTCCTCGACGAGGGCGAGTCCCCCGTCGTGGCTGAGTTTCAGTCCGCAGATCAGCATGGCCCTACCCTTCGCCCCGGGTCAGGACCCAGGTCTCGTAGCGGGTGGTGTCGGTGGCGGGGCGTGCGGTGTAGTTCTCGAAGACCTCCGCCCGGGCGAAGCCCGCGGCATGCGCGCGGTCGCGGACCGTGGCGTGGTCGAAGGCGTACAGCCGGTGCACCTCGCGGGCGGCGGTGTAGGTGCCGGCCGGGGCGTCGTCGCGGGTGAACTGGGTGTAGCGCAGATCGCAGTAGGCGGTGTCCGGCTCGCTGGTGAAGTTCCAGAGGAACGTCACATCGCCCTGGTCGGCAGCCCAGATACGGTTGCCCCAGTGGCCCTTGAGGAGTGCGGCGGTCTCCAGGTCGAAGACGAACGTCGCGCCGGTCGGCAGCGCCTCGGCCACGGCCCGCAGCGTCTCGCCCAACGGCTCCGCGCCCGGCTGATAGTTGAGGGCGGCGGCGGTGCACACCACGGCGTCCGCGCCGGTGGGCAGCGGTGCGGGCAGTTCGATCCGGTGGAGGGCGGCCGACCCGCCGACCCGCTTCTTCGCCAGGGCCAGCATGGTCTCGGAGCGGTCGAGGGCGGTGACCTGGTAGCCGCGGCGGACCAGTTGTTCGGTCATCAGGCCGGTGCCGCAGCACAGTTCCAGCACCCGGCGGACCCGCTGTCCGCGCGCCGCCCACGTCTCCTCGATGAAGTCCGCCATCCGGGCCCGTGGCGACTCCCCCCACTGGTCGATGGCGTAGGCGACGAGCCGGTCGTAGAGGTCGGCGGTCGCGGCGTACGGCTCGGGCATGCCCGCGTCCCGGTGCGGCTGTCCCTGCATCATGGGCGCATTCCTCCTCGGTCGCGGGTAAGGGCCCAGGTGTCGTAGAGGGTGTGCGGGTGGGCGGGGGCGTCGGTGTAGTTGTCGAGCACCTCGGCGTGGGCGAACCCGGCCCGTTCGGCGGCGCGCCGGACCTGGGGGTGGTCGAGGACGTACAGCCGGTGCTGTTCGCCGGTCCGCTCGTACGTGGTGCTGTCCGCGCCGCCCCGGCGGAGGAATTGCGTGTAGAAGGCGTCGCTGTAGCGCTCGTCGGGGTGGGTGAACTCCCAGAGGAAGGCGAAGTCGCCCTGGTCCGCCGCCCAGACGTGGCGTCCCGCGTGCTCGGTGAGCATGTGGCGGGAGAGCACGTCGAAGAGGAAGGTGCCGCCGGGGCGCAGGACGCGGTGCACGGCGCGGAGGATGCCGGTCAACTCCTCTTCGCCGGGGGTGTAGCTGAGCGCCGCGCCGGTGGAGCAGACCGCGTCCATGGCCGCGTCGGGCAGCGGCAGGTCGGGCAGTGCCGCCTCGATCAGCGGGACGCCGTCGCCGAGGCGGCGGCGGGCGAGGCCGAGCATCTGCGGGGACCGGTCCAGGCCGGTGACCCGGTATCCGGCGGTGGCGAGCGCGTGCAGCACGCTGCCGGTGCCGCAGCACAGGTCCAGGACGTCCCGCACCGGGCGGCCGTGCCGCGCCCACCGGGTGCGCAGGAAGGCGACGCGGGCGGGGACGGGCTGTTCGTGCCAGGTGGCGACGATCCAGTCGTCCAGCCGGTCGTAGATCTCGGCGATGGCCCCGTACATCGGGGCGCGGGCTTCGGTTGCCACGCCGTTTCCTTTCTGTCCGGGTCAGGCGAACGCGGCGGTCAGCGCGCGGACCGCGTGCCGCCGCAGGGAGGCGGCGCGGGGGGCCACGCCGTCCAGGTGGAGTGCGCAGTGGATGAGGCCCGGGCACCGTACGAGGGTGGTCGGCACCCCGGCGGCGGCCATCCGCGCCGCGTACGCCTCGCCCTCGTCGCGCAGCGGGTCGTACTCGACGGTGAGGACGGTGGCCGGTGGCAGCCCGGTGAGGTCCGGGGCGAAGGCGGGGGCGGCGCGCCACGGCACGTCGTCGAGCGGTCCGTCGGGCCGGTTCAGGTAGGTGCGCCAGCAGCGCTCCATCATCGGCGCGCTGTTCTGGTAGCCGGTGGCGAACTCCCGGTACGAGGGGGTGTTCCGCCGGGGGTCGGTCGCCGGGTTGATGAGGAGCTGGTGGACGAGGGGGAGCGGCGAGCCGCGGGCTTCGAGGGCGACGACGGTGGCGAGGGCGGCGCCCGCGCTGTCCCCGGCGACGGCGCACCGCGCGGGGTCGGCGCCGAGCGCGGCGGCGTTCTCCCGGGCCCAGGCGGTGACGGCCTGGGCGTCGTGCAGCCCGGCGGGAAAGGGGTGTTCCGGGGCGAGCCGGTATCCGGAGCTGAGCACCGCCACGTCCGCCTCGACCGCCAGGGCCCGCAGCGGCGGGTCCATGTACGCGATGCTCCCGGCCGTCCAGCCGCCGCCGTGGAAGTAGACGACCAGCGGGAGGCGGGTGCCCGGACGCGGGTGGTAGAGGCGGAACGGCACCGTGCCCGTGGCGTGTGCGGCGGTGCCGTCGGTGACCCGGGCGACCGGGGGCGGCGGGGCGCAGTGGGCGCGCAGGGACTCGACCGCCGCGCGCAGGTCGCCGGGGCTCATCGCCCCCGGTGGGTCGGCGGCGTTGAGGGGGTCGAGGAAGGCTTCTCGGATACGGGGTTCGAGCACGGGATGCGGGCCCTTTCCGTGAAGGCCGCGGCGTTGTCGCCGTGTGCGCCGTGGTGACGGCGCGCGGCCGTGGGGCTGCCCGGGGCGTCCGGTGGGTCTACGCCCCGGGGGCGGCGCCGGGCAGGAGGTTGCCGGCGATGCGGCGGGTGCACCGGTGCAGGGCGGCGCCGCGTCCGGCCAGGGCGCGGAAGCCGGTGGGGCGTTGGACGAGTTCCACGGCCCGCAGCCGGTCGAGGTGGTCGAGGGCGTCGATCCGCCTCCGCAGCCCGGGGTCGTCGAAGAGGTCTTCCGGGCGCAGCAGTTCGGGGCCGTGTGGGGGGAGTCCGCCGGTGCCGGACAGGTCGAGGTAGGGGGCGCCGTGCGGGCCGTAGAGCCGGTCGGCGGCGATCCAGTCGGTCACCCCGTCGAGCAGTCGTGGCAGGTCGGCGAAGCGGAGGGTGTGCACCACCGGGTTGAGGTAGGCGTCCGCGTCGAAGACGTCCTGTTCCCGCTGGTCCAGCGCGGTCCCGGCCCAGGCGCCGGGCATGCCGTAGGCGTCGAGCGAGAGGGAGAGGCCCAGGGCCCGGACGACATCGAGCCCCGGGGCGTCCTCGTGCGCGCCCAGCAACCGGACCAGTTCGCGGTCGCGCATGCGCTGGGCCTCGCCGATGGCGTGGTACAGCCACAGGTGCAGCAGTCCGTCGTCGGCGAGGTGTTCACCGAGCCATGCGAGTCCGGCGTGCGGGTCCGGGAGGTGGTGGATCACGCCGTAGCTGTAGATGAAGTCGAATCGCCGGTCGAGTGCGGCGTCCGGCAGCGCACCGTCCACGATGTCCACATTGGTGACGCCGTGCCGTCGGGCCAGCCGCCGGGCGATATCGCGTGCGGCGGCGGACGGTTCGAGCCCGGTGAAGTGCACCCGCGGATAGGCGCGGGCCAGGCCGACCAGGGTGTGGCCGGTGCCGCAGCCCGCGTCGAGAACCGACCAGCCATCGGCCGGCCCTCCCTCGATGACCAGGGGAATCTCGTCCGCCACGACATCGATCAGCGGCCTGTCGACGCCGGGCGTGGGAAAGGGAAAAGTTTCATAAAGGCACTGCGTCGCGCTGGTGGCCATACCCATCCTTTCCGCGGAAGCACAGGTGTGCACAAGGCGCGTCCGGGGGCGGGAAAGCGCTTCTCCGGCGCCGCTCGGAATACCGCGGGAGCAAGGGGAATCGGGCTTCTTCTCGCGCCTCTCGCGGGAATTCCCCCGCACCATGAGGCCCCGCGAGGCCCCGCGAGGCCCCGCGAGATGGGAAAGGCGTCCGGTCCCTTCTCCGCGCCTCTCCCCATCGTAGGGAGTTTGGCGCCTCGTGCATGTGCAGCGCCGATGGCGCGCAGCAACGCACAATCCTGGTGATCGCAAACGGAAGGGGAACGCCGGCGCGCCCGGGTCCCGCCTCCGGAAGGCGGGACCCGGGCGCGGCCGCGGTGTTCAGCAGATGCGGGGCAGTTGCTCACCGAGCGGGAGGTCGACCACGCGGGTGCCGCCGAGTCCGGTGCGGGCGACGACCATGCCGGGGTGGTCGGTGACGCATTCCCCGATGACCGTGGCGCCGGCGCCCAGCGGATGGGCCCGCATCGCCTCCAGTACGGCGTCGGCGTGTGCGCGGGGTACGAAGGCGACCAGCTTGCCCTCGTTCGCCACGTACATCGGATCGAGGCCCAGCACCGCACAGGCGTTGGCCACCGGTTCCGGGACGGGCAGGTTCCGTTCGTCGACGACCACACCGACCGACGCGGCGGCCGCGATCTCGCCGAGGGCGGTGGCCAGGCCGCCGCGGGTGGGGTCGCGGAGGACGTGCAGATCCGGGGTGACGGCGAGCATCGCCTCGACGAGCCCGCCCAAGGCCGCGCAGTCGCTCTCGACACCGACGCCGAACTCCAGCCCCTCCCGCACGCTCATCACGGCGATACCGTGCACACCGATGGGCCCGCTGACGAGGACGACGTCGCCGGGGGCGGCGCGCTGCGGGCGGATGTCGACGCCGTCCGGGATGAGGCCGATACCGGCGGTGTTGAGGTAGATGCCGTCGCCGTGGCCTGCCTCGACGACCTTGGTGTCGCCGGTGGCGACCTCCACGCCCGCGGCCCGCGCGGCGGCGCCCAGTGCCTCGGCCACCCGCGCGACCAGCGCGGTCTCCACGCCCTCCTCCAGGATGAAGCCGCAGGAGAGGTAGGCGGCGCGGGCGCCGCTCATGGCGAGGTCGTTGACGGTGCCGTTGACCGCGAGGTCGCCGATGCTGCCGCCGGGGAAGAACAACGGCCGCACCACGTAGGAGTCGGTGGAGAAGGCCAGCCGCGCGCCGCCCAGCGTCACCGCGGCGGAGTCGGCGAGCGAGGAGAGCACCGGGCCGCCGAAGGCGGGCGCGAAGACATGCTCGACGAGTTCGGCGGAGAGCACCCCTCCCCCGCCGTGCCCCATGACGATCCGGGGGTGGTCTCGCAGCGGAGCGGGGCAGGTCCAGCCGGAGAAGTCCGGGGCCGGTGGCGCGGCCTCGTGCAGGGTGGTGTCAGACAACGGGGGTCGCCTCCAGTGGTGCGGTGGGGGTGCCGAGGCGGCGGTAGAGGTAGTAGGCGGCGCAGGCGCCCTCGCTGGAGACCATGGTGGCGCCGAGCGGGGTGCGCGGGGTGCAGTCGGTGCCGAACGCCGGGCATTCATGGGGCTTGATCAGGCCCTGGAGCACATCGCCGCTGCGGCAGGCGGCGGGCTCCTCGGTGGTGATGCCGGTGACGGCGAAGCGGTGCTCGGCGTCGTAGTCGCGGTAGCGGGCGGAGAGTCGCCAGCCGCTGTCGGGGATGGTGCCGATGCCGCGCCAGGAGCGGTCGGTGACCTCGAAGATGTCGGCGATCATCGCCTGGGCGGCGGGGTTGCCCCGGGGGCGGACGGCGCGGGCGTAGGCGTTGTCGACGCGGTGCTCGCCGCGCTCCAGCTGTTGTACGGCGCGGCGGACGCCTTCGAGGATGTCCAGCGGTTCGAAGCCGGTGACGACGATGGGCACGCGGTGGCGGGCGGCCAGCTCCGGGTACTCGTCCACGCCCATCACGCTGCACACGTGTCCGGCGGCGAGGAAGCCCTGGACGCGGCAGTCACCGGAGCGCATGATCGCCTCGATGGCCGGGGGCACCCGTACGTGCGAGACGAGCAGGCTGAAGTTGCGGATGCCCAGTCGGTGCGCCTGGTGCACGGTCATGGCGTTGGGCGGCGCGGTGGTCTCGAAGCCGATGCCGAAGAAGACGACTTCCTTGCCGGGGTTCTCCCGGGCGATCTTGAGGGCGTCGAGCGGGCTGTAGACGACGCGGACGTCGCCGCCCTCGCTGCGGACGCGGAAGAGGTCGCGGTCGGTGCCCGGGACCCGCAGCATGTCGCCGAAGGAACAGAAGATCACGTCCGGGCGGGAGGCGATCTCCAGGGCCTTGTCGATGGTCTCCAGCGGGGTGACGCAGACCGGGCAGCCGGGTCCGTGGATCAACTCGACCTGGTCGGGCAGGAGTTGGTCGATGCCGTGGCGGATGATGGTGTGCGTCTGGCCGCCGCACACCTCCATCAGGGCCCACGGCCGGGTGACGGTGGCGTGGATGTCGTCCAGCAGCCGCCGCGCCAGGTCAGGGTTGCGGAACTCCTCCAGGTACTTCACCGCTGTGCCTCCCGCGCCGCGTCGGCCGTGGACCGGGCGCCGGGCGGCGCGCCGATACCGTTCCCGGTGGCCGCGCCCCCGGTGGTGCCCTGCGCGGCGGCCGCTTCCCACGGGTCGCCGAACTCCTCCTCCAGCAGGCCGAGATCGCCGAAGAGGGCGAGGGTCTGCCGGGCCGACTCCTCGTCCAGCCGTTGGAGGGCGAAGCCGACGTGCACGATGGCGTACTCCCCGACCGCGAGATCCGGCAGATATTCCAGGCAGACGTCTTTGTGTACGCCGCCGAAGTCGACGGTGGCCATGCGTGTGCCGTCACGCTGCCGGATCTCCAGCACCTTGCCGGGTACCGCGAGACACATGGGGTTCTCCTCGCTCTGCGGGATCGGGTGGTTCAGGGGGCGGTGGTCGCGCCGCGGGGGTCCGCGCGGGCGGCGACCATCAGCTGGCCGAGTGCCAGTCCCCCGTCGCCGGGCGGGACGAGCCGGTGGCGCAGCACGGTGAAGCCGTCCGCGCGCAGTGCGCGGGCGCAGGACGCGGAGAGCAGCCGGTTGGCGAAGACGCCGCCGGTCAGGGCGACGGTGTCCAGCCCGTGCCGGGCGCGGGCGGCGGCGCAGACCCGGCCGACCAGCGCGGCGACGGCGTGGTGGAAGTGCGCCGCGATCCGCCCGGCGGGGACGCCCGCGCGCACCTCGGCGGCGAGGGCGGCGAGGAGCGGCGCGGGGTCGGCGGTCACGGGGCCCGCCACCGTGTCGCGCAGGGTGAAGGTGTAGCCCGGCGGCGGCTCGTGCGGTGTGCGGTCCTCGGCGCGGCAGGCCGCCGCTTCGAGCGTGATGGCAGCCTGGGCCTCGTATCCGGCGGTGTGGCAGACGCCGGTCAGGGAGGCGACGGCGTCGAAGAGGCGGCCCATGCTGGAGGTGGGGGCACAGTTCACACCGCGCGCCAACTGCCGTTCCAGCAGCGGGAGTTGGCCGGGCGGGCAGGCCCGTACGCAGGGCAGGTCGGGGTCGCGGGGCAGGCCGGCGGCGTGCAGATGGGCGAGGGCCATCCGATAGGGGTGGCGGACGGCCGCGTCGCCGCCGGGCTGCGGGACGTAGGCGAGGTGGGCGAAGCGGTGGAAGCCGTCGTAGTCGGCGAGGAGGAATTCGCCGCCCCATACGGCGCCGTCGTCCCCGTAGCCGGTGCCGTCGAAAGCGACGCCGATCACCTTCCGGCTGCCGTCGAGGCCGTGTTCGGCCATGGCGGAGGCGATATGGGCGTGGTGGTGCTGGACCCGCCGTACGTCGTCGCCGCCCGCGGCGCGGCGGGCGCGGCCGAGGGAGCGGTAGCCGGGGTGCCGGTCGGCGACGACGCGCCGGGGGCGGACGCCGGTGAGGTCCGCGAGGCGGCCGGCGGCGCGGTCGAAGGCGGTGACCGTCGCCAGATCGTCCATGTCGCCGATGTGCGCGGACAGCCAGGCACGTCGGCCCTCTCCCAGGCAGAGGACGTTCTTGAGGTCGCCGCCGACGGCGAGCGCGGGGGTGACGGGCACGGGCAGCGGCAGCGGGTCGGGCGCATAGCCGCGGGAGCGGCGCAGCAGCACCGGCGCCCCGTCGATCATCCGGACCACCGAGTCGTCGCACGGCACATGGATGGGCCGGTCATGGGTGAGCCAGCCGTCGACGAGCGGTGCGAGGGTGGCGAAGGCGTCCGCGTCGTCGGTGACGATGGGCTCCCCGCCGCGGTTGCCGCTGGTCATGACGAGCAGCCCGGGCCCCGGCGGGTCGCCCGGCAGCCCGAACAGCAGGTGGTGCAGGGGCGTGTAGGGCAGCATGACGCCCAGGTCGGGGCTGCCGGGGGCGACGGCGTCGGCGACGGCCGGGGCGTGCGGCGGGCGGTCGGCCGCGTCCCGTCTGCGGAGCAGCACGATGGGGCGGCGGCCACCGGTGAGGAGGTCGCGTTCGGCGGCGGAGAGGTGGACGAGCCCTTCGACGGCGGCGACGTCGCGGGCCATGACGGCGAACGGTTTGCCGCCGCGCGCCTTGCGCTCCCGCAGCAGCCGCACGCTGCGCTCCCGGGTCGCGTCGCAGGCCAGGTGGTAGCCGCCGAGGCCCTTGACCGCGAGGATCGCGCCGCCGGCGAGCATCCGCCGGGCCGCGGCGACCGGGTCGGCCGGAGCGGCACCGGTGGTTCCCGGGTGGCGGCGCAGGGCCAGCCGGGGGCCGCAGTCGTGGCAGGCGATGGGCTGGGCGTGGAAGCGCCGGTCGGCGGGGTCGGCGTACTCGCGGGCGCAGCGGGCGCACATCGGGAACGCGGCCATGGTGGTGGCGGCCCGGTCGTAGGGCAGGGCGGTGACGATGGTGAAGCGCGGCCCGCAGTGGGTGCAGGTGAGGAAGGGGTGCCGGTGGCGGCGGTCGCCGGGGTCGGTCAGTTCGGCGAGGCATGCCGCGCAGGTGGCCGTGTCGGGGGCGATGAGGGTGCGGGCGCGGTCGCCGGTGCGGGTGGCGGCGATGCGGAAGCCGGTGGAGCCGCCCGGCGGGAGCGGGTGGTGGGCGACGGACTCGACGACGGCGAGGGGCGGCGCGTCGGTGCCGATCCGGCGGCAGAACGCGGCGACCGCGCGGGGCGCGCCCTCGACCTCGGCGACCACGCCGTCCCCGGTGTTGCCGACCTGGCCGGTCAGCCCCAGCTCCGCGGCGAGGGTGAAGACGAACGGGCGGAAGCCGACGCCCTGGACGACGCCGCGGACGGTGACCCGTCGCCGTTCGGCCGCGGGCGGCGCCGCGACCGCTTCCCGGGACGCGGTCATGAGTGGCTGTGCGCGACGCCGTCGTGGTGGTGGGTGTGGCCGTGTTCGCGGGGCAGGACCTGCCGGGCCATGACGGGCCGGTGGGCGGGGGCGTTGCCGTGGGCGGCGAGCGCGTGCTCCAGCAGCACTCCGGCGCCCTCGCCGGTGCGGGTGGAGGTGAGGACGGTTTCGACGCCGGGGTTGATCTGCTGGACGTGGGCGCGGAAGGCGGCTTCGTCGAAGCCGACGGCGTCGGCGAGGTCGCTCTTCGTCACCAGGACCAGGTGGGCGAGGCCGAAGGCGGTCGGGTACTTCAGCGGTTTGTCCTCGCCCTCGGTGACCGAACAGAGCGCCACCCGCAGCGTTTCGCCGAGGTCGTAGGTGGCCGGGCAGACGAGGTTGCCGACGTTCTCGACGAACAGGACGCGGGTGCCGTCCGGCAGCCAGCCGTCGAGGTGGCCGCGGAGCATGTCCGCCTCCAGATGGCACAGCCCGTCGGTGAGGACCTGCTTCACCGGCGCGCCGGAGCGGCCCAGGCGGCGGGCGTCGTTCTCGGTGGCCAGGTCGGCGGTGAGGGCGGCGACCGGGATGCCGCGCGAGCGGGCGAGGGTGAGTTCGGCCTCCAGCAGCGCGGTCTTGCCGCTGCCCGGACTGGACAGCAGGTTGACCACCGAGGTGCCGCGGGCGGTGAGTTCGCTACGGAGTGCCCGGGCGCGCCGGTCGTTCTCGGCGAGCACGGCTTGCTGGAGGTCGACGACGCGGCACATGGGTTCAGTTCTCCTCGGATGCGGGGGCGGGGGCGGGGACGACGCCGTGGTCGGTGCGGTGCACGCTGACGATCCGCAGCTCCCGTCCCGCGACGAGGGCGGCGGCGGTACCGCGGCAGGCCGGGCAGTGCAGGTGGGGCGGCATGCCGGTGGCCCATTCCTGTCCGCACGGTGTGCAGCGGGCGCGTCCCGGCACGGTGTCGATGTGCAGGGCGGCGCCTTCGAGGGCGGTTCCCTCGCAGGCGAGGGTGAAGGAGAAGTGCAGGGCGTCGGCGACGACTCCGGCGAGTTCGCCGACCTGGAGGCGGACGGTGTCGACGGTGCCGGGTGGCTCGTCCCGCAGGGCGCCGTCCACCTGATCCACCACCGCCAGGGCGAGGGACATCTCGTGCATCGGTCTCATTCCGGATCGCGTGCCGGACCGCGCCTGCGTCCGACCGCGCGGCCGGTGCCATTACAGGGGGCGCGGCGGCGGTGGGCGGGGCGCCACGCCGCCGCCGGTGCCGCGCCGTGGGCCGTTCGGGCGGCGGCACGGACCGGCGGCGCGCGGCGGCTCACATGGACCGGATGCGCAGGTAGCGCTTGATGTCGGGCAGCAGGGCGATCGCGCCGCCCGCGGCGGCGACGGCGGCGAGTGCCGCGGCCGCCAGCAGGACCTTCCGCATGGGTGCTCCTTCGTATCAGGTGCGGGCGGCGGGCCCGCTCGCGGGTTCGGGTGCTCCGGGAGGGGTGTCCGTGGCCTCGTGCAGCAGCGTGCGGAGCAGCCGTACCGCCTCCTCGACGGCGGCTTCCACGGGGGCGCTGAGGCCGATGCCCTCGTCCAGGCGGGCCGGGACGCATCCGACGACGAGGACCCGGCGCGGCCGTCCGCCGCCGGTGGTCTCGCTCAGGTGGTCCAGCAGGGCCAGGACCGCGTCGGGCGTCATGTGGTGACCGTCCACGGCGACCGGGCCCGCGGGCGGCCGGGCGCCGTCGGGTGCGAGGAGGCGGACGGTGCCGGGCGGGCCGTCGCCGGGGACCGCGTCCACCAGGACGACGGTGTCGTAGCCGTCCAGCATCCGGTAGGCGAGGTGGACGCCGCGGACACCGATGTCGGCGAGTTCGGTGTGCGGCGGCAGCGGTTCCGCGGCGAGGCGGCGGACGGTCTCCACGCCGAAGCCGTCGTCGCCGAGGAAGATGTTGCCGATACCGGCCACGAGCACGCGGGGCGGGGCGTTGGTCATGTGTCCTCCACGGCGGCGAGCGGGGCGAGTTCGTCGGGTTGGAAGTAGAGGAAGCGGCCCTGTTCCCGGCGGATGTCGGCGCCGGGGTCGCCGTCCACGGTGACGGCGAGGTGCACCCCGCCGTCGACGTCGTGCAGCACCGCCTCCACCACCGCCGTACGGCCGTGCAGGAACAGGTCCTGGGCGTCGGTGCGCCGCGGTCCGGGGCGGAGGGCGACCCGGCTGCCCGCGCCGACGGGCGTGCCGTCGACGAGGACGCGGTCGCGGACCGGGTCGACGGCGGCGTCGGCGGCCGGGTCCCACCAGGGCGCGCCGCCGGTCCCGCCGTCGAACGGGTCGGGGGGCGCGGCCGCCGCCCGCGGAGATGCCGGGGGCGGTGCGGCGCCGGTGACCTCGCGCAGCGCCCGGACCGCGCCGTGCAGCCGTTCCAGCACCTCGGGCGGCATCGAGTCGGCGAGGTCGATGACGGCGGCCGCCCGGTCGTCGGTGCCGCGGGCCTCGCGTTTCTCCTCGTCGGTGAGGGCGGCGGTGCGCAGTGCCAGGATCTCGTCGATCTCCGTGGCGTCGTAGAGGGCGCCGGGGCTCTCGGGGGCGATCCGCGGGTGGTCCTCCAGGATGATCGGGGAGGACAGGACGGTGCGGGCGTTGCCGTCGGCGCCCGCCAGGACGGGCCAGGTGTGGGCGTTGCGGCAGGTGGCGGCGGCGCCCGACGCCCACTGAGGCGGGTCGGTCAGGGAGAGGAACGCGCCGGAGGTGACGCCGAGCAGCAGATGCGCGGAGAGCAGCGCATGCGGCAGCGCCGCCTCCCGGTCGGCGTCGCCGTCGCCGCTCCAGTCGCCGGTGTTGCGGACGGTCGCGGTCAGCCGCAGCACCCGGCAGGGGCCGTCGAGTTCGGTGGCCGTCAGATGCAGTTCCCCGGCGACGCGCTCCCGGCGCCGGAGCTGGCGGCCCACCAGGCGGCCGCCGTCGTGGAGCGGTTCGCTCTCCTCGTGGACCGGCAGGGCGAAGGGCAGCCGCACCCCGTCGCCGGTCAGCCGGGAGACCTCGACGGCGAGGTCCACCTGCTCGGTGACGCCCTCGTCCCAGGGCCGGACGACGCGGTCCGGCAGCTCCAGGGCGTCGACGGTCTCGTACGTGCCGTCGGCCCGGGCCCGCTGGACGGTGCGGCGCTGGGCGTGCAGGAAGCGGACCTGCGCGTGGAGGGCGGGGTTGCCGCGGGGCTCCAGCAGGCATTCGGTGCGCTGGAGGCTGTGTTCGGAGGCGGCCCCGGGCCACTTCGGCGGGACGAGGACGCCGAACTGCCAGCGCATCCGGTTCTTCGCCGCCGACGCCCGGTACGGGTAGAGCACATAGCCTTCGAGCAGGACGGCGTCGGCGATCTGGCGGGCGTGGGCGAACAGGTCCTCCCTCGCAGGCGCGGCGGACGTCATGACAGGGCCTCCCGGGGGCGTACGGGCGTGGGGTGCGGGTCCTGGCCCGCCGCGGCGAGGAGCGTCAGCACCGTCTCCTCCCAGGAGGGCAGGGCGCGGCGGGAGCGGTAGGCGCCGAGGGCGTCCATGGCGGTGCGGGAGAGGCGGAGCCAGCCGCAGCCGGGGAAGTGCTGCTCGATCATTTCCCGCCAGACGGCCACCGGCATCCGGTACGCCGCCTCCCGGTCCCAGGGCACGGGCTGTACCCGGAAGCCGCCCGCGCCGCGGAAGGCCGTACCGGAGAAGAGGAGCAGCAGCGGGACCTCTCCGGTGTCGAGGGCGGCGAAGTACTTCGCGGAGGCGATGTCGGTGTCGTAGGTGCAGGGCACCGGCAGGTCCACCTCGGTCGCGCCGGTGAAGCCGGGGACGACCACGGAGGCATGGGCGAACTGGAGCGGGTTGAGGGTGCTGCCCCAGCGGTCCCGCTCGCCGAACAGGTCGCCGAGGTGTGCGGCCTCGGTGTCGGTGTAGCGCCGCCGGGCCGGTTCGATGCGGAACTGGCAGCGGAGCGCGAGGGCGTGCACCCGCTCGGGCCCGGACGCGGTGATGCGCAGCCGGAAGACGAGGGTGGGGCCCGCGGCGTACGGGTCGGCGCGGACGCCGGTGCAGGAGAAGGCGAGGTCGCTCACGGGTGTGCCGCCTCCCCCGGGACGCCGGTGGCCCGCCGCTCCAGCGTGGCGAAGAAGGCGTCGAGGGCGGCGCGGGCCTCGGCTCCGCCGTCGAAGCCCTTCCAGTGCAGCCGCATCCGGCCGACCAGTTCGTAGGCCACGTCGACCGGTACGAGATAGCAGACGGCGCCGTCGTCGGTGCGCCGGACCAGCAACGCCTCGACGTCCGGCTCCAGCAGCGCGGCGAGGCGGGAGCCGGCGAAGGCGGTGTCCCAGGCGGCGGGGTCGATCTCGGTCTCGGTGGCGCCCGCGGGGCTGGGGCAGAGGGCGACGGGGCGGCCGAGCGTGGAGTGGTGGAAGAAGAAGGCGAGGGCGACGGGGATGTGCAGGGCGCCCCAGGCGGCGGACGGCGCGGATCCGGGGTCGG
This sequence comes from Streptomyces benahoarensis, assembly GCF_007280575.1. GTDB lineage: Bacteria > Actinomycetota > Actinomycetes > Streptomycetales > Streptomycetaceae > Streptomyces > Streptomyces benahoarensis. The sequence goes on from NZ_VKJP01000001.1 coordinate 138,857, forward strand.
CCAGGACGCGGTCGGGCACCGTGCGGAACCGTCCGCCGCCCGCGTCCGGGCGCGCGAAGAGCAGGGCGCAGGGCGGGCAGGCGCAGGCGAGGGAGCGTTGTGCGGTGTCGACGAGGTGGCGGTGGCCGGTGTCCAGGGCGGTGCCGCACAGTTCGCAGCGTTCCGGCGCGGGGGGCCGGGGCCGGGTGAAGCGGTGCAGTCCGCGCGACGGCGGGCCCGGGCGGTGCCGGGCCGTGTGCGGCGCGGTCACGGCGCCGGTGTCCGGCCGGGGCGGGCGGCGCCCGCGGGGACGGGCTCCGGCGGGCCGCTGCCGATCTGCAGCAACGGCGCCGCGGCGGCGGTCCGTTCCAGCGCGACGCCGGTCACCTCCGGTGCGTGGCAGGCCAGCGCGGCCTCGATGCGCTGCCGGGTGGCGTCGGCGGTGCCGGGGCAGCCGCCGTCCTCCTGGCTCAGCCGCAGGGCGCCGGTCATCCCGTCGAACCCCTCGACGACGGCGTCCCCGGCCCCGGCGGCGCGCAGGGCCCGCGCGATGCGGGCGGGGGCGTCCTCGGGGTGCAGTCCGTGCAGCACCAGCAGCCCGGCGACGCATTCGTCGTCCAGCAGCTCCGGCGGGGGCGTGCCGTCCGCCGTGCCGGTCAGCGCGAGGACGCGGGCGAGTCCGGTGCCGTAGAAGTCCATCAGGACGCGGACCAGTTCCTCCGCCGCGGCGCCGACGCCGGGGTCGTCGTGGGCGGCGAGGCGGTCGAGTACCGCCTCGACCCGGCGGGCGGTCTCCTCGGCGCTCATCCGGCCAGTCCGCTCAGCCCGGTGGGCAGATGCGTCTCCTGTACGGTGCGGCCGCCGCCGACGTACATGTGGACGCCGCACGGCAGGCAGGGGTCGAAGCTGCGGACGGTGCGCATGATGTCGATGCCCTTGAAGTTCTCCGGCGTGTTCTCCTCGAAGATCGGGGTGTTCTGGACCGCGTCCTCGTAGGGGCCGGGGGTGCCGTAGCTGTCGCGGACGCTGGCGTTCCAGGGCGTCGGCGGGTACGGGTGGTAGTTGGCGATCTTGCCGTCCCTGATCACCATGTGGTGGGAGAGGACGCCGCGGACCGCCTCGGTGAAGCCGCAGCCGATGCTCTCGTCGGGCACCTCGAACTTCTCCCAGGTCTGGGTGCGTCCGGCACGGACCTCGTCGAGCGCTTTCTCGGCGAAGTGCAGGGCCAGGGCGGCGGTGTACGCCTGGAAGTAGGTCCGGGCGCGGTTGCGTTCCAGCGCGTTGCTCCACCGCGGGATCTTCCACTCGAAGCTGGTCTCCGGCTTGGTGAGGGAGCGCGGCAGGTTGATGACGACGCTGTGGCCGGTGGACTTGACGTAGCCGCAGTCGACGAGCCCGGACAGTGCGGTGGACCAGAGGCGGGCGAGGGGGCCGCCGCCGGTGTCGAGGGCGAGGTGGTCCTTTCCGTCGAACCAGCGCGGGGACATCACCCAGCTGTACTTGTCCTCGAAGTTCCGCTTCTGCGGGGCGGGGATGGTGTGCTGGTTCCAGGGGTGGCGCGGGTCGACGGGGTTGCCGAGCGGGTCGTGGGTGACGAACCGCTCCTGGCCCGCCCAGTCGTCGTAGTAGGAGCTGCCGAGCAGGATGCGGATGCCGAGGTTGATCTCGGTGAGGTCGTTGGTGACGAGCTTGCCGTCCACGACGATGCCGGGGGTGACGAACATCCGCCGGCCCCAGTCGGTCATGTTGCGGTAGGTGAAGTCGCAGTGGTCGGGGTCGTTGAGCGCGCCCCAGCAGCCCAGCAGGACGCGGCGGCGGCCGACCTCCTCGTAGCCGGGCAGCGCTTCGTAGAAGAAGTCGAAGAGGTCGTCGTGGAGCGGGACGACGCGTTTCATGAATTCGACGTAGCGCATCAGGCGGCTGAGGTAGTCGGTGAAGAGCTGGACGGAGGCGACGGTGCCGACGCCGCCCGCGTAGAGCGTGGAGGGGTGGACGTGCCGCCCTTCCATGAGGCAGAACATTTCCCGGGTGTAGCGGCTGACCTGGAGCGCTTCGCGGTAGAACTCGCCTTCCAGCGGGTTGAGGGAGCGCATGATGTCGGCGATGGTGCGGTAGCCGTGTTCGGCGGCGTGCGGTGCCTCGGTGCGTTCGGCGAGGTCGAGGACGCCGGGGTTGGTCTCGCGGACCATTTTCTCGCAGTAGTCCACCCCGACCAGGTTCTCCTGGAAGATGTTGTGGTCGAACATGAACTCCGCGGCTTCACCGAGGTTGATGATCCACTCGCCGAGGTGCGGCGGCTTCACGCCGTACGCCATGTTCTGCGTGTACACCGAGCAGGTGGCGTGGTTGTCCCCGCAGATTCCGCAGATGCGGCTGGTGATGAAGTGGGCGTCGCGCGGGTCCTTGCCGCGCATGAAGACGCTGTAGCCGCGGAAGACCGACGAGGTGCTGTAGCACTCCGCCACCCGCTTCTGCTTGAAGTCGATCTTCGTGTGGATGCCGAGGCTGCCCACGATCCGGGTGATCGGATCCCAGGACATCTCCGTCAGGCCGCTGCCGTCCGCGGAGGTCTTCGTCGTCGGTGCCATCGTGTCTGCGGTGCCCTTCACCTTCGTCAAGCGGGGAGGTCGGTCGGGTCGGGTGGCGGCGGGGCCGTCACCACGGGGCGCGGTAACCGGTGGTGAGTTCGGTGCCGGTGTGGCGCCAGCGCGGCTCCTTGTCCACCGTCTTGCGGGTGATGTCGCGCAGCCGGCGGATGACGCGGCCGTAGAGGCCGCTGGCGGCGCTGGAGACCTTGCCGCCGGGCGGCGGGTCCATGAACGGCATGAACTTGTCGGGGAAGCCGGGCATGGTGCAGGCGATGCAGATGCCGCCGACGTTGGGACAGCCGCCGATCCCGTCCATCCAGCCGCGTTTGGCGACGTTGCACTTGACCACCGGGCCCCAACAGCCCAGTTTGACCAGGCACTTGGGCGAGTCGTAGGTGGTGGCGAACTCGCCCTGTTCGTAGTAGCCGGCGCGGTCGCAGCCCTCGTGGACGGTGGTGCCGAACAGCCAGGTGGGGCGCAGCTTGTCGTCCAGCGGGATCATCGGGGCCGAGCCCGCCGCCTGGTGGAGGAGGTAGGTCAGGGTCTCGGCGAAGTTGTCCGGCTGGATGGGGCAGCCCGGTACGCAGACGATCGGGATGCCGGCGCCGGATTTCCAGTCCCAGCCGAGGTAGTCGGGGACGCCCATCGCGCCGGTGGGGTTGCCCTCCATGGCATGGATGCCGCCGTAGGCGGCGCAGGTGCCGATGGCGACGACGGCGAGGGCCTTGGGGGCGAGGCGGTCGATCCATTCGCTGGTGGTGATCGGCTGGCCGGTGGCGGGGTCGTCGCCGAAGCCGCACCAGTACCCCTCGGCCTTGATCGCCTCGTTGGGGATGGATCCCTCGATGACCAGCACGAACGGTTCGATCTCGCCGCGCTCCGCCTTGAAGAACCACTCGATGAAGGTGTCCGCGCCCTGGACCGGGCCGCATTCGAAGTCGATCAGCGGCCAGTGCACGGCGATCCTGGGCAGTCCGGGCAGCCCCTGGAGGGCGATCTGTTCGATGCTGGGCTGGGTGGCGGCGGTCAGCGACACGGAGTCGCCGTCGCAGCTCAGACCGGCGTTGATCCAGAGGATGTGGATCGGCGCCTCCTCCTCCGTGGCGGCGGAGGACGTGGCGGTGGAGCCGTTCGGAGCCGGTGCTGCTGCATCCATGCGGATGCCTCCTCTGGGGTCCGGGGCAGGAAAAGCCGCATAAGGCAGATAACGTGCCTGCCACCCGTGATAGCAGCCGACACGCCACGTGACGCCGCGGGGCGGGGCAGTCCAGTGACGTCGCTGCGGCAGTCCAGGGACGGGGTCGGGGTCGGGGTCGCCCCTCCCGCGGGGCCTGTACGCGGAGCCCGCATGCCCGGCCGGGACCTGCTCCACCAGCGACGGGTTGTTCAGCAGGTCGATGCCGAGCGCGTCGCCGGCGGCCTTGTAGTTGAAGTTCCAGCTCAGCTGGATGGGGCCGCGTCCGTAGTACGCGGCCTGACCGGCGGGGCAGCCGTAGGGCTGGGTCGCGTCGCAGTAGTGCGGGTAGTTGCCGGTGTTCTGCTCCACGACGTGGACGAGACCGCCGGTCTCATGGCTGACGTTGGCGAGGAAGGCGGCCGCCTCCTGCCGCTTCACGGTGTCACTTCCGGTGTTCGCGAACTCCGGGTAGGCGCTGAGCCCTTCAGTCAGCCCCTGGTAGGTGTAGAACGCGTTCCGGTTCGGGAACATCTGCTGGAACTGCGCCTCGCCGACGACGAACCCCTCGGCCCTGGTCTCGGCGTTCGTGCAGGTGAGGGCGGTCGGGGCGCACCCGGGCGCGGTCCCTGCGGATGCGGCGGGCGCCAGGACGGCCACACCCAGGGCCAGGGTGGCGGCGCCGATCAGGGCGGCGATACGTGATCTCATCGGGAACTCCTTCGTGCGGCCGCCCGCCGGACAGGAGAGCCGGGCCTCGCGGGCTCCGGGACACCGGGCGGGAAGCAGCCGCTGTGAGGGAATTGCCTTACCGAGCGGGCCTGTTGGGCGGCGCCGCCACCCAACAGGCCGGTGGAACACCACGGCACGCGAAATGGACCGCGCAACCGGCTGCGGTCTAGACCAACATCAGGCTAGAGGCGCCGCGCCGAACGCGTCCGTACCGCATCGCCGAAGAAGCGAACCCCAGCCCGCCATACCGCGTCTGAAGAGTTGAAAGTCGCACCGAACCACTCCTGCGCCACAGCCATCACACGGCGTGCGCCGTCCGAATGCGCCTGCCTGCCCCCATTCCGCCTTGTCCGTCCGAGGACGGGCCCCGGAGACTGGACAGGCTCGGCGGTACTCACGGCACGCCCTCCCGGTGGTGCGCAGGTGGCACGTCCCTACCTGGAGGTCCCATGCTCCTGTCGCCCCGTGACGGACTGAAGGTCGAGGTCCTCGGCCCCTTGCGCGCGTACGCCGGGGACAGCGAGCTGAGACTGGGCCCGCCGAAACAACGCGCGACCTTCGCCATCCTCGCGCTGCGGACCGGCACCGTGGTCACGCGGGACGAGCTGGTCGACGGCCTGTGGGGCGCCTCGGCTCCGCCCACCGCGGTCGGCAGTCTCCACACCTATCTGTCCGGGCTGCGCCGGGTGTTGACCGGCCCGTCCGGCGATCCGCCGCATCCACTGACCAGTTCCCGCCGCGGCTACGCGCTCCGCCTCGATCCCGCGCGGCTGGACCTCACCGTGGCGGAACGGCTGGCGGCGCAGGCCCGTGAGAGCCGGGCACGGCAGGACCTGACCTCCGCGGTCGCCGCCTACGACAGGGCGCTCGCGCACTGGCACCCGGGCTCCGCGCTCAGCGGACTCCCCGGCCCGCTCGCCGCCGAACACCGGACCTGGATGTCGGAGCTGCGGCTGAGCCTGCTGCTGGAGCGCGCCGAGTCCCTGCTGAGCCTCGGCCGGCCGGAGCTCGTGGCCGCCCAGCTGCCCCGGCACGCCGCGGAGAACCCGTACCACGAGCGGTTGAGCGCCCTGCTGATGACGGCGCTCAGCCGCAGCGGCCGCACCGCCGACGCCCTCGCCCACTACCACGGCCTGCGTCGACGGCTCGCCGACGACCTGGGGATCGATCCGACGGCCGAGCTGCGGGCGCTGTACGAGTCGCTGCTCGACGACCATCCGGCCGGACCGGCGCCGCTCACCGTGCGTCCGATCCGGCCGGCGCAACTGCCGCAGGGCGTGGGCAGGTTCGTGGGCCGGGCCGACGCTGTGCGGCAGGTGCTGGACGTGGCGCGGGCACCGGCGCCCGGGGCGTCACGGATCGCGATGATCGTCGGGGTCGGCGGCGTCGGCAAGACCGCGCTCGCGGTGCACTGCGGCCATCAGCTCGCCGACGCCTACCCGGACGGTCAGCTGTACGTGAACCTGCGCGGCTTCGACCCCAAGCGCCCCGCCGACGCACCGGCGGACGTGCTCCACACCCTGCTCACCTCGCTCGGCGCCGAGGCGATCCCCGCGGCGGAGGAGGCACGCATCGCGCTGTGGCGCAGCCTCGTCCGGGACAAGCGGCTGCTCCTCGTGTTCGACAACGCCGAGTCCGCCGACCAGCTGGACGGTCTCCTGCCCGGCGGCGGGCCGTCCTTCACCCTCGTCACCAGCCGCAACCGGCTCGGCGGTCTCGCGGTCCGCTACTCCGCCCGCCGGGTGACGCTGTCCCCGTTCAGCGCCACCGAGTCCTTGGAACTGCTCTCCGAGGCGATCGGCGGCGCGCGGGTCGAGGAGGAGGCGACGACGGCCCGCCGCCTCGCAGAGCTCTGCGGCCATCTGCCGCTGGCGCTGCGCATCGTCGCCGATCAGGCGTCGGCGGCGCCGTCCCGGATCGCCGATCTGGTGGCCGATCTGGAGGACGTCCGGCGCCGGCTGGACACGCTGGAGATCCCCGGCGACAAGCTGGCGTCCGTACGCGGCGCGCTCTCCTGCTCCTACGCCAAGCTGCACACCGAGGACGCGCACGCCTTCCGCCTCCTCGGCCTCTTCCCCGGCGGGAGCATCCGGCCGGAGACGGCCGCCGCGCTGCTGGACGTCCCGGAGCCGGCCGCCACGGAGACGCTGCGCAGCCTGGCCGCCCAGAACCTGCTGGAGGCCGCCGGTGACCGCTATGTGATACACGATCTGACCCGGATCTACGCGGAGGAGGCGTGCCGGGGCGGTGAGACGGCCGCCTCGCGACGCCGGTCGCTGGAGCGGGTGCTGCGACTGCATGTGCGGACGCTGTCGCGGTACCGCACCTCCGATGAGCCGCCGCTGCCGTTCACCGCCGAGGACGGGGCGGCCGGCAGGGAGCCACCGCGCCTGACGGACCGACAGGCGCTGGTGGCCTGGTGCGCGCGGGACTGGGAGAACCTCGGCCCGCTCGTACGGACGGCGCAGCGGATCGGCTGCCACGACGCGGCCTGGCAGCTGACGTATCTCCTCTTCGACTACTTCTGTGCGGCCGGCCGGCCCCAGGACTGGGCGGACACCCTGCGGATCGGTCTGCGCAGCGCGGAGCTGATCGGGAACCGGCGGGCCGAGGCGGCCCTCCGCAACCATCTGGGCGTTGCCCACTCCCGGTTGGGGCAGCACTCCATCGCCGTGGAGCAGTGGGAGCACGGGCTGCGTCTCGCCGAGGAGGCCGACGACGACACCCTGCGCACCAGCCTGCTGGGCAATCTCGCCGCCGCGCTGCGGGAGGGCGGCGACGTCCCGGCGGCGTTGCGCCACGCCGAGCGGGCACTGGCACTGGCCCGCCGCACCGGCTCGGTGTACCACCGGTCCTTCTGCCTGGATCTCCTGTGTCAACTCCACCTGGAACAGGGCGCGTTCACCCGTTCACGGCGCTACGGCGTTCCCGGTCTCGCGGCGGCCCGGCGCTGCCGCGACGCGCTGCTGGAGGCGAACGTCCTGATCAACCTGGGCCTGGCGGAGCGCGGGCTCGGTGACGCCGCGGCGGCGGAACGGTGTTTCCAGGAGGCATTGGCGCTGTACGTGCCCAACGGCGACCGCCCTCACGAGGCTTTGGCGTTGGCGGAGCTGGCCGGGATACGGCGGCCGGCCGGCACGGGTCCGGCACAGGAGCGGCCGACGGAGGCGGGGACGCGGGAGGGTGCGGTCCCCTCCGGCCTTCTGGCGGCGCCGGGCGCCGACGACCCGCTTCCGGTGCCGGCGGGCCGCGGTGCGGCGTCGGCCGGTGTGCGTCCGTTGCGCTGATCGCGGTGCCAGAGGAGTACCGCCTCGATCCGGCTGCCCGCCCCCAACTCCCGGAAGATGCGGTTGAGGTGGTTCTTCACGGTCTTCTCGCTGAGGTCCAGCTGCTCGGCGATCTCGGCGTTGCGCGCCCCGCGGGAGACCAGGGCCATCACCTCTTCCTGCCGCCGGGACAGCCGGGAGGGGACCTTCGGCGTCTCCGGGGACGCCGGTACGGGGGCGGCGGCGTCCCCTGCCGCCGGGCCGGTCGCCGGGCCCGGCCGTCCGGCGGGGCCGACCACGCTGAGCCGGTACTCCGCGCACAGCCGGCGAGCCGTCGGCGGGGTGGGGTGGCGGCCGCCACCCCACGCCCGGTCCGGCTCGTCCCCGGGCGCGGTGCGGCCGGGGACGCCGGTCACCGGCCGGACGGCCACCTCGACGTACGGCATCCGGGCGATCTCGACGGCGAGGTTCCGGTCGGCGAACTCCTGCCGGATGTGGGCGAGTATGTCCGGGCTGACGATGGCGATACGGACGCGGTGGGTGTCCTGTGGTGCGAAGGGCGAGCTGACGTCGACTGTCATGGACCCAGCATGCGCGGCCCCACTTCAGTCTCTCTTCACGTCCGCTTCATGCGACGCCCCGGCCGCCTCGGCCGCCTTGACCTGCCCGGACTTCTCGGCCGCCTCGGCTGTCTCAGCCGTCTTGACCGCCCCGGCCGCCCCGGCCGCCTTGACCGCCCCGGTCACCTCGGCCGCCTCGGCCGCCTCTATCTCCTTGACCCGGGCGAGGAACGCGTCGGCCTCCGCGAGGATTTCGTCCTCGGTCGGGACGGCGATCCGCTCCTCCCAGCGCAGCGACGACACGATCACGTCGAAGACCAGCATCACGGCCTGGACCGGCTCGGCCTGGACATCACCGTCGGTCAGCACGGTGTACGTCAACAGCCCCCACACACCGGGGACTTCGGGGTGGGAGACGTAGTACGAGATCCGCCAGGCCGGCTGCTTGCGCCCGAGGCGGCCGGTGTCCACGACCGAGGCCATGCGCACCGCCGGCACCCCGTCGATCTCCAGGTAGGTCCCGGAGTCCCCGGCGTCTTCGAGGAGGGACGCCAGCATGGCCTCCGCGTCCTCGTCCTCGTTCCCGCTCTCGAGGACGGTGACCACCAACGACCCTGGCATCTTCATGCCGTTGAACTCGCGCAGTGGCAGCACCACCGAGCGGGCGCCCTGCCGCGAGGCGTCATCGGTCGCTGCGACCAGCTCCTTGCGGAGCATGCGGCGGTAGGGGCCCGCCTTGTCGCGGGGCAGCGAGTCGGGCAGGTGGACGCGGATCAGCTCGTCGATGAGCCGGGCGCGCACCCGGGCCGTGTCCGCCGTGGTGGGGATCTGCACCCAGCCGTCGGGCACGATCAGTTCGAAGTCGATCACGACTGCACCCCCGGTACGAAGCCGAGCGGCGCCCGGCCCCCGCCGGGCGGTGGCACGCTCGCCGCGGCGATCTCCTGCATCAGCTGTTCCACCCCGGCACCGATCACGGCCATCAGCCCCATGTCGGTCACCGACGTCTTCAGCAGAACGTCCACGCCGCGCTCGGACGCATCGCCGTCCTGCGGGATTTCGAGGCGGAGCGCCGCGCCGACGCGCCCGTAGCCCCCGCCATCGGGCGTCCGCCCCAGGGCGAGGAGCCGGAACCCGTCACCGGCAGCGGTGGTCACGTACTCGACCACGGGCTTACGGGCATCGCTCTCGATGCCTTCGGCTCCCATGCGCTCCAGGAGGTAGTTCGGGTCCTCGCCGTCGGGATCGCGGAATTCCACGACCACCGGGACGGGCGCCCAGTGCGGCTTGTCGTTCACGAACGCCGCGCCCCAGGCGAGCCGCGACCACGCGGGTAGTTGTCCCGCGCGCTCGCGCAGCCAAGCGGCGACGGTACGCCCTATCGCGTCCGCGGTGACCGGGAACTCCTCCCCGGCATCCTCGGGCCAGAGTTTCCGGCCGGCGGCCAGCCCCTCGGCCATCCACGCCGTGTAGATCTCCACCAGGTGGGCGACCCAGGGGTCGTCGTCCGTACCACCGGGCGAGGCCGGGGGCACCCATTCCCAGTGCCAGGCACAGGTCGGCATCGAGAATTTCTGCTGACTCAGCATTTCTTCATCCTTCAGGCCGGCGCACCGGGCGGGTTGACATCAGGGAACAGCTTCTGGAGGCGAAGGATGCTGTAGATGAGCGAGAACATGTTGAATCCGGCACCCGCGACACCCCAGAGGTAAACCCATCGCGGGACCACGATTCCGGTCGCTTTGAAGACGGCCGCCAGCTCGCGCGCATCCTGAATTCCCGCGAGATAGGCAAGGAATTGCTTGAAGGACGGCCCGGAGAGCTTGAACATCGATTTCCAGAGCTCCCAGGCGCCTTTGAGCTGCGCCCAGAAGGACTTGAGGAAACCCACCTCGGGGGTGATGATGCCGAGGCCTCGCAGCAGCCAGTTGAAGAGCGGATTGTTGAACCATTCCGCCATGTTCAGCCATTCGAGCGCCGCCGCCGCCCCCTCGGCGGTGATGGGCCCGGTCGGGACCAACGGAATCGCGTCTCCGCCGATTCCCCACCCACGGCCACCAGTACCGAACATACGGGCGAAGGCCCTCGCCGCAGCGGCCTCGATCTTGCCCCACAGCGAGACGATGGCGCCGAGTCCTGCGGCCCCCAGCCCGAGGGCCCCCAAGATGACGTCGAGGAGGCTTCCCTTGCCCTCGTGATAGAGGATGGAGCTGACCACCAGTGATAGCCCGGCTGTCACGAATGCCCCCAGGACGATGAGGTTCACCCCTGGGATGAGGAGGGCCAGGATCGCGAAGGCCGCGGCGAGCCAGCCGAAGAGGTCACCGCCGACCCGCGCCAGCCAGTCGACGAACCTGTCCCACCCCGAGTCGGTCAGACCGTCGTCGTACCGGTCGCAGTTGACCGCGTCACCGAAGCGCTTTCCGGCGTCGTTGAGCGCGTCGAGCGCGTTCTGGAGGTCCTTCTTCGCATCGGCCAGCTTGTTGTCGGCGTTCTTGGCGGCCTTGTCCTTGTCGTCGCCCTTTTCCTTCTCCTTGTCGGAGATCTTGCCGTCCGAATCCTTCTGCGGATCCGGCATGCCCGTGGCCTTGGCCTGATCGCCCTGGGCTTCCTCGGCCTTTTCGAGGGCCTTCTTGGTGTCGCCAAGACCCTGCACCAGATGCGGCTCGTAGATTCCGGCTTCCCGCACGACATCGTCGTAACGGGCGCCGGCCTTCTTCAGATCCGCCTTGATCGACTCCGCGTCGGACTTGAGGCCCTCCACATACCCGCCCGCAAGGCCTTCACTGTTACTGCTGATGATCTTGTCGAGCTTGGCTACGGCGTCGTGGATGGTGTCGGCAATGTTCTTGAAACGCTTCTGTGCCTCATGCACCGCGTCGAGGTCGGTGCGGACCGGATCCTTGTCGAGGTCCAGCGGTGACCAGTCGAGACTCCTGATGCCAGACATCGGTTCTCCTCAGCCCTTTCCGACCTGCGTATCAGGCGTCATTTTCTTTGAACGAGTCCTTCATCTTCTGATCGGCCTTCGTCCACTCCTCGTCGACCTTGGCCACCTTCTCGCTGAAGGAACTCATCTTGTCGGCCATGTCCGAGCGATGGACCTCCCAGTTGTAGGCGAAGTCCTTCATCGACAAGTTGGCGTTCAGCTGGCCCCAGAGGTCCCTGGACTCATTCTGGAGGTCGGTCGCCGCCTTGAAATCTTCGGCCAACTGGGTGAGGTCGTCGGCCAGTTCCTTGAGGTCCTTCACCACGAGGTCTGCCATCACTGCCTCCTACGGTCGTCCGTGGCCGCCCCCGGGCGGGGCGCCGTCGGAATCTGTGTGGTCATCAGGGCACCGCTGCCCAGATGCAGCAGCCCGGCCCCCGGTACGACCTTCGCCGCCAGCTGGGAGCGGGAGAGCCTGACACCCACCAGATCCCCGTCGCCCATGTTGGGCGGCGACAGCAGGACTCCGCGGCGGTTCTTCTTGATCTCCGACTGCCAGCCGGCGAAGCCCACACCCACCGTGGCGACGTCGCCACCGATGATCACGCCGCGGTTGCTGCCGGACGCCTTGCGGACGAAGGTCTTCAGCCAGTCACGGCAGATCAGGTCGCGCCACACCTCGGCGTCGTCGACCACCAGCACCACCGGACCGTCACCCGGGTCGAGCAGTTCGGCGAACTGCTTCTCGGTGGGCTGCTCGTCGGTGAGGACACCGCGGACACCGGCCCGTCCGGCGAAGGCACGCAGCGGGGAGTTCATCGGCGCGCCGATGACCACTTCGGTGCCGCCGCGCAGCAGCGACTCCGTCATGACGCCCAGCGCGGTGCTGCGGCCGGAGCGGGACGGTCCCGCCACCAGGAAGGTCGGCTGGTCGCCGCGGAGATCGGCGCCGACCGGTTCGAGTTCGTCACCGGCCACGCCCACCAGCGCCCACATCTGCTGCGGCGTGTCGACCATCTCCCATGCCTGGTCGAAGGAGAGCTCGGTCGGCATCACCGCGATGCGGTTCGGCCGGGCCGACTTCGGCACCGCGGCCTCCCGCTCGACGAGCCGGTCGGCCAGCGCGTGCACCGCGGCGACCTGCGCCGGGCCCGACGGATCGGCCGCGACCAGGGCGACCTGCGTCTCGACCGCGTTGAGCGCGACGTAACCGCGGCCCGGCGGCAGGTTCTCCGGGATCTTGCGCGGGTTGAGCCCGGCCAGGCTGGCGTCGCTGCGGTCCGAGAGGCGTAGCACGAGCTTGTCCTCGCACAGCGACGACATCCGGCCGCTCAGCAGCATCCGGTCACCGGCGATGACCAGGTGGACGCCCGCGCTGCCGCCCTCGCGGTGCAGGGTCTGGATCAGATCGGTGAGCGCCCCGCCGTCGTACTCGCCGAGGGTGCCCATGAACCCCTCCCAGCGGTCCAGCAGCAGCACGATGTGCGGCAGCCGCTCCTCGGCGGGCCGCGCCGCGCGCTGCTCGGCGACATCGGCGAACCCGGACTCACCGAGCAGCCTCTGACGGCGCTGCACCTCGTCGTGGAGCCGGGTGAGCAGCCGCACCGCGCGGTCGGTCTCCGTACGCTGCACCACCGCGCCGCAGTGCGGCAGCCGGCTCAGGGAGAGCAGTGCGCCGTTGCCGCAGTCGAGCCCGTACAGATGCAGATCGGCCACGCTCGATGCGGCGGCCGCGGCGGCGGCGAAGGTGCGCAGCGCCGCCGAGCGGCCCGAGCGGGGTGCGCCGACGATGTGCAGATGCCCGAAGGTGGCCATGTCGACCGTCACCGGTTCCTGCCGCTGCTGTGTCGGCAGGTCCTGGATGGCCCAGGAGAACGCGGGGTCCTGCCCGGAGCCGGTGACCGGGTCCGTCGCCAGCTCGACCACCGGGGAGAGCGGCAGCGGCGGGAGCCAGGGGCGGCGCTGTTGCGGGATGTCCAGCATCTCCCCCGCCCTCCGGACCGAGTTGACCAGTACCGACAGGTCGGTCGCCTCGTCGGTCTCCCCGGCGACCCGCGGGCGTTGCGGCGCGGGAAGTCCCAGGTCCAGCCAGGAGACCGGCTTGAGGAACGGCGCGACGACTTCCTGTGCCCGGTTCGCCGACGGCCGGCGGCCGCCGACCCGGCCGGTCTGGAAGGGGATCAGCGAGCTGTGCCCGAGGCGGGCGTAGGCACGTCCCGGCGTCGACGCGGAGATGTTCGCGGCCTCGCGGTCGTCGATGACGTCGGTGCTCTCCCCGGCGTCGGTCACCCGCAGCGCGATCCGCAGGTTGGTGTTGGCGCGGATCTCCGCGGAGACCACGCCGGAGGGCCGCTGGGTGGCGAGGATCAGGTGGATGCCCAGGGAGCGGCCCCGCTGGGCGACGTTCACCAGACCGGTCACGAAGTCCGGCAGCTCGCGGGCCATGGACGCGAACTCGTCGATGACGATGAGCAGCCGCGGGATCGGCGCGAGGCCGGGCCGCCGGGTCGCGTAGTCGAGGTAGTCCTCCAGGTCCTTGGCGCCGGCGGCGGCGAGGAGGCGCTCGCGGTGGGTCAGTTCGGCGCCGAGCGAGGTCAGGGCGCGTTCGACGAGATGGGGGTCGAGGTCGGTCACCAGTCCCACGGTGTGCGGCAGCCGGATGCACTCCTTGAACGCGGCGCCGCCCTTGTAGTCGATCAGTACGAACGTCATGGCGTCCGGGCGGTTGGCCACGGCCAGCGACGCGACCAGGGTCTGGAGGAATTCCGACTTGCCGGAGCCGGTGGTACCCGCCACCAGGCCGTGCGGACCGTGGTTGACCAGGTCGAGGGCGAACGGGCCGTCGAGCGAGGTGCCGACGACGGCCTTGGTGCTGCGGCCGCCGGCGCGCCAGCGGCCGGCGACCGTGGCGGGATCGGGATCCTCCAGGTCGATCGTCTCCAGCAGGCGTGCGGTGGCGGGCAGCGCGGCCTCACCCTGGTTGGTGCTGACGTCCCGCAGCGGGGCGAGCCGCCGTCCGGTGGCCTCGTACCAGCTGTCGGCGACGTCGTCGGCGAGGATGCCGTCGATCTGGTCGGCGCGCTGCTGCCGCAGGCTCGCCGGCTGGGCCGCACCGCCGACGACGACGGTGGCGCACTCCTCCGGAAGGGTGCGCTCGTCGGTGTCCACGCAGATGCTGTAGATGCCGACGGCCGGGCCCTCGCGCAGGATCGTCACCACGCCCGGCAGCGCCCGCAGCCTCCGGGCGCCGTCCATCACCACGACGATGTCCGGGTCGCTCAGCACCGCCTGCGCACCGGCCTGGAGCAGTGCCTGCTTGCGGACGTTGATCAACTCGATCAGCTCAGCCACCCGGTGGCCGAGGGTCTGGGCGTCCGCACCGACCAGCGCCAGCGCCTGCTGCCCCAACTGCGGCCGGGTGTGCGGCAGCCAGGCCGCCCACTCCCACAACCGCTCGCCCTCCGGGTCGGTCAGGACGTACAGCTGTACATCGCGCGGGCTCTGCAGCACCGCCAGCTGCCCGACCAACCAGCGGGCCGTCCGCCGTGGCCACTCCTGGTGTCCGGCGACACCGACGACGCCCGCGTGGGCGAGGGAGAAGGCCGCCGGGACGTCCGGTGCGGCCCGCAGGTCGCGCCGGTGGCGACCGCCTTCGGCCTCCTCCTCCACGATGATCTCGGTGGGGAGGTCGGCGATACCGACCCGGACCAGGAGGTGGTCGGGGTCGACGCGGCGGCGTTCCCAGAGCCGGGCGCGCGGGCCGGTCGCGATGGACAGCAGCTCACCGGGGTCGGGGCTGACGGCGCGGCGGTCGAGGCGTTCCTCGTCCAGTGCGGCGGCGATCTCCCGTTCGGTCTCGGCCCGCCGCTCCTGGAACTCGGCGATCTTGCGGCGGTGGCCGACCTTGCCCTGGCGCCGCCCGGAGATCCAGTTCCCGATCATCATCACCGGGGACATCGCGGCCATGAGCAGGAACATCGGGTTGTCCGACACCAGCGCGATCACCCCGCCGAGCACCGCGGGCAAGGTGGCGGCGAGCCACGGCAGTGCGCTCGGCGTCGGGGCCTTGGGCTCGGCGGGGAGACGGAACTCGGTGCGCTTGGTGGGCGGGAGCAGCCGCGGCGGGCGGTTGTAGTCCAGGTACTCGCCGTCCGGGGAGGGGTCGATGATGGCGTCCGGGCGCTGGACGGGCTGCGCCTCCAGGAGCGTGTCACCGCACCGGAGTTGGGACCGTGGCTGCCAGGCGACCTCGTATCCCGGCAGGGGGGCGCGGTCCAGAAGGGGGCCTTCGACGGACGCGGAGAGTTGCACGGTCGCGTCCAGGAGCACCCGGATCACGGCGGCTTCGGACGGCTGGTCGCTGCCCAGCCGCACCTGGCAGCTCCCGTGGGAGCCGATCCGGTGCTCACCGGCGTCCAGGTTCCAGACCTGGCCCGCTCCGGTGCCCGCCACCGCCCGGACGGTCACCAGACCGGCCCGTTTCCTCGTGCCCTTGCCGGGCTGGTCGAGCCAGAGGACGCTGCCGTCGTGGATGCCGCTGCCCCCGAAGGGCTGGGCGAGATCGAGGCGCTGCGCGCCGAGGTAGACCTCGGGCAGCTCCGTCTTCCCCAGCGGTACCGGCGCGACACCGGCCAGCAGTTCCCGGACCACCTCGCGTAGGACGGTGTGGGGGTCGGCGTCCACGACCACGTCGGCCGACACGTCCGGGTGCCGGGCAATGGTGATCATCATGGGCATGGCTGTCCCCCTTCCTCCGTCCGGCCTTGCTCTTACTTGTGGTTCAGGGAGCTGGACATCTGGTTGTCCATCTCCTGCATCGAGCTGACCGCCTTGTCGAGCCACTGCGACAGCTGGTCCAGGGTCTCCATCGCCGTGTTCGCCGAGGTGACGAACTCGGTGTGCACCTCTTCGAACTTGCCGGACGCCTGGTCGGTGACGAAGCCGCTGGCGGTCAGGTTGTCGACGATGCTCTTGCACTCGTTGAGCTTGGCGTCGATGTCGGCCTTGTTGTTGCGCATCCGGCTCGCGCTGTCCTGCATCTCGCCGTACGTCACGTTCATGTTCGCCATGAGGGGCCCCTTCTGCTGTCGCCGCGGCCGTCAGCCGGCACATCGGCGCTCACCGGTTCGGATGCGGTCGATGCTAGGAACGGGCTCGGGAGGGGGTCCACCGCTCCCGGGCCGCGATGGGCCCTAGGTCCCAAGTCCGCCCTCCGGCGCTCGACACCCCCGGTCCCCGCCGGTCACCGTTCTTCCCACGCCCGCGAAGCCGCGCGAACTCGAATCCGTTCGCCGTCCGGCAGGCATCAGAGGAGTTGAAGGTGTCACAGCCCCGCCGTCCCGCCGATCGAGACCGCCCCGCCAATTGGTTCACCCGCATCTTCGGCAAGCGCCGGGCCGACCCGTTCACGGGGGGCCTGCGCACCGATCACGGGATGTGGACGGTCGACCGGGCGATGCGGGTCATGGCCACCGCCTGCGCGCGGGAGAACCGGGAAGTCCCGGAGGCCCAGGCGGTCCTCGTGGGCGCCGACACCGTGCGCTTCCTGCTCCGCAGCCCCGACGAACGGCCCCCGGCGGGCTGGACCGCCGACCCCGACGCCCGGGCCTGGACCGCGCAGCTTCGCGGGATCCAGACCGCGGAGGTCGAGGAGTCCGTACGGGAGCCGTATCCGCAGTTGGTGTCCCTCGGCAGCTCCAGCGCGGGCTTCGCCCTGCTCAACCTCGGTGACTCGGGCGGGATCATCGCGCTGGAGGGCGACAGCCGGCGTGCCCGGGCGCTCGTCCAGGAGTGGACGCGGGAGCTGACCACCAACCCGTGGTCGCGGGGTGTGCAGGTGGTCCGGGTCGGGTTCAAGCCCGGCACCGCGGACCCGATCGGGACGACCGAGGTGCAGAGCCTTGAGGACGCCGCGGCGGCGATGTCCCAGCCGGCCGGCGGTGTGCTGATCCTCGCGAGCATGCCGGGCGGGCGGGACAAGGAGCGCGTCCGCTACCTGGCCGACCACCCCAGGACGCCCTGGGCGGTGGTGGTCCTGGGCCGTGGTGACCGCCCGCGGTGGCGGTTCACGCTCGACTCCCGGGGGCTGATCGACACCCGGCTGCTGCCCGAGCCGGTGTTGCGGCCGCTGAACCCGGCGCTGGACACCCCGCCCCTCGCGGACGATGTCAAGGACGTCACGGTCACCCCGGCGCCCCGGGCGGCCGCTGCGCCGCCCGCCCGTCCCGTAGCCGGGGAGGCGGCCGGCAAGAAGTCTTCCTCCCGCCGCTCCGCCGTCCTCACCGGATCGGCGGTGGTCGCCGTCTGCGCGGTGACGGCCGGTCTGATCTTCTTCCTCGGCGACCGGAAGTCCTCGGACTCCGCCTCCCCGGCCTCCGCCTCCCCGGCGCCTTCCTCCTCCACCGCCGCCACCGCCACCGCCGGTACCGGCGGCACCGGCGGCTCCCCTTCCCCGACGTCCGGCGACGGGCCCGCAGAGCCCAACCCGTTGGGCACGTCGTTGATCAACGACGCCACGGGCAATTGCCTCACCGGCGGCGCCGGGAGCGACGGCACCCCGCTGGCGCTGGCACCCTGCGACGGCCAGCCCAACCAGCTGTGGAAGATCTCCGAGGACGGCACCATCCAGACCAAGGGGCTGTGCATGGACGCCGCCTGGGGCGCCACCGAGGCCGGTACGTCCGTCCAGATCGCGAACTGCAGCGGGAACCCGGCCCAGCAGTTCTCGCTGCGCAACGACACCCTCTACACCTCCCATGCCGACAAGTGCGTCAGGGAGATCGACCACGGCAAGTCCGTCCAGCTGCAACCGTGCGGCAATGGCCCCCTCGAACTCTTCCGGCGCAAGTAGCAGGCCGGGGAGCGCATCCCCGAGACATCACCACCTCTACCGAAGGCCCCCGGCCGCAGCCGGGGGCCTTCGCCGTTCAAGGGGCGGGGACGCGGAAATGTCCCCGCCCCTTGATAAGTAAACACAGTGTTCCCTCTGCCTGGCCAGTGCCTGGCCAACATGGAAAGTACGCAACACGTCCAGGGAACACATTGTTTACCTCAAACCATTGACGCGCCCGGCGGCTGTCCCTAAGTTGATCCGCCATGGGCAAGGACAACGCGTCGAGCGGCGCGCAGCGCAAGGTGCTGGACGCCGTCGCCGAGCTGCTTTCGGAGCTGGGCTACCTGGAGCTGACCGTCGACAAGGTCGCGAAGCGGGCCGGGGTGACGCGTAAGACCATCTACCACCGGTGGCCGAACAAGGCCGCGCTGGTGGGCGAACTCCTCATCCGGGATGCGCGGATGGACACCGTGCCCGAGCTCGGCGACAGCCGGGCCGAACTGCGCCATCTTTTCGACCTGATCCTGCGCGACGCGCAGGGGGAGGGCACGCTCGTCCTGCCCGCCCTCTGGGCGAACATGGGCGAACCGGCGGTGATGGATCGCTTCCGCCGTGAGGTGCTCGCGCCACGTCGCCAGGACGCCCGGGCCACCGTCCAGCGGGCGATGGTCCGCGGCGATCTGCCCCCCGACACCGATGTGGACCTGCTGCTCGACAGCTGGTCAGGGGTCGTTCAGTTCCGCAGCCAGATGCGCTCGGACGTCTTCCTGGCCGCCCAGGCCGATGAGCTGGTGGACCTGGCGCTGCGCGGCGGTGTGCCCCGGCTGCGCCGCTGAACCGGGCCGCCACCCTTCCCCAGAGCCCCGAGGAGAGCCGCCATGTCCGAAACCACCGCTCCACCCAAAGATCTGACGAGTCGTCAGATACGGCTGGGGGTCGGGTCGATGCTCGTCTCGATGGCCGTCGTCGAGACCGTCAGCGGCTTCACCCAGCAATACCTCTACCCCGTACTGCCCGCGGTCGGCGCGCGGCACGGGATCGACACCGTCCAGCTGTCCTGGATCTATGTGGTGCAGCAGGTCGGGATGACGGTGTTCACCCCGCTGCTGTCCCGGCTGGGCGACAACCACGGTTACCGGAAGATCCTGCGGCTGTCCGTGGCGATGCTGGCCTGCGGCTCGCTGCTGATGGCGGTGTGGCCGTCGCTGATCGGCATCGCGGTGGGCGCGCTGCTCCAGGGCAGCGTGGTCGGCTTCATGCCGCTGATGATCGGGATCCTGCGCGACCGTACGGGCGACGAGGGCGCCCGGCGCGGGATCGGCGTGCTGGTGGGGGTGCTGCTGGCGGCCATCGGGGTGGCCGGGGTGGCGGCCGGTGCGATGGCGGCGGTCAATCCGGTACTCGGGCTGTGGACGGGGGTCGCCGTGGCGGCCCTGGGCCTGGTGGCCTGCCTGATGATCCCGGCCGAGCGGTCGGCCCCCGCCGGGGAGGGCTTCCCGCTGCGGCCGTTCGGTCTCCTGTCGCTCGGCCTGATCGGGATCACCCTGGCACTCTCCCAGGGCCCGGTCTGGGGCTGGGGCGCACCCGCCACGCTGGTGAGCGCGGGGGTCGGCGTACTGGCCGCGGTGGCCTGGCCGTTCGCGGAGCTGCGGGCCGAGCGGCCGGTGGTGGACGTACGGATGTTCCGCAACCGGCGGGTGGTGCTGCCGTCGGTGGTGACCTTCTGCCTCTCCTTCGTCACGATCGGCACGCTCGGCGCCAACTCCACCTTCCTGGGCGCCGATCCGCAGAAGGTCGGGTACGGCTTCGGGCTGGGCTCGATGGCGATCGGCTTCGCGATGCTGCCGCAGGCGGCGACCGGGGTGGCGGCCTCGCTGCTCACCCCGCGGGCGCTGCGGCTGCTCGGCGACCGCGTGACGGTGGCGATCGGCGGCCTCGCGGCACTGGCCGGATTCGGCGGGCTGGCACTCGTCCACGGCACATTGGCGGCATATCTGGTGCTGTCCTCGCTGACCGGCGTGGCCATGGGCGTCTTCCAGTCGGCCACCCGGGCGCTGGCGGTGGAGGCCGTGCCGGTGTCCGAGACGGCCACCGCGGCGGGCGTCAACGAACTGGTGCTCTCCCTGGGCGGGGCCGTGGGCGCCGCCCTGGTGAGCGCGATGCTGAGCACCCATGCGGGTGCCGGCGGACGGGTGGAGATCGGCGGCTACACCGTCGCCTGGGCGGTCTGCGCACTGCTGGGCGCGGTGGCCACGATGGCGGCGTTCCGGCTGCGCACCGAACGGACATGAGAATGGAGTCAGCGACGATGACGACGACCGAGCCGCGCCGCCGGGTGGCGGAACGCGTCCGCGAACTGCGCGGGGAACTGGTCGGGCTCAGCCACCGGCTGCATGCCGAGCCGGAGCTCGCGTTCGAGGAGCACCACTCCGCCGCGGCGATCACCGCGCTGGCGGAGAAGGCCGGATTCACGGTGGAGCGCGGGGTCGGCGGGCTGCCGACCGCCTTCAACGCGCGCTGCGGCAGCGGCGATCTGGTGATCGCCTACTGCGCCGAGTACGACGCGCTGCCGGAACTGGGCCACGCCTGCGGCCACAACGTCAACGGGGCGTCCGCCACCGGCGCGGCGCTGGCGCTGGGCGCGGTGGCCGACGAACTCGGGCTCACCGTACGGCTGATCGGCACCCCGGCCGAGGAGGACCGCGGCGGGAAGGCGTATCTGATCGAGGCGGGCGTCTTCGACGGTGTCGCCGCGGCGATGATGGCGCACGCCAACGACAAGGACCAGGTGAACGGCGACTCGCTGGCCATCTGCTCCTGGGACATCCGCTACACCGGCCGTCCCGCGCATGCGGCGGCCGCGCCCTGGGAGGGCGTCAACGCGCTGGACGCGCTGACCGTCGCCCAGACCTCGCTCGGCCTGCTGCGCCAGCAGTTGCCGCGGGACGCGGTGGTCCACGGCATCGTCACCGACGGCGGTCAGGCGGCCAACGTCATCCCGGCGCACACCGCCGCCCGCTACGAGGTCCGCGCCGAGTCCCTGGAGCGGCTGCGCGACATCCAGCGCCGCGTCCGCGCCTGCTTCGAGGCGGGCGCGCTGGCCACCGGTGCCGAGCTGGAGATCACCCCGCACGGCCACGACTTCGCCGAACTCCGCCAGGACGGGGAGATGACCGCGCTGTACGCCGCGGCGGCGGAGGAACTGGGCCGCACCGTCGACCGCACGCCCTGCCGGACCGCCTCCACCGACATGGGCAACGTCTCCCACCTCGTCCCCTCCATCCACCCCCTGCTCGGCTACGACACCGGCGGCGCCCGCCAGCACACGGCGGAGTTCGCCGCCGCCGGAACCACCCCCGGAGCCGACCGCGCGGTCCTGGACGGCGCCCTCGCCATGGCCTGGACGGGCGTGGAGTGCGCGGGGCGACCGGCGCTGCGGGAG
>NZ_VKJP01000200.1 GCF_007280575.1 Streptomyces benahoarensis
GGCTTTTTTTTTTTTTTAATGATACGGCCCCCCCCGAGATCTACACCTATTAAGTCGTCGGCAGCGTCAGATGTGTATAAAGAGACAGCCGGCCCCCGCCACCGAACCGGTGCCTGGGCCCCCCGGCGCAGCGCCCCCGGATAGCTCCCCGCCGCATAGTCGTTGGCCATCCGGTACACATGGAAGCCCCGGCTCGTGAAGGTCTCCAGAAGCTCCTCCGCCGAGAACCCCAGCTCCGCCATCCGCTGTGGCGTGACCTCCACGGCCAGTTCGACATCCGGCCGGAGCCGGTCCAGGATCGGCTCCAGGCTCCGGACCACCGCCCCCTCCGCCCCCTCGACGTCGATCTTGATGACGCGGGCGCGGGCCACCTCATCCGACGTCAGCACATCAGGCAGCATCCGGGCCCGCGCCTCGAACGTCGACTCCGCCTCACCCGCGTACGGCACGATGCTGTTCGCGCCCATGTTGTGCGAACTGGCGAGCGCGAACGTCAGGTTCTCCTCACGGTCGGAGACCGCGGCATTAACGGCGCGCAGGTTGTCGCAGCGGTTGGCCGCGGCGTTCGCTGCCAAGACCTTGTGGAACGTCGGCGACGCCTCGATGGCCACGACGTTGCCGCTCTCGCCGACGAGGCGGGAGGCGAGCAGGCTGTAGTAGCCGATGTTGGCGCCGACGTCGACGAAGGTGTCGCCGGGCTTCAGGCGGCTGGTGAGCCACCCCGTGAGGTTCGGCTCCCAGGTGCCGAAGAGGTAGAGGTAGCGCTGGATGAGGTCCTGGGTGTCCGTCGTGACGGTGGCGCCGAAGCGGGTACGGGTGCGTCGCTTCACCGGGTAGTCGCGCAGCTCGGCGTTGAGGAAGCCGTCGAGTATCGCGGCCTTGCCGAGGGTGCCCGGCGCGTGGCGGACGTACCAACGGGCGAGGTCTCGCTTGATCCGCGGGCGTGCGGCGGTCATCCCAACTCCCATACGTCAGACGGGGCGTGGCGTGGCGTTCCGGACCTACACGCGATCGATGGGGATCTCGTAAACGATCTCGCTGTGTGCGGCGGGGATGACGATGTCGGCGGTCTCCGCCGGCCGTCCGTCCTCCGCCATGTAAGTCCGCTGAATGTGCGTGACGAGGGAGTTCTTCGTGATCCCGAGGAGGTGGGCTTCGTGGGCGGTGGCCTTCCGCGGCTCCGGCTGTTCGACCACGTGCGTGATCACGACGCCGATCTCCGCCATCCGCTCGACGACGCCCCGCCCGGCGTGCGGACCGCCCTCGGGCAGCACGACGATGGTGCCGCCGGTGATGCTGTACGGCTCCCAACTCGTCGACAGCTGCACCGGCTTACCGTCCGCCAGGAACTCGTACTCCGTACGCACGCACGGATCGCCCTCGCCGATGCCGAGGCGTGCGGCGATGCTCGCCGGTGCCGGAACCTTCGCCTCGGTGCGGTGCTCCCAGGTGCCGCGCTTCCCGACGC
Organism: Streptomyces benahoarensis; assembly: GCF_007280575.1. Taxonomy (GTDB): domain Bacteria; phylum Actinomycetota; class Actinomycetes; order Streptomycetales; family Streptomycetaceae; genus Streptomyces; species Streptomyces benahoarensis. Next base: position 1,469 of record NZ_VKJP01000200.1, read on the forward strand.
CCGCCATGTCGGCGCGGAAGGGCGAGCCGCCGCGCTGATCGCGGCACCACGACCGGACCATGCGGAGACGTTCACGCGGCTCCGCGACGTACGTGCCTGATCCGGCGCGGCCTTCGAGGAGACCTTGCGCGATCAGTAGTTCCTGCGCGCGGCGTACGACGTTCTCGCCGACCTGGTAGTCGGCGCCGATCTCGGAGCGGGATGGCAGCCGGTCCCCGGGCGACCACTCGCCAGTCGCGATGCGCTGCCGGAGGCGGTCGGCGACAACGAGGTAAGGCGGCTGCTCAGGCATATAGCAAATCTAGTCCACTAGCCTTAAGCTAGTTCACTAACTTTACTCTGAGTATCACTCTATGGCGGAGGGCTCGTGCCTGCACCTGCTTCCCGAGCGCAGGACATCGCGGCGCGGCTCAAGGCGGCTGCGTACGAACCTCGGATGAACCGTCGCAACGGCCGCATCCGCATCGAGGTCAGCGTGCCGAAATCCCCGTCTGAGGCGAGCTGGCGCGCGCTGCTCGCGGCGCTGGAGCGTGCCGACCGCTTCGGGATCGGCGGAGGCGAGGACGGGCTCGTCGCGTGGGCCGTCATCTGGCAGGAGCCGCCGGACCAAGAGCGGGGAGAGCAGAGGCCGCGGTGAACGCATGTCGGAACGGTTGGGGAGGGGGCCGGCCCTTGCGGTCGAGCGACGAAGGTACGACTGGAGGAACGGCGGTGAGCGCGGATGGCTAAGCGCTACGAGGAGATCGCAGCGGATCTGCGCCAACGGGTCCGGAGCGGGGAGTTCGGCACCGAAGGCCGCCTGCCCTCGGAGAGCGCGCTCGTCCGCACGTACAAGGCCGGGACGCCGACCGTGCGCCAGGCGCTCGGGCTCCTCGTCGGTGAGGGCCTGATCGCGAAATACCACGGGCGTGGGACCTTCGTGCGTACGGACGTGCCGCTGATCGAGTACGCCAATGATCGGCCGTCGCAGCCTGCGCTGCGGAAGCGCGCCAGTGGACGCGGCCATGGACGTACCGGGCTCGACGCGGACCTCAAGGTCTCGGCCACCAGCGGGGAGGTAGCGGCGACGCCGGAGATCGCGGACCTGATGGGCGTGGAGGCGGGGACGCGACTCCTGGAGTTCGTCCACCTCGGTCAGCGCCCGCAGGACGAGTACCCGTGCAGCGTCGTGCGGTCCTACCTGCGGTACGACTTGGTCGCCGGGACGCCATGGGTGCCCGCGCTGACTCTCGCCGGCGAAACGCCGTGGGGCGACGTCTACCAGCACTGGCTCGCGGCCGTCGGCGTCGAGCTGGACCACGTGGAGGAGCGGCTCACCGCCCGGCCGCCCACGGCGGACGAGGCCGCCGAACTCGGGGTCGGCCCCGGCACCTCCGTCCTGGAGATCCAGCGGGTCGCCCGGGACGTCGAAGGGCGCGCGGTGGAAGTCGCCTACCTGCTGATGCGTGGCGACCGCATCGCGGCGGTGTACACGACGCCCATGCCAGTGGCTTCCACCCGCCGCTGACGAGGGCCCTGCCTGCTGTGGCCGCACCGAACCTGGTGCGGCCACAGCGCGGTTCCGCCGCCCTACTTGTCGAAGTCGAGATCCAGCATCCGGATCGCGTTTCCCCGGAGCAGCTTGTAGACGACGTCCGGCGGAAGGCCGCCCACGTGCTCCTCTGCGACCCGCTTGGTGTGCGGCCAGGTGGAGTCGACGTGCGGATAGTCCGTCTCGAACGTCGCGTTGTCGACGCCGACGGTCTCGATCGACGCGACGCCGTGCTTGTCGCGGAAGAAGCAGCAGAAGATCTGCCGGTAGTAGTACGTGGACGGCGGGTGCGGGATGAGGTCGCGCACGCCGCCCCAGGCGCGGTGCTCCTCCCAGACGTCGTCGGCGCGCTCCAGGGCGTACGGCACCCAGCCCATCTGACCTTCGGCGTACGCGAGTTTGAGCTTCGGGAAGCGGACTAGCACGCCGCTGAAGAGGAAGTCCATCATCGACGCCATGGCGTTGTTGAAGCTGAGCGACGCCTCCACCGCCGGCGGCGCGTCCGGGGACGCGGCGGGCATCTGCGAGGACGAGCCGATGTGCATGCAGACGACGGTTCCGGTCTCCTCGCACGCGGCGAAGAACGGGTCCCAGTAGCCGGAGTGGATCGACGGCAGCCCCAGGTAGGTCGGGATCTCGCTGAAGGTCACGGCCCGTACGCCGCGGGCGGCGTTCCGCTTGATCTCGGCGACGGCGAGGTTCACGTCCCACAGCGGGATCAGGCAGAGCGGGATCAGCCGCCCGCCGCTGTCGCCGCACCACTCCTCCACCATCCAGTCGTTGTACGCCCGCACGCAGGCGAGCCCCACTTCGAGGTCGTCGGCCTCGGCGAAGGTCTGGCCGCAGAAGCGCGGGAAGGTCGGGAAGCAGAGCGACGCCTCGACGTGGTTGAGGTCCATGTCCGCCAGCCGCGCCTTCGGATCCCAGCAGCCCTTGCGCATCTGCTCCCGGGTGATGCCGTCCAGCGTCATCTCGTCGCGGGAGAAGCCGACGGCGGCGATGATCCGCTTGTACGGGAAGAGGTTCCCCTCGTACTCCCACCAGTCGGTCAGCTGGCCGTTGGGGTCCGTGGTGAACCGGTACTTGCTCGCGACGCGCTCCAGGCCGCCGATGCCCGCGGTGAGCGGCTTCGGCCCGCGGTCCCGGTACTTCGTCGGCAGCCAGGTCTCGAAGAGATGCGCGGGCTCGATGACGTGGTCGTCGACGCTGATGATCTTCGGAATCTCGGTTGTGCCGCTTGCCTCGCTGGTCATGGAGCCCTCCCGAAGGTGCCGGACACCTCAATCTGACGATGCGTCAGCTGGAGGGTATAGAGCTGCCCTTCAAGCAACAAGGCGATGCCGGACTTTCCCTCGTCGGCGTGAGCGCGCGCCCGAAGGTGTGGCGAACCTTCCGCTCTCCGCCTAAGCTAGTTAACTAGATTTACGTCAGGTAATCGCGCCTGGTGAATCCGTGCGCCCGCGTGCGTAAAAGGGCCTGGTGAGCCCGCTCTTCCTCGCCACGGGCCCCGCCGTGAGGCGCTCCGTACGCCGGAAACAACTGCCCCTCCCGCGATCGGTCCGGGGCATCGCCAACCTGAGAAAGCAGGTCGTCATGGCACACCGCATCGCCCGCTACCTCGTTCCGCCCCTCCGTCGACTGCTCCCGGCGCGGGGGCGCCACCGACACGCGCAGGGGAGTCGACCGGCCTCTTGCACCGCCCAGAAACGGCGCACACTCCCCGTCTGCCCGCCGCCCCACCATGAGGCCGGGCACCTCCGTGACATCGACCTCGTCCGCCCGTACGTCCTCGCCCACGAGCAGCGGCAGACGGAGAACGGCCACAGGGCGGCACGCTCCGCAGTGGTCTGCCTCCCGCACTCCTCCGGCAAGGGGGTGCGCGCATGACCCGGCCGCCGATGCCTCGCCTGCTGCCCTGGACGGGGGAGAACGGCCAGCCGTGTCACCTGAGCGCGGACGATGACGCCAGCTTCATGTGGCGCCTGGCGGACAACACAGAAGCCGTGCAGCTCGGCATGGCCATCGGGGCCGTCGAGCACGCCCATGAGGTGCTCGGCGTGGAACACGCGTCACGGGAGGAGCTTCACTACCTGGCGGGATGCCTGGTCGAAGCCCTGACGAACGTCCTCCGGATCGCCGACAGCCGAGGGCAGCGCCTGGGATGGCCGACGCCTGCCGTGGAAGGCGAGGCTGGTAGCGAGGAGGGGGAGGGCCCGACGCTCCCGGCTGATGCCTTCGGCTGAGCGGCTGCCGGGCCTGGCGCCCTAATCGGTCAGTGAGGACTCACTGACCGTGGGGGTCTGCGCTCCAAACCGTTAGCTCAACCCGGGAAAGCCCGGTTCACGTACGACGTCGTACGTGAACCGGGCTTCCGTGTGTTCGGGAGCGCCATGATGTCGCCTCGATCCGGCCACGGACGGAAGGCGGCGAAGCCCGGACCTTAAGATGACCGCCAAGTCATCAACATGAGTCTCGGCTCGGGGGAGCACATGGCTGCTGGCGAACAACTGGTCACGATCGGCGCGGTATTGCTCGGCGCACTCACGTCGTACGTGGGCAACTACCTGTCGGACCGCAGCCGGACGCGGTACGAGCTGCTGACGCGGTGGGACGACCGCAAGCTTTCCGCGTACGAGGACTACGTGGACCGCATGCGGACCGTCATCTTCCTGGCCGTCCCGATCTACGAGGACAACGAGGGCATCCGCACAGCGGACAAGCCTCAGGAAGAGTTGCTCGCCGAGCACGCGGAAGCTCAGCGCCTCCGCGGCCGGTCCTTCGAACGCATCATGCTGCTCGGCGCCGACGACGTCATGGAGGCGGCCCACGACCTGAACGCCATCGCCCTGGAGATCGACTGGCAGGCGACGGGCAAAATCACCGGCACCCTGGAAGAGTGGCGGGACCGACACCGCGCCGTGTTCCGGGCCATCAACACCTTCCACGACGCGGCGCGTACAGACCTAGGGGTGCAAGGCAGCACCTCCGGCGAGAAGCATCCGGAGCGGGATCTGCTGCTGCCGCCGGCGCGGTCGTCGGCGGGTGGCTCGTAGGCGACTGAGTACTCGCCATCCGCGCCTTGAGAGCAGGCGCACAGGGCGATCAGTTGCCGAGTAACAACTTTCTTTGTGAGTTCAAGGCTCTCCGCGCCCGCCGCGGCATTGGAGCACGTAATACGACGGCGCAGGAGTGTTGACGTGCCCGGCCTCCTGAAACTGCAAGCAGCCAGATCACCAGATCAGAGGTGCCGCTCACGCGGCGGTGCCCGTCCGACGCCGCCTTGCCGCCTTCCTTGCTTTCGTCACCGGGCGCGCCGTCGCGGGCCGGGCCCACAATGGGGGCAAAAGACCAGGTCAGGATGTGGGCAGCGGTTTCACGGCTCTTTTCCCGTCCCCCTGGCTCGGTCCCGCGTGGAGCAAGGCCAGAGACCACGGACACATAGTGAGCAGGAGTGAAATTTGCCCGAGTTGCCGGCAATCGTACGGCCCCCCTGTTCCGCCGACCTGAGTGTGTGCCGGCTACTAAACGCTAGGCAGTTCGAAATACGGATCATGCCAAACGACGGAATCGTCCAAACTTGCTTGATATACGTGTGTCATCAAGAATGCCGTCGGATTCTCGCTGTCATAACGAAGCTCTGTTTTCCCATTTCCGACAGGGATTCGTTTGTAGCCAATCTTGTCGCCCATGCTTACATCTACCTTAAGGTACTCAATTCCCAAAAGGCGACACACGTGCTCGAATTCTTTGTTATTTCCGAGATTTCCGTGGATGTGGTCTCGGAGGCGAGAGCATACGTCCAGTATGGCATTTCCTCTATCGCTGATCCGGTAGATCCCTCCTGTTAGGTAGTCGCTCTCAAGCATTCCCAATAGGAAAAGGCGCTGAACCTCTTCCTTTAGGGGGGAGGTGCTGATTCCAACCAGCTTAGACGTGTGCGTGAGGTTCCCGAATCCATGGTGTTTGACGTGCGAAAGAATCCTGAGTGGATAGCCGGGGCGGGGGGAGGTCGCAAAACGTGCAACGTCGGTGGCCGTTAGTCCGCCCAGCGTCACATGGATTAGGAGGTCTCGCGTCATATCTTCTTTTAGGGAATCGTAAGTGTTCTTTCTAGCATCCTCGTCGTCCGCGTCAAAGTCTCCCGGGATCCAAAATACGCGTAGCCTGGAGAGTCTCTCGCCTAGTGGGGTTTCCTTGTAGGCTCCCGCCACTTCGGCCACTCTTGCTTTATTCGCGGTGGAGTGCCTGGCTACGTATACAGCTGCCGACACGTCATTCTCGGTGAGAAGGGTCCGCAGGTCCTTATCGATGCCATCGCGGTTGTGTGTCCAGAGGGTCTGTCCAGAGACGGCCTTAGACCAATCCTTGGCAAGCTCACAGGAGAAGTCGAAGAGGTTGCGCTTCCCCTCTTTGTACGTGTATAGGCCGGACCTGGACGTCGTGTCCATGATGTCCAAGGCGGCGTCTGACAAGAATTCGTGCTCCGGCGAAGGCATCTCATTCTCCTGAAGTCAAAGAGTGGTTGGAGGTATTCTGTAATAAGCTATTTGGCGCCTTATTTCCTGCTTATTGGAGTTTGATGCGACTGTGTGGGGTGATGTTCTGCAAACGCTTCGCCATCTTGATGGACCAGCTTGATATTCTCCCTTTCGAGGAGGTCAATCAGATCCGCGTTCGGCTTCTCGGGCACGAGTACAGCTAGGGTTGGGTTGGGTGGATCGATGTGTCGGCAATAATCTTTCAGTTGCCCAATGGCCATACGAATTTCCTGTCGATCGCTCGACCCCTTGATTGCGTACAGGATGTGATCGGTGGCGTCGTAGAGGTCGGTTTTTAGAATCGAAGTAGTACCCGCAATTTTGATCTGATAGGCGAAAACCTCGTGTTGCTGCTCATTAAGAAACTCGCGATAGGATTGCGAAATTTGAGTTTGGCGGTGCTCGGTCATCGTGCTTGGCTGAGCGGATCGGAGGCTCGTGGTCTTCTTCCCTGCCGCGGGCTCCTCTATCGAACCCGCCGATACGTTGGCGGATACCCGCCTCGCGTGTGTCTTCTCAGCAGCTGGTAGTACATCTTGCTTTGCGTGTTGGACACTCCCTGACGGGCGAAGTCGAAATACGATGATTCGGCGTTGGTTGCCTTCCGGGTCGCTTGCCTCGCGAATTGTGTATGGAAGGTCAGCGTCGAGCTGAAACTCACCCAGATAGCGCTGCTGCTTGGCGTCAGAGTGAGAGCCAGGTATCTTTCCCGCTGCAATGAACAGATGGAGAACCCTGCCGTCGTCGACGTGTCGCAGGATGGCTTTGTTGCGGGAGCCTGCTGGGCCTAGGAATGTCTGGTCGCCGATACGCCCCCTGCCGGTGTACTCAAAGATAGGTCCGTGGTCGTCCTCCTCGGCCAGCCAGCCGTCTTGGTAGCCATACTCCTTACCGCTGTCGTGGTCGGTGTAGATGAGGATGCTCGGGGTGGTCGTTGAAGGGACGATCCCTTCGCGTTCTCCCCCTCCGAACACGCGCTGCATCTCTGCGCGAGTGGTGAGCTGTCCAGGCTTGATGGGGATGTCTGCCATACCTCGAAGCTAGCGGATACCTCTGACATCCGAGGCTGACATCAACAACGACGAGCGGTCAGGCGGGGAGCAGCTGGCGCCGGAACCACCCAACGGGTGCCTCGTCTGATCGCACTTGTAAAGCGAAGGTCAGTCTTTCCGCTGCCGGACGCCAGTGCACGCGATGATGGACTGGCCCACCTGGTCGAGGAAGAGCATGAAGGCCCATGAGCCGACGGAAGCGTCGACGCGACCGAGTTGGGGTGGGCCCGTCATGCTGACGGAGTTGCTGCACTGCTTGCCCCAGCCCCAACGTCTCTTAGCCGATCCGGCGAGGCTTGCGAGATGTGTTCACAGCCCTGCGGACCACCCATGGACCAGCGGAGATGTTCCGGCATGGACGGTCAGCAGTTCTGGCAGGTCAACGGCCAGATTGATGCTGGAGGCCGCCTTCTCTTGAAAACTGTCGTGAGGTGATCCCTCACCGTGGGTTCAAATCCCACAGCCTCCGCGGTTCAGCAGAGCGAGAAGGCCCCTGACCGGGGAGATCCCGGTCGGGGGCTTTCGTCGTTCCCGCTCGCTGTCAGATGGCGATCTCGCGGGTGGTTGGGGCAGGTGCGCCCGGGGTGGTTTCGGGTGACGTTCACGGACGGGGCGTCGGTTGGTGTCGGGTGACGTTCACGGCCCGCGGATCCGATATGATCATGGTGCAACTTCGCCCCCGGGAACGGCGGGTGGAGCGTGCGTCTGTGGTCCAAGGAAAGATGCCCACCAACCGGTGGGAGATGCAGGTGCAAGGCCTGCCGGGCGCTCTGAAGAAGAAGGTCCCCTCCTCGTATGAGGAGGGGACCTTCTTCGTTGTGTGTCTCGACGGCAAGGTCTGGGAGGCAGCCCTACGGTGCGAGAACTCCCGGGGCGGACCGTGCGGTTCGGCCGCATGGTTCGGTCATGGATTCCTGTTCCCCGTGGTGCGGGAGGGGTTCCGGAGAAGTCCGGGCCCCTCCTCGGCTGTTGGGCGCGCTCTGTGCTGTGAGCGTTGACGCGGCCCGTGTGGACGAGGCGTGGACGGAGCCCGTCAGCCCGTCGACGCGGAGGCTTCCGGCCGTGCCATGAATCCCCGTTCCACCAGGGGTGGCAAGCCATGCCGGTCCCGGGTCTCCTCGTCGAAGTCGTCAAGGAAATCGTGCAGGACCTCGGACAGGTGAGGCAGGGAGTCGACGGCGAACAGCACCTGTTGGTAGCCCGCCACCTGGTAAGGGAGGCGGACGAGGTCCGGGAGGTGGAAGGGGCGGATGTCGGCTTGGGGGAAGCGGGCCAGTTCGCCGTAGGAGGAGAGGAGGGCGGCGCCGTACGCCTTCGGGCGGCCGTGTTCCCAGGCGAGGCCGTATTCGAGGGTGAACCAGTAGACGCGGCTGATCAGGTCCAGGGCGTCGGCTGATCGCACTCGGGCGGCGGCGCGGCCGACGGTGCGGTAGAGGTCGGCGAACCAGGGGGCGAAGAGGTGGATGCCGTGGCCGAAGACGTCGTGGAGGATGTCGGGTTCCGGTGTGTAGAGCGGCATCGCGGGGTGGCGGACGTACTGGACGGCGTGGAAGTAGCCGTCCGCCATGGCGCCCAGGAATCGCTTGTTCGGGACGATTCCGCCGGCGAGGGTGAAGCGGAAGCCCGTCAGTGGTTCCAGGCGGTCCGAGACCTCTTCGTGCTGCGGGATGCGGCCGGCGGGGATCGGTGCCGTCTCGCGTGCCTGGAGCACCGCCTGGCACACGCGTCCTTGTTGTGCCTCGGTGAGGGCGGCGTCCACGGTGCGCCAGGCGGCGTGCTCGGCGTCGTCGTACGCGATCGGGGGTGAGGGGGCGCCGACGCGGTGGCCCTTGGCCGCGGCCACGATCGCGTTGCGGCGGCTGACGTAGGCGCGATCGGCGAACGAGGGGTGGTCCTCGGCGCGTCCGAGACGCGAACCGTTCGGGTCCAGTGGGGTCTGGCTCAGCCAATCGATCACAGGGGGCAGCCTCCCCGGCCGGTGGGGCCGGGCAAAGGATTCGGTGCTGTGCGCTGTGTGCTGTGTGCCGCCCGGGGCGGGGGGCGCCGGGCGTGCCGGGTGCGGGGCCGCCCCTGCCGGGTGCGTGGCTGGATCGCTCTCTTGCCGGTGGTCGGTGGGCCTGTCACACAGGTCGGAGGTGGGCGACAGGGGAGGGGGGCTCTGCATGTC
>NZ_VKJP01000201.1 GCF_007280575.1 Streptomyces benahoarensis
GGCGGGCCGGGACGCTCAGCGCATCTTGCCGCGGGGCGGGCGGGTGCCCATGGGCCCCTTCGGCACCGGCATGTTGCTCATCAGGTCGCCGAGCGCGCGCAGCCGGTCGTTGACGGCGGTGACCTGCGCACCGGGCAGCACCCGCGGCAGCTTCATCAGCCGGGTCCGGAGCTTCTTCAGCGGGACCTCGCCCTCGCCCTCGCCGACCACGAAGTCGTGGACCGGGGCGTCGGCGACCGTACGGGCCATCCGCTTCTTCTCGGCGGCCAGCAGACCGCGCAGCCGGTTCGGGTTGCCCTCGCCGACCAGCACGATGCCCGCCTTGCCGACGGCGCGGTGCACCACGTCCTGGTTACGGTTCATCGCCACCGCGGGGGTGACCGTCCAGCCGCGGACGTTCTCCAGCACCGCGGCGGCCGCGCCCGGCTGGCCCTCCATCTGCCCGAAGGCCGCCCGCTCGGCGCGGCGCCCGAAGACGATCGCCATCGCGAGGAAGGCCAGGACGAAGCCCAGGATGCCCGCGTAGAGGGGGTGGCCGATCGCGAAGCCGACGGCGAGGAGTACGCCGAACACGACGATGCCCACGCCAGCGACGACAAGACCGACCTTGGAGTCGACCTGACGGGTCATCTTGTAGGTCTGGGCGATCTGCTTCAGCCGCCCGGGGGTGCCGGCGCCAGCGCCGTCTGTGTTTGCCTTCCTCGCCATACCAAGAAGTTTACGTGGCCCGCGGGCGGCGGGTCGCCGCGGCCTCCAGTACGTACTGCGCCTCCTGCCGGTCACTGGCCCGGCGGCGGTCCTCCAGGACCGAGTTCCAGGCGTTGCGGCGGGCGGTGCGCTGCCCGCCGCCGAGCAGCAGCGCCTCGACGGCGCGGAGCGCGCCGGTGACGGACGGGGCGGGACGTGCGGTGGCGCGGAGCGGCGCGGCCTGCATGGTGTGGGTCTCCCTCGGGGAGGTCGGCGGGACGCCCGGGACGGACGCGGTGCGTGGGTCCATCGTCACCGACGGGTGTGACCGCCGGATGACCCGCAGGTCACACCTGGGTGTGACGACGGAGCGGCCCGCGCCACCCCCGGCCTGGGGGAGTGCGGGCCGCGTCCTCCCAGCATGTGCCAGGATTCACACATCGGCGCGCCGGGGCGGGTCAGACCGCCTGAGTGGAGGCGTCGACCTCGCGCCGCTCGATCGCCTGCTGGTAGAGGCGGCCCGCGCGGTACGAGGAGCGGACCAGCGGGCCGGACATCACACCGGCGTAGCCGATCTCCTCGGCCTCCTCCTTCAGCTCCACGAACTCCGCGGGCTTGACCCACCGCTCGATGGGGTGGTGCCGCACCGACGGCCGCAGGTACTGGGTGATCGTGATCAGCTCGCAGCCCGCGTCGTAGAGGTCCTGCAGCGCCTCGCTGATCTCCTCGCGGGTCTCGCCCATGCCCAGGATCAGGTTGGACTTGGTGACCAGCCCGGCCGCGCGGGCCTCGGTGATGACCTTGAGGGAGCGCTCGTAGCGGAAGCCGGGGCGGATGCGCTTGAAGATCCGCGGGACGGTCTCGACGTTGTGCGCCAGCACCTCGGGGCGGGACGAGAAGACCTCGGCCAGCTGCTCGGGCACCGCGTGGAAGTCGGGGATCAGCAGCTCGACGCCGGTGTCCGGCATCGCGGCGTGGATCTGGCGGACCGTCTCGGCGTACAGCCAGGCGCCGCCGTCCTCCAGATCGTCGCGGGCGACGCCGGTGATCGTGGCGTAGCGCAGCTCCATGGTCTGCACGGACTCGGCCACGCGGCGCGGCTCGTCGCGGTCGAGGGCCTGCGGCTTGCCGGTGTCGATCTGGCAGAAGTCGCAGCGCCGGGTGCACTGGTCGCCACCGATGAGGAAGGTCGCCTCGCGGTCCTCCCAGCATTCGAAGATGTTGGGGCAGCCCGCCTCCTGGCAGACCGTGTGCAGGCCCTCGCTCTTCACCAGGCCCTGCAGATGGTTGTACTCGGGGCCCATCTTCGCCCGGGTCTTGATCCACTCGGGCTTGCGCTCGATGGGGGTCTGGCTGTTCCGGACCTCCAGGCGCAGCATCTTGCGTCCGTCGGGTGCGACAGCGGACACGTCGGCGCCCCTTTCTGCTATCGCGGCATTCGATTCAGCGGCGTACACCAGGGTACGCCCGGGATTTCGCACGTCTTTACGCGCTCACCAACCCCCGATACGAGGCCGGCATTCCTTGACGGCGCTCAGACCGCGCGGGGGAGGAGCTCCACGCCCTCCAGGACGTCCCGCAGGTGCTTCTCGACCGAGGGCAGCACCTCGGCGATGGTGAGGTCGCGCCCCAGCTCGCCGGAGAACGAGGCGACGCCGGCGTCCCGGATGCCGCACGGCACGATCTTGTCGAACGAGGTGTTGTCCGGGTTCACGTTCAGCGCGAAGCCGTGCATCGTGACGCCCTTGGCGACGCGGATGCCGATCGCGGCGAGCTTGCGGTCCTCACCGCGCTGACCGGCGTTGGACGGCGCGTACTGGGGACCGCGCAGCCGCGCGTCGTACATCTCGTCCGCGTCCGCACCGGCCTGCGGGGCGAGGTCGAGCTGGAGACCGCCGAGCGACGGGCGCTGCTCGACCGGGTCGCCGAGGACCCACACCCCGCTGCGCCCCTCGATGCGGGTGCCCTCGATGCCGAAGTCGGCGCAGACCCGGATCAGCGCCTCCTCCAGGCGGCGGACGTGCGCGACGACGTCGACCGGGCGCGGCAGCTTCTGGATCGGGTAGCCCACCAGCTGGCCCGGGCCGTGCCAGGTGATCTTCCCGCCGCGGTCCACGTCGATGACGGGCGTGCCGTCCAGCGGGCGTTCGTCGTCGGCGGTGCGGCGGCCCGCGGTGTAGACCGGCGGGTGCTCCAGCAGCAGACAGGTGTCGGGGACCTCGTCGGCGAACCGGGCGGCGTGCACCCGTCGCTGCTCCTGCCAGGCCGCCTCGTAGGGCACGGCGTCGGAGCCGAAGCCCAGATGCACAAAGCGCAGCCCCTCGGGTGCGGGGGTGTCCCCCCGAGAGATCGCAGTCACGGCAGCTCCTCTTCGCACTTCTGTCGCAGCGGGCTGCGACGTTTGATGCAGTACCTCCGCATCCGTTCGATACGGGGCTCCTGCATGTCGATGCCACTTCGCGCCCAGGCCACTGTACGGCCGGGGGGCAGGTCGGCCGGTGGCCGGGGGACCCTGCGCGGCCGGGCCGGGAAACCGGTCGACGGGTCGGGAAGGCGGGGGCGTGAGCCGGGTGAACCTCGGTGTGGAGCGCATGCGCCCTGCTCACACGATCGGATGAACGCGGTGCTCAGGCGGCCAGAAGAGCCCCGAAGGCCGTTACATTCGCGCCGTTCCACAAGGGCGACGAGCGTGCCGGACAGGGTCAGCCGGGCCCGGCGGCCCGGCCCGGAAGGCAGGAGACCGGTAAAGCTGATGACGGAACGACCCCCGCACCGCACGCCCAATCGCCGGCTGGCCGCCCTCATCGCCGAGGCAGGGTTCTCCAACGCCGGACTCGCCAGGCGCGTCGACCAGCTCGGCATCGAGCACGGCCTCGACCTCCGCTACGACAAGACATCCGTGACCCGCTGGCTGCGCGGCCAGCAGCCCCGGGGCACCACCCCGGCGCTGATCGCCGAGGTCTTCACCCGCAAGCTGGGCCGCCGCCTGTCGGCCCAGGACCTCGGCCTGGACGCTTGCGCACCGGTCTACGCCGGACTCGAATTCGCCGGGACGCCCACCGAGGCCGTCGACATCGTCAGCGGTCTGTGGCGCAAGGACTCCGGCAGCCATGTCGAGCTGCGCAAGATCGCCTTCACCCCGGCGGGGCTGGTGGTGCCCAGCCGGGACTGGCTCATCGGCCGCCCCGACGAACGGGTGGCCCGCGGCGAGCTGGGCCCCGACGGCACCGGCCGGGTCCCGCTCCAGGGCCGGATCACGGTCCCCCGCCAGCGCCGCACCGACCACGTCGACCGGGTCGGCGGCGCCCGCGTCACCGCCGGGGACATCGCGGCGCTGCGCTCGGTCGGTGAGCTGTTCCGCGCGCTGGACCACGCCTACGGCGGAGGCCACGCCCGTCAGGCCCTGGTGCGCTATCTGGAGCACGAGGCCGAGCCGATGCTGCGCGGCACGTACGGCGAGGCGACGGGCCGCAAGCTCTTCGCCGCGGCCGCCGATCTGACCCGGCTGGCCGGGTGGACGTCGTACGACATCGTGGCGCACGGTCTGGCGCAGCGGTACTTCGTCCAGGCGCTGCGGCTGGCGCAGGCGGCGGGCGACCGCGCGTACGGCTCGTACGTGCTGGTCACGATGAGCCGGCAGGCCGTCTACCTCGGACACGGCCGGGAGGCGGTGCAGCTGGCGCGGGTGGCGCAGCAGGGCGTCGGGGCCGCGGCGCCGCCCGCGGTGCTGGCGCTGTTGCACGCGGCGGAGGCGCGCGGCCACGGCCTGATGGGTGAGGTGCGGGCCTGCACGGCGGCGCTGTCGCGGTCCGAGCGGGCGCTGGAGTGCGCCCGGCCCGGCGACGAGACGCCGCACTGGGCGCGCTTCTTCGACGAGGCGCAGCTGGCCGACGAGCTGGCGCACTGCCACCGCGATCTGCGGCAGTTCCGTGCCGCCGCCCAGCACGCGGAGCGCTCCCTGGAGCTGCGGGCACCGGGCTTCGCCCGCAGCCGCCTCTTCTGCCGGGTGGTGCTGGCCACCTCCCGGCTGGCCCTGGGCGAGCTGGAGCAGGCGTGCTCGCTCGGTGCCGAGGCGGCGCTCCAGGCGGCCGATATGCGGTCGGTGCGCGCCCATGAGTACGTCGCCGAGTTCGAACGGCGGCTGGAGCCGTACCGCGATGCGGCGCCGGTGCGGGGGTACCGGGACCGGGTGGCGGCGTTGGGGTGAGGCGCCGGGGCCTCGGCTCCTGTGGGGCCGTGCCTCGGACCCTGTGCCTTGTGCCTCGGGCCCTCGGGCCCCGGGGCTGCGGGCCCCGGCCGCGTCCGGTGGAAGCCCGTTCCCCGTCCGGCGCCCCGGCCCGCACCCGCCCTCTCCGAGCCGGTGCGGGCCCGCCGTATCAGGCGGCCGTGTGCAGGGCGGCCGGTTCGGCGGAGGGCAGGCCGAGGTCGGTCAGGAGGGCGCGGGCGGCGCGGCGGCCGGAGTCCAGGGCGCTCTGGACGGTGCTGAGGCCGCGGTGGTCGCCGCACACGTACAGCCCGGAGAGCACCCGGACCGGCCGCTCCGGGTCGTGCGGCGCGGGCATCGCCGGGATCGCCGCCGGGGTGTGCCGCACCGTCAGCAGCTCCCAGTCGGTGGTGGCGGTGCCGTACACCCGGGCCAGCTGGGGCCGGACCGCCGCGTCCAGGGCGGCGGCCGGAAGCGCCGCGGGGGCGCCCAGCACCACCGTCGTCAGCAGCGTCCGGCCCGCCGGGGCGCGCGACGGGTCGATGGCCCCGGCCGCGTAGCTACAGGCCAGCGGGGACTGCGTGGTCAGCAGCAGCGGCGTCTCGCGCGGCCCGGCCGGGTGCGGGCCGTGGCCGGGCGGGGTGGTGTGGTGCAGCACCGTCGCCGGATGGAACGGCGGTACCCGCAGCCCCGGCAGCAGCGCCGCCGCGTCCCGCGCGCCGGTCGCGACGATCACCGCGCGGCAGGTCACCTCGCCGTGGTCCGCGGTGGTGGCGGAGGTGGTGGCGACGGACGTGACGCGGACGCCGGTGCGGACGGTGCCGGGCGGCAGGCCCGCGGCGAGCGCGGTGGGCAGCGCGGCGGCGCCCCCGGCGGGCAGGCAGAGCCGCCCCTCCGCGAACGCCCGCAGGGTCAGCGCGGCGCCGCGGCTGGAGCCGCCGAGCCGCGGATCGCCCAGCAGCACGCCGAGCAGCGGCCGCAGGAAAGCGTCGTGGGCGCGCGGCGCGAAGACCGGACGGACGGACAGCGCGTCGGCCGCCGGGCGGTCGGGGGCCGTACGGTCGCCGAGGCGGTCCATGCGCCGGTCCTGGGGGCGCGCCGGATGGCGATCAGCGCGCGAAAGGGCGCGCGCGGCGGCGAGTGCGCCCCTTGTGCTCCGAAGTGCGCTGACCCGCTGCGCGCGCCGCCCGTTGTGCAGCCCGATCCACGGTGCGAACCGGCAGAGCTTCAGCGTCTCCAGGCCGGGAGTGCGCAGCAGGCCGGGCGTGGCGACGAGCGGCCTGCCGCCGTGGTCCAGGAGGAAGCCGTCGACGTCGTCGGTGGCCGACCGCCCGCCGATCCGCTCCGCCGCCTCCAGCACGGTGACCGTGAGTCCCGCGGCGGTCAGTTGACGGGCGGCGGCCAGCCCCGCAGGGCCGGCCCCCACGATGACCGCGTCCACGGCCGATGAGGTGCGCTGCACGTGCCCCTCCTCAGATCGGTCCCGCCCGCCCGCGCCGGGCCGGTACACGGGACGCCGGATGATGTGTGGAGGCACGGTAGGGACGGCCCGCCCCGGACGGCCAGGGATCGCGCGGGGCGCGTCGGAGCGGGGCGGGCGCCGTTTTCCGCCGGACGCGGGGTCGTGCCCACGGGCGGGGGCCGGGGCCCGGTGCCCCCTCGCGCGGGCGAGGCGCGGTGCGAGACCGCCGCGCGGGGCCCGGCGCCACGCCTCGGCACCCGGGTGCCGTACGCGGTCCGGTGCCGCCCCGTGCGGCCGGGCGCGGGCCGTACGGGGCGGCGCCCGCGGCGCGAGGCCGCCGACGCCCGGCCCGCCGGGCCCGCCGCGCGAGGCCCGCCACGGCCTTCCGCCCGCGTACCCCGCCCCGGGGCCGCGCTCCGCATCCCCCTCAAGCCGCCCGAATAGCCCCCTCGATGCCCGGATGCGCGAAGGTGAACCCGCTCTTCAACAGGCGACGCGGGATCACCCGCTGACTCCCGAGGACATCCCCGGCGAACTCGCCGAGGGCCAGCTTCAGGGCCGCCGCCGGTACCGGGAACGGCGTCGGGCGGTGCAGCACCCGGCCCATCGCGGCCGTCACCTCACGGTTGGTCACCGGCTCGGGGGCGGTGAGGTTGACGGGACCGGCGAGGTCGCCGTCGATCAGGTGGCGGAGCGCGGCGATGTGGTCGTGCAGGGAGATGAAGCTCCAGTACTGGCTCCCGTTGCCCAGACGGCCGCCAAGCCCCAGCCGGAACAGCGGGAACAGTCGCCCCCAGGCGCCGCCCGAGCGGGCCACCACCAGGCCGGTGCGGGCGAAGGCCGTCCGGATACCGGCCTCCGCGGCGGGCGCCGCCGCGTCCTCCCAGTCGACGCAGACTTCCGGCAGGAACCCTTCACCGGCCGGTGCCGTCTCGTCCGTACGCCGGCTGCCGGTGTCGCCGTAGTAGCCGATGGCGCTGCCGCAGACGAAGACCCGGGGCGGGGCGTCCAGCGACGCGAGGGCCGTGGCGACGGCGGCGGTGCCCCGTACCCGGCTGTCGCGGATCTCGCGCTTGTACGCGGCGGTCCAGCGGTGGTCGCCGACGCCCGCGCCCGCCAGGTGCACCACCGCCTCGCACCCGGCGAGCCCGGCGACGTCCACCTCCTGACGGCGCGGATCCCAGCGCACCTCGTCCGGTGCCGCGGGCGGCCGCCGCACCAGCCGGACGGGGGTGTGCCCGTCCGCCCGCAGCGACCGGACGAGAGCTGAGCCGATGAGACCGGTCGAGCCGGTGATCGCGATCCGCATGGCGCCATACTGCCCGCCGCGCGCCCGCCCCGTACGGACGCGCGCCCCGGGGGACGCGGCTATGCGCGAAAGCGTTCCCACAACCGGGGCAAGCGGGTCTCCAGGGCCGCGTCGTCGTCGACGTCGACATAGCCGCCCAGCGGTTCGGCGGGCTGCGGTGGCAGGCCGAGGCCGGGCAGTTCGGCGCCGGTCAGCTGCTCGTAGGCATCGTCGGCGGCGTACCCCAGCTCCTCGCCGTCGCCGTCCGTATCCTCATCGAACTCACCGACCAGCACGGCGAGTTCGTCGGGATCGTGCAGCGCGCCCTCGAAGACCTCCCGGCCCTGGCCGATCAGCCAGCAGCGGAACGCGTCGAAGACGTCGTCGCTCGCGCCGTCCAGCAGCACCGCCGCCGCGGCCCACAGGTCCCAGGTGTACGCGCGGTGGTAGCGGGCCTCGAAGTGGCGGGCGAAGTCCAGGACGGATTCCGGGTCGCGGCTCAGCAGCCGCTCGGTCAGCTCGTCGGCGTGGTCCACCGGATCGCCCCCGGCGGCCGCGCGGGAGGCGTCGATGAGCTCCCAGAACTCCGTCTCGTCCATCACCGCTCCAGCATCGGGCCTGCCGGGGCCGTACGCATGTGGAACGGCCCGCCGCCACCCGCGCGGCGGCGCCCGTCCGGACGCGCAGGTGGAATGCCCCGGATGCGGCGTACGCGGCTCCCGAGCACCGGAGTTGTTGATCAACAGCGGGGTGACCGGTGCAAGAATCACTCGTTGGAAGGCTGGCCCCCTACGGCACCTTCCCGTACCCGATCGGCAGACCCCATTCCTGAAGGGCGCTTCCACGCCATGCCCATGGACGAACGAACCCGCGCCGATGTCGAGCGGGCCGAGGCGGCCATCGTCGAGCACTACCCGCGTCTGGTGCGCCTCGCCCACCTCGTCCTGCCGCCCGCGATGGGCCGCCACCGCCGGGTGCTGACCGCACACGGGATCGTCCAGCGCGCCCTGCCGTCCACGGGCCGCGAGCGCGCCCGCGCCGTTCTGCCCGGCCAGCGCGGCCCGCGGCCCGAACCGGGCTATCCGCTCGTCCGCTCGCGCGTCCTGGAGCTGGCGCTCGCCCAGGCGAAGCCGCCGCGCTGGCGGTCGCCGCTGCCGGTCGTGTGGGGGCTGCGGCTCTTTCCCCGGGCCGGTGGCGCCGACGAACTCGCCCTGGACCAGGCGCTGTCCGCGCTCTCCGCCCCCGCCCGTGCCGCCGTCGCCCTGTGGCATCTGGAGGAGCTGAACGAGGACGAGGTCCTCGCGGTCCTCGACGCGGCGGGTGTCGCCGACCCCGGTGCCGCGCAGCGCGCCGCCGTCGCCCTCGGCCGCGACCTCGGCCCGGGGACCGCCGCGCTGCTGAACTCCGGCGAGTTCGACCCGTGCACCGTCCAGGCCCGCCCCACCGATCTGCTCCGGCGCCGCCAGGGCAGGCGGGCGGCGGTCGCCACCGCCGTGGTGCTGACGGCCGGTGCGGCGCTGCTCACCGCCGCCGGCGGGCCGGACGGCACCCCGCCGCCCGCCCAGCCGGACCCGGCCACCGTGCGGGCCCGCCAGGCCCTGGACCCGCAGCGGCTGGTGCGCGCCCCCGACGATGCATGGGCCGACACCTCCCGGGTGGACTTCACTGCCTGGTCGCCGCGGGGCGAGTACGCCGGGGACACGGCGCTGCTCGGGCGCGCCCTGCGGGTCTGGGGCGCACCGGGCCGCGACGTCCGCGTCACCGCCGCCGACGGCACCTCCACCCGGCCGCCGGACCAGCCGCCCCGGCTGCTCTACGGCGGGGTGATCGACGGGGTGAGGGTGGTCGTCCTCCACGACGGTGACCGGCTGGTGCGGTACGCGGAGCCCGAAGGGGCCCCGGCGGAACTGGAGTTCGCCCGCGTCGACAACGCCGATCTGACGACCGCCGGGGCGCTGGTCATCGGGCGCGGCACCGGGTGGATGCGCTACCTCATCGCCCCGTGGATCACCGACACCACCACCCGCGACCTGCTGCGGCCCGCGGCGCCCGAGAAGGCGCTGCACGTCGCCCCGGACGGTGTCACCGACCGCGTTCCGGAGCCGCCCGCGGACGGCGCCGTCTGCGGGCAGTGGCCGGTGGCGCGCCTGCACTCCTCGGCGCGGGTCACGGCTCAGCACAGCTTCCTGCTCACCGACCTCGGCGACCTCACGCCCGTCCACCTCACGTACGGCCCGGCCGCGAGCGGCGGGCCCACCGCCGCACCCCCGGCCGAGGCCACCACCCCCGCGGCGCTGCTGAGCTGGGCCCACACCGCCTGCTCGCTGCGCGGGGAGCGGGGCGCGGGCGTCCGGTCGGTGAACAACTGGGCCTACGCCCGCCAGCGGCTGCCGGAGAGCGGCGCCGGCGCCACCTGGGTGTGCAGCCGCGCCGACACCTGGCGCGGGCCGGGCCGGGTCACCGTGCAGTTCCACCCGACCGTGGCCCGGCCCGAGTGGCCCGCCCGGGTCGTCGGCCGCGCCCGGGACACCGCCGCGTGCAGCCCGTACGGCCCGGAGGTCGTCGGCGAGACCCGCTGGCGCGCCGGTTCCGGCCACTGGTACCTGCTCGCGGCGGGCAGTCCCGCGGTGCGCAGCCTCGACGTCACCGGCGCGGTGCGCCGCACCACCCGCGCCACCACCCTCGCCGTCGGCGTCCCGGCGTCCGCCCCGGTACGGGTCGCCGGGGTGCTGGCCTCCGGGGGGTTGCTGCACGCGATGCGGAGGTGAGGGGGGATCGGTGAGCCGGGCCCGGCGGACACCGGGGCCGGATCCGGCGGCGGCCGGGCCGCGCGGGGCCGCCGCGCCGGGCGCCCGGCCACCGCTTGCGGCCCTGTACGCCCTCCCCGTGAACGTCCGCCAGGTCCGCAGGAAACCTGACAGAAGATGTCGGGTATCGCTGGCACGGTCGCCGTGTACGTACACCGCACACGGCGAGGAGTGGCACGGATGACGACGGAACGGAACGGTACGGCGGGCGCGGGGAGCCTGGCGG
>NZ_VKJP01000202.1 GCF_007280575.1 Streptomyces benahoarensis
GAGACAGGGGTGGGCGTGGTCATGCCTGCTGCTCCTGGAGGACGCGTCCCGGGGCGGCCGGTGCACCGGCGCCCGGGGCGAAACGGTCGGGGGAGAAGGGGCGGGCCTCCTCGGGCAGCCGCCCCGTGGTGAGCGCCTCGGCCAGCGCGTCACCGGTGATCGGCGTCAGCAGCACGCCGTTGCGGAAGTGCCCGGTGGCCAGCAGCAGACCGGGCAGCGCCGTCGGGCCGAGCAGCGGCGCGTTGTCCGGCGAGGCGGGCCGCAGCCCCGCGCAGGTCTCCACCAGCGGCAGCTCCGTCAGGCCCGGCACCAGCTCGTGCGCGTCCCGCAGCAGCTCGTAGACGCCGCCCGCGGTGACGGTGGTGTCCCAGCCCAGCTCCTCCGTGGTGGCGCCGACGACCAGCTCGCCGTTCTCCCGCGGCACCAGATAGAGCGGCCCCCCGCGCACCACGGCCCGTACGGTGCGGGACAGGAACGGGGGGCTCCCCTGGGGCATGCGCGGCAGCCGCAGCCGCAGCACCTGGCCCTTCACCGGGCGCACCGGCGGGCGCACCTCGTCCGGTACGCCCGCCAGCCGTCCGCTGAGGCTGCCCGCGGCCAGGACGGTGCTGCCCGCCGACACCCGGGTGCCGTCGGCCAGCTCGGCGCCGGTGGCGCGCCCCGCGGTGACCGTCAGCCGGGAGGCGCGGGCCCGATGGAAGACCACCCCGGCCCGCTCGCAGGCCACCAGCAGCGCCGCGGTCAGCCGCCGCGGATCGGTCTGGTGGTCGCCGTCGACCCGCAGGCCCCCGCGCACGCCGGGCGCGAGCATCGGCTCCAGCCGTCGGCATTCGCGCCCCGACAGCCATACCGATTCCAACCCGCACCGCAGCTGGAGGGCGTGGAGTTCGCGCAGGTGGGCGCGGTCGTCGGCGTCCAGCGCCACGGCCAGCGTGCCGCAGGCGCGGTAGCCGACCTCCAGGCCGCTCGCCTCCTCCAGCTCCGCCACGAAACGCGGGTAGCGGCGGGCCGATGCGAGGTTGAGGCCGAGCAGCGTCTCCTCGCCGTAGTGCAGTTCGGTGACGGCGGCGAGCATCCCGGCCGCGACCCGGCCCGCGCCGCCGCCCGGCTCCGGATCGGCGAGCGCGGTGCGCAGCCCGCGCCGCGCGGCCCGCCAGGCGGTGACCAGCCCCATGAGGCCGCCGCCGATCACCAGCACATCGGGGTGCGGCGACGGATCCGTCGGGCTCGGTGGTGTGGCAGATGGAGGCATGGGCGTCCAGCCCCTCCCTTCGCCGGCATGACCCGGATCAGGTTCGTACGGTCGGAGGCCGGTCAGCCTCCCTCTCAGCCCGGTACGCCGGGCTCCCGCGAGTGCGTGTCCGCCTCACCCTAGTACCCGCCCCCGAAGGCCCGTAAGGGAGCGCCCCCGGAGCGGCCGGGCCGCGGCGACCGGTCGTGACGCTGTGTCAGAGATCTCCTTGCGCGGTGCTGCGGACGGCCTCGCGCGCCGTCCTAGAGTGACCGGGTGAGCGAGCAGAGGAAGTCCTCCCAGGCCCCTGACCACACGCCGCGCGTGGTGATCGCCGGTGCGGGTATGGCGGGCGTGCAGACCGCCGTTGCGCTGCGCGAGAACGGCTGGCGCGGCCCGATCACCCTCTTCGGCGACGAACCGCACCCGCCCTACGACCGGCCGCCGCTGTCCAAGGCGGTCCTGCTGGGCAAGGCCGACGGCGCCGCCTTCGACGTCGACTTCCGCTCCCTCGGCATCGAGCTGGAACTGAGCCACCCGGTGACCGGCATCCGCCCCGGGGAGCACCTGCTGGACACCGTGCGCGGCCCCGTCCGCTACGACCACGCCGTCCTCGCCACCGGGGCGGCACCCCTCCGGCTGCCCGGCACCGAGGGGCACCCCGGTGTGCACCTGCTGCGCACCCTGGACGACGCACAGCGGCTGCGGCCCGTCCTGGCCGGGCGCAGCGACATCGTCGTGGTCGGGGCGGGCTGGATCGGCGCCGAGTTCGCCACCGCCGCGCGGGAGGCGGGCTGCACCGTCACCGTCGTCGAGGCCGCCGACCGCCCGCTGGCCGGGGCGCTGCCCGCCGAGGTCGCCGCCCATATGACGCCCTGGTACGCCGCAGCCGGTGCCGAGCTGCGCACCGGGGCGCGCGTCGCCGCCGTCGAGGAGCGCGGCGTCGTGCTGGACGACGGCACCGCGCTGCCCGCCGACGCCGTCCTCGTCGGTATCGGCGCCCGCCCCGCCACGGGCTGGCTGGCGGGCTCCGGTATCGCGCTGTCGCCCGAGGACGGCTCGGTCCTCGCCGACGACCGGCTGCGCACCTCCGCCCCGGACGTCCATGCCGTCGGCGACTGCGCCTCCTTCCCCTCCGCCCGTTACGGCCGCCGACTCCTGATCCACCACTGGGACAACGCCCTCCAAGGCCCCCGTACCGTCGCGCAGAACATCACCGGCGACCCCGCGGAGGGCACCGTCTACGACCCGGTGCCCTACTTCTGGTCGGAGCAGTTCGGCCGCTTCGTGCAGTACGCGGGCGACCACGGCGGCGCCGACGAGCCGGTCTGGCGCGGTGACCCGGACAGTGCCGCCTGGTCGGTCATCTGGCTGCGCGACGGCGTCCTGGTGGCGCTGCTGGCGGTCGGCAGGCCCCGCGACCTGGCCCAGGGCCGCCGCCTCATCGAGCGGGGCGCCGTCCTGGACCGGGTGCGGGCGGCCGACGCGTCCGTCCCGCTCAAGTCCGCGGTGCGCTGAGCCGCGCGGGGCGTACGGGGACGGGCCCGGCGCCCCTCGTGGGAACCGCGCGCCGGGGCTCCGGCGCCCCCGCGCGGCCCTCTCATGGCGATGCCCGGCTACCGACTGTCAGTGCGAGGTGGCACGCTTGTCCTGTGACCGAGATTGACGCAAACATCGATGGACTCGTCCCCGCCTGGCTCACCCTCCCCGACATCGCCGAAGAGTTCGGCGTCGAGGTGACGCGCGTACGGCAGCTGGTCAAGGAGGGCCAGCTGATCGCGGTGCGCCGCGGCGAGAACAGGGCACTGCACGTGCCGGCCGATTTCATCCAGGACGGCAAGGTCGTCAAGGGCCTCGTCGGCACCCTGACGCTCCTGCGTGACGACGGCTTCGCCGACGACGAGATGCTGGAGTGGCTCTTCACCGTGGACGACACCCTGCCCGGCACCCCCGCGCAGGCCCTGCGGGAGAACCGCGGCACGGAGGTGAAGCGCCGGGCGCAGGCGCTCGCCATGTGACGCCCCGGGGCGGGCCGCGCCCCGGCCCGCCCGCACCCCTCCGCATCCGTAACCGCTACCGAGGTGGCGTACGCGCCGGACCGTCCGGCCGTACGCCACCGCCTTGGGGGAGCACCCGATGACGACCCGGATCCACGCCGCCCGCGCCGCGGCCCTCGCCGACGCCCGCCTCTACCTCTGCACCGACGCCCGCACCCGCCAGGGCGACCTGCCGCAGTTCCTGGACGCGGTGCTCCCCTCCGGGGTGGACATCGTCCAGCTGCGCGACAAGGGCATGGAGGCGGCCGAGGAGCTGCGCCATCTGGAGACCGTCGCGGACGCCTGCCGCCGCCACGGCACGCTCCTCGCCGTCAACGACCGCGCCGACGTCGCGCACGCCGCCGGAGCCGCGGTGCTCCACCTCGGCCAGGGCGACCTCCCGGTGCCCGCCGCCCGCGCGCTCCTCGGCCCGGACGTCCTCATGGGCCGCTCCACGCACGCCGAGGCCGAGGTCGACGCCGCCCTCGCCGAGCCGGGCGTGGACTACTTCTGCACCGGACCGTGCTGGCCCACGCCCACCAAACCGGGCCGCCACGCCCCGGGCCTCGACCTCGTCCGGTACGCCGCCGCGCGGGCCCCCGAACGCCCCTGGTTCGCCATCGGCGGCATCGACTCCGGCAACCTCGACGCGGTGCTCGACGCCGGTGCCCGCCGGATCGTCGTCGTCCGCGCCCTCACCGAGGCGGACGATCCTGCCGCCGCGGCCGCCTCGCTCGCCAAGCGCGTGCGCGAGCGGGACGCCTGATCCGGCGGACGCCGGGTGCGCACGGGCGACCGTGCCCGCCACGCGCCGATCGCGTTCCCACCGACCGGGCCCGGCCCGCTGTCCACTCCGTGGACGGGAAACGGGCCTATTCAGGCATTCCACCGGAGTCGGTTGGTGCCCGACCCGCGGGTGGATAACCTTCCCGTATGGCCCTAGGTACCGCTTCCACCAGGACTGATCGCGCACATACCGTCCGTGAGCTGCTCGCTTCCGGCAAACAGTCGTATTCGTTCGAGTTCGCCGCCCCGAAGACCGAGAAGGGCGAGCGGACGCTGTGGAACGCCATCCGCCGCATCGAAGCCGTCGCGCCGACCTTCGTCTCCGTGACCTACGGCGCCGGCGGCACCTCCCGTGACGGCACCGTCCGCGCCACCGAGCGGATCGCCACCGACACCACCCTCACCCCGGTCGCCCACCTCACCGCCGTCAACCACTCCGTGGCCGACCTGCGCAACATCATCGGCCAGTACGCCGACGCGGGCATCCGCAACATGCTCGCGCTCCGCGGTGACCCGCCCGGCGACCCGATGGGGGACTGGGTCCGCCATCCGCAGGGCATCACCTACGCCGCCGAACTGGTCCGCCTGATCAAGGAGTCCGGCGACTTCTGCGTCGGCGTCGCCGCCTTCCCCGAGATGCACCCGCGCTCCACGGACTGGGACACCGACGTCGCGCACTTCATCGACAAGTGCCGCGCGGGCGCCGACTTCGCCATCACCCAGATGTTCTTCTACGCCGAGGACTACCTCCGGCTGCGCGACCGGGTCGCCGCCGCCGGGTGCACGACGCCGATCATCCCCGAGATCATGCCCGTCACGAACATCCGGCAGATCGAACGTTTCGCGCAGCTGAGCAACGCCGCGTTCCCACCTGAGCTCGCGGACCGCATC
Source organism: Streptomyces benahoarensis (assembly GCF_007280575.1). Lineage (GTDB taxonomy): Bacteria > Actinomycetota > Actinomycetes > Streptomycetales > Streptomycetaceae > Streptomyces > Streptomyces benahoarensis. Next base: position 4,945 of record NZ_VKJP01000202.1, read on the forward strand.
CTGGCCGTCAAGGACGACCCGTCCGCTGTACGCTCCATTGGCATCGAGTACGCCACGGAACTGTGCGCGCGCTTGAGGGCCGAGGACGTGCCCGGGTTGCACTTCATCACCCTGAACCACTCCACGGCGACCCTGGAAATCTACGAGAATCTGGGGCTGCACCAGCAGCCCTGATCACGGTGCCGCAGCGCGGCGGAAGAGGGGCGTACATGGGCTGGGCGGTCCTGTACATCGCATTCGGTTGCGTCGCGCTGTGGCTTCTGGGTGAGGTCCTCTTCCAGTACAAGGCCCGGCTCCGGTGGCGGTTGTTGGCCTTCACCGGGTTCCTCGGTGTGGTGACGGGCGTCCTCCTCCCGTCGGTGATCGTCATCGCGCTCGGTGCCGCCGCGTTCGCCACCGGACAGACCTACGTGACGCTCTCCTTCCGCCGCGGCTTCACCAGCGGCTGGTCGCTGCGCGGCGCCCCGCGGGAGAACCGGCGCCGCCGGGCGAAGTCCGGCGGCCGCCGGCCCGCCCTGCACATCTCCGACGTCGAGGAGACGACCGGGCCCGCCGACACCCCGGACGGCCCGCAGCCCACGGACGGCACCGACGCCCCCGGCGCGTACGGCACCGCCCCGCCCCACGGCGCCCCGGACGGCTACGCGCCCCACGACGGCTACGGCGCCCCGCTGCCGGACCAGGGCGGCGGCTGGGCCCCCGGCGGTCCGGACGGCCACGGCACCGCCCCGGTCTTCGGCGGCCAGGACGGCTACGCCCAAGACGCCATCTACGCCCCGCAGCCGCTCCCCGACGAGACCGGGCAGTACGGCGTCTACAGCCCCGACGCCCGCACCGCACCGCACGGCTCCGACGCCTACGCCGCGGCCTTCGGCCACCAGCCGACGGACCCCGACCCCTATGGCCACGGCGGCGGTTACGCCCCCGGCGCCCAGGACGCGTACGCCGATCCCTACGGCTCCTACGCCCCGTACGGCACCGACCCGGGCGCGGCCGCCGGGTCCTACTCCGGCACCCAGGGGTACCCGCCGCACGACCCCTACGCGCCGGCGGACCCGTACGCCCAGCAGCCCTACGGAGCGGTGGGGTACGGAACCTCGCTCCAGGACTACGGCGACACCCCGCCCGGCGGGGTCTGGGTGCCGCAACAGCGCGACGGCGCCCACCCGTCCGGCGAGCCGCCGTATCCGCCGGCGCAGCACCACGGCCACGAGGAGCAGCAGTACCGCTACTGACGGCGCGTCATCTCCGCCTGGAACAGGGGGGATACAGGCCCCGGACCGCATGGCCCGGGGCCTGCCGCATGCGGTGACCGGCGCATCCGGGAGCAGGCGTCGTGGGCCGTCGGCGCCGGTACGAAGGTGGGCGGATCCTCGCTGAGCCACCCGCGAGGCGCCGAGCGCGACGGCGGCAGCCGCCTCGGGGCGCCCGGCGAGCTGGCCGTCTCCCAGAGCGTCCCCGCGAAGTCGCGCACCGGGCACGGCTCTTACGGGCCCGACTCAGGTCGAGCCGTGCCAGTCCTCGCCGTTGACGATCAGCCCGGCGACGATCGCCCCGGACATCCCGGCGTGCGCCGGACCGCCACCCGGATGGGACCAGCCGCCGACGGCGTGGAGCCCGGGTATCCGGGTGCGGTTGGCGGGCCGCAGGAACCGGCCGCCGCCACCCGCCAGCGCGGGGCCGGGCAGCCGCGCCTCCGCCGTGGGCGGCAGCACCTCGCGCCACAGCAGCCGCTCCCGCAGCCCCGGCACCGCGGCCTCGGCGCGCTCCGTCATCCGCTCGGCCAGCGCCTCGGCATCGGCCGCGGCGAGCCCGCCGGGGCCGGGAGCCGCCACCGTCGCCGTCAGCGTCACCGCCTCATGGGCATCATCGGGCCGGGTGGCCGGATCGTCGGGCCGCAGCACCGTCACCGTGGGCCGCGCGGCCGGGGCACCACCCCCGCCGAACACCGCGGCCAGCTCCGCCGCGCGGTCGTCGGTGTGCACCACCGTGCGGTGCGCGGCACCGTCCGGCCGGGCACCGCGCAGCGCCAGCGCCACCGTCATCCGGGCGGGCACCGGGCCCGGCGGCGGACCGGCCGGGGCGTCCGACGCCTCCCACGGCGCACCGCCGGGCACCAGCCCCGCCAGCGCCTCCGGGGTGACCCCGGCGATCACATGCTCCGCCTCCGTCACCTCGCCGTCGGCCGTGACGACACCCGCCGCCCGGCCGTCCGCCACCACGATCCGCTCGACCGGCGCCCCGAAGCGGAACTCCACACCGCGCGCCACGCACCGCGCGTGCAGCGCGTCCGCCAGCGCCCGCATGCCACCGGCCGGATACCAGGTGCCGAAGGTCTGCTCCATGTACGGCAGCACCGCCGCGCTCGCCGGGACGGCGCGCGGATCGAAGCCGTACGCCATGGCATGGCTCTCCAGCAGGGCGATCAGCCGCGGGTCGGACAGCTCCCGGCGGGCGGTCTCCGCGAGCGTCGCGGTCGTCGGGCCCTTGCCGCGGCCGAACAGGCCACGGCGGCGCACCGCCGGATACGGATCGCGCCCCAGCACCTGCCACTCCGCCCACAGCGGCTCCTCCAGCAGCGGTCTGCGGGTGGCGTCCCAGGCGTCGCGGGCGCGGCCCAGGAAGGCGCTCCAGCGCTCCCCGGCGCCCGCGCCCAGCGCGCCGTCCAGCGCCGTGAGGACGCCGCCGCGCGAGGCGTTCGGCAACGACACCGCCGTGCCGTCCGGGAAGACATGGTGGCTCGCGGGATCGACCTGGGTGAGCGTCAGCACGCTCTCCAGCGGCTCCCGTCCGGTCTTGACGAAGAGGTCGCGGTAGACCGCCGGGAGGTGCAGCAGCGCGGGCCCGGTGTCGAACCCGAACCCCTCCCGCTCGAAGCGCCCCAGCGCCCCGCCGTACGTTGTCTCCCGCTCGCACACCACCACCCGGTGGCCCGCGACGGCCAGCCGCGCGGCGGCCGCCATCGCGCCCGCACCCGCCCCGATCACCGCAATCCGTGCCATGGCCGCGACTGTATCCGCACCCACCGACAACGCCCGCACCACGGCCCGGCGGACGGCCTCAGCGCGGGACGGGGTCCGCTTCCGCGGCGGCCCGCAGGCGCTTCTCCTCGCGGCGCTCGCGCCGCCGTCGCAGAGCGCGGCGGATCCGCGACCAGAGCAGGATCACCAGTGCCAGACCGGCGAGCAGCAGCGTCCCGGCGATGACGGCGGCCGCGACCGGGTGGAACACCGCGAACGCGATCAGCCCGGCGACCCCGAGGTCCTCGACGACGCTCACCACGATGTTGCTCGCCGGTTCCGGTGAGGTGTTGACCGCGATCCGTGCCCCCGCCTTGACGAGATGGCTCAGCAGCGCCGTGGAGCCGCCGACCGCGCCCGCCGCCACCTGCGGCAGCGACCCGTCGTGCCCGGCCAGCAGCGCCGCCACGACGCCACCCGCCACGGGCCGCACGACGGTGTGCACGGCGTCCCAGACGGAGTCCACGTACGGGACCTTGTCGGCGACGGCCTCGAAGAGGAAGAGCACCGCGGCGGCGATCAGCACATCGGGGCGCTGCAGCGCGTCCGGCACCTCGTCGGTGACGCCGGTGGCGCCGAGCAGGCCGAGGAGCAGCACGACGGCGTAGGCGTTGATCCCGCTCGCCCAGCCACTGGTGAACACCAACGGGAGTACGGACATGCGGGAGATCGTAGAACAGCGTGCGGACGAGGTGCTCACGCGTGAGTACGCGTACTCAGACGGTGAGATGAGTAGGTACGCGGATGGGCCGCACCCCGCCGGAACGACAGAGTGGGGTGCACCGAAGGGACGCGGCGCCGCACCGCCGGCACGGGGCGGCGGAGCGGCGCGGCATCCCGGACGTACGGGGGAAAACACGGGGGAAGCACGGGGGAATACGGGGGAATACGGGGGAAGTGCTGCCCTGGTCGGATCGGTGGGGGAACGATCCGCGCCAGGGCAGCGCGCTTCCGCGTCCGGACCCGGGAACGGCGGCGAACCGCGGCACCCCGGGGCGGGACGGTCCCCGGGCCACGCCCCCATGGGAAGCGCCCCGGCAACGTCCCCCGGACAGCGGCCCGGTCGGGCCCGTCGCTCAGCTCCGGTGGCCGCTCACCCGTCCCTGGAGCAGTCGCGACAGCGCCGCGTGCACCTCGTCGAGGGAGCGGTCCGGCTGGTACGACTGCCAGTCCAGCGCCGCCACCAGCACCATGCCGAACAGCGCCGACGCGGTCAGCGGCACATCGATCTCCTCGCTCAACTCGCCCTCGGTGACGGCCTCCCGCAACACGTCCTCCACCACGGCCACGGCCCGCTCGCGCACCACCATCAAGGTGGACTGCCAGGCTCTGTTGGTGCGCCACAGTTCGGCCACGTAGAGCTGGGTGAGCGCCGGGTAGCGGGAGATGAAGTCCAGACCGGCGCGGATCATCGCGTCCAGCGCGTCGATGCGGGTGCCGCCGCGGCCGGTCACCTTCTCGGCCGCCTCCTGGAGGGAGACCGCCAGCAGTTCGATGCCGTGCCGCAGCAGTTCCTCGAAGAGAACGTTCTTGCTCGCGAAGTTGTAGTAGACCGTGCCCTTCGCGACCCCTGCCCGCTCGGCGATCTCGTCCACCGTGGTGGAGGAGAAGCCCTGTTCGGCGATGAGGGTGACCGCGGCGTCGAAGAGCTTGCGCCGGGTGGCGTCGCGGCGTGAGTGGGAGCTGTCCATGCAGGTGATTGTGCCGGTCCGCGGCCCCTGCCCGCTCACAGGCTCAGCTCCGGGTGCAGGTCCTTCATGCGCACCACCTGCCGCCCGCGGGCCGTCGGCGCGGTCAGCGCCAGCGCCCCGTGGAGCAGCGGCAGCAGGCCCCTGGACGGCGATCGGCGAAGCGGGTTCCGCCGCGAGGCCGATGTCCCGGAATGCCCAGCCGCGCGGGCCCTTGCCGGGTGGCGCCGGGGGCGGCGGCCGGGCGAATCGCGTCTCTTCCGCCGTACTTCTCCGTGAAAGCCCAGGTCGGGGCCGATTGTCAGTGGTGTGCCGCAGGATGGGGGCAACGGTTCCGAACCGGTTTGCGACGACTGGAGGTTCGTCATGGCAGCTCGTCCCGCAACGGGCAGCTCCGCTGCGTACGGTCCCCCGAGCGATGTCCACCCTGTTCTGCGGCGTTCGGCTGCGCCACCCGCCGCCCTCACCCTGCTCGCCCAGGCCCGGGCGGGCCTCACCGAAGCCGAAACCCTGCACTCCCCGAACGAACGCTTCGCGACGGCCCACCTCGCCGCGCTGCGCACCGCCGCCGCGGTGCTGGCCGTCCGGGGCAGGCCCGAGTCCACCCCGCGTCGGCGCCGCCGCATCCGCAGCGCCTGGGAGGTGCTACCGGAGGTCGCCCCGGAACTGACCGAGTGGAGTGCCCTCTTCGCCGCCGGAGCCGACCGCCGGGCCCGGGCCGAGGCCGGTATACCCGGCGCGGCCGGCAGCCGGGACGCCGACGACCTCGTCCGCGCCGCCGCCCACTTCCTTCGCCTGGTCGAGCGGATGCTGGTGCTCCAGCCGTCCCTGCCGCTTCAGCGGGCGGGGTGAGCTCTGTCTCCTATACACATCTCCGAGCCCACGAGACGCTCAT
>NZ_VKJP01000203.1 GCF_007280575.1 Streptomyces benahoarensis
CAGCCCCCTCCGTAACGCGCTCCCGGCGCGCGGTGCCCCCGCCCGCCGCCGACCGCGCCACGGTACGGCGACGCCCGCCCCGGCGCGAACGAATTTCCGCACGGCGGGGCGGGCCGGGAACGATGCGGCGGGGGAGTGGGAGACCATTGAACAGTGGCTCCAACTCGCGCTTTTACGGCTGGAGTTGGCGGGTGCGGGGTCGCCCGCCTGCCCGCGTGCGCCTCGCCCTCCAGCCCGCGCGCGTCCCGCCCCCCGCCCGTCAGACGCCGAACGCCGCCGGATAGCGGATCGTCCCGGACGGAACCGGCGCATCCGGAGTCAGGGCGAGCGCCATCATCGCCTCGTCCGGAACGCCGAACGGCGCCCGGATGCCGAACCGGGACGCGGGCACGAACCCGAAGCGCGGGTAGTACGCGGGATGCCCGAGGGCGAGGACAAGGTTCTCGCCCCGCGCACGCGCCGCCTCCAGCGCCGCCCGGATCACCGCCGACCCGGCACCCCTGTCCTGCGCCGACGGCACCACCGCACAGGGCGCGAGGGCAAGCGCCGGTTCCCCGTCGACTCGGTTGTTCCAGGGATACGGCGACGGTGACGGGGCCAGGGCGGTGGTCGTTCCAGGTCGGGACGGGGGAGCCGATGGGGCCTCCCCGCCTTCGGGGAACGGTTCGGGGCGGGCTCAGTCCCAGGTCATGTCGATGCGGCCCTCGAAATCGCGGTATCCGGCGCGCCGGAACGCGTTCGACATGGGGACGTTCCCGAGGTCGGTGGCCGCCCGGATCCGGGGCACGCCCTGCGCGGTCAGCACCCGGGTGCCCTCGGCGAGCAGCGCGTCCGCGTACCCCTTGCCACGGTGCGTGGGTACCACTCCGAGATACGCGATGATCGCGTGGTAGTCGTTCCGCGCCGGAATCACGAACCCGACCGGCTCACCGCCGGGCGACACCGCGACCCGCCACCACTCCCGCGGGCTGCGGTACCGCACCAACTCCTCCTCGTACTGCCGAACCGCCGCGGCCCGCGCCGACATCCGCCCCAGCTCGGCACGACTGTGCGCGTCCAACGTGCCGTCCAGCACCGACGTCATCAGCGTCAGCAACTCCTCGCGGTCGCGGGGTGGGCGGAAGGTGAGCGCGGTGGGGGTGAGTGCCGTGGGGGTGCGTACGGGGCCGGGTGGCGTGAGTCCGTCCCGTGCGGGGCCGGAGGGAGCGGCGGCGTCGCGTTCCCGGTCCGGTGGCGCGGCGGCGTCCCGCGGCGTCCATTCCCACCGCAGCCGCTCGACGAGCAGCCGGGCGCCGGTCCGTTCCAGCGCCGCCATGCGGTTCTCCACGGCGCGCCGCTCCACCGGATCCGTACGCCAGCCGGGCGGGACGAACCGGAGGTACTCGGGCCGAGCCCCGTCCGCCGGCACGGCGGGCAACGCGGCGCGCAGCAGCCGCACCCCCGCATCGAACGGATCGGGTCCGGCGGCGCCCGCGTCATCGAGGTCGAAGACGTCCATGAGCAGCGGGACGGCATCACCCGGCCGCGACCACCAGGCAACGCGCGCCAGAACGCGGTCGCCGTGCAGCGCCACCCACATCCACGACGGCTTCCGCCGCCCCTCGGCGAGGTCACCGGCCAACTCGTCGTTGAGGGCGTACGGGAGGCTGCGGAAGAGGTCCAGCTCCTCGGGCCCGGTCAGGGGGCGCAGGGTCAGGTCGTTGTCCGGGTCGTCCGGGTCATCAGGGCTGTTCGGGTCGGGCGTCGGGCGCGGACGTTCGTTCGCGCGCGGGTGGTTCGTCTGCGTGGTCAAGGCGCACTCCTACGGGGCGCCCGTCCCCTCCGGGATCAGCGGGAGGCCGTGTCCCGGGAGGACGCGGGCGCGGTGACGGCGGTGGTCATGCCTGCCTCCTCCTTCCGATGTCGTGGTCGTCGGGCCACGCCTGCGGGCGGGCCGGGGACACCTCTATCCGGGCCGGAACGGCGACCGCAAACCCTTTTCCAGCGGCCGTCTGCGCACCGGCGGGCGAAACCGGGAACGCACCGGCGGCCCGGAAACGGAGCGCACCGACGACCTCGTAAGACGCAGACGCAGACGCAGACGCAGACGCAGACGCAGACCCAGACCCAGACGCAGACGTGTTACGGGGAAGGCGGTGGCCTCTCGCCGCCCGCTTCCCGGAGGTCACAGCCCGACCGCGTCGGCGAGCAGATCCACCTGCTCCTGGCCGCCGCCGTGCGGGAAGAGGATGAGTTCGTCGCAGCCCGCCTCGGCGTAGGCAGCCACCTCGCGGGCCACGTCTTCGGGCGTGGCCAGACCGGCTTCGATGGACTTCTGGGTGTAGGTGCCAGAGGTGTAGTAGTGCGCCAGGCTGGTGTGCAGGCGTTGCTCCGCGTCCGGGCCCAGCGCGAAGTGCGCGGTCGCCACAAGGCGAGGCTCGCCCGCCTTCCCGGCCTCCTGCCACGCCTGTCGGACCCCTGGGAGGAGCGCGCGGAAGTTCTCGACACCTTGGGCGCCGGCGACCCAGCCACGCCCGTAGGTGACCATCCGCCGTAGGGCGGACTTGGTGAACCCGCCCAACAGCAGCGGGGGACCGCCGGGAGTGGCCGGGCGCGGTCCGGTTCCGTCGTGGTCCTGCCACTGCCCGGCGGCCTGTTCGAGCAGCGCGTCGAACAGCTTGCCGCGGCGCCGGAATTCGAGCCCGCTCGCCCCGTAGTCGTCCTCCCGGGCGCCGGGTGCCAGACCCAGCACGAGCCGACCGCCGGACAGGCGGTCGAGCGTGGCGGCGGACTTGGCGAACAGTGCGTGGTTGGCGCGCAGCGGAGCCAGCAGGATGCTGGTGGTCAGCCGGATACGGGAGGTGGCTCCGGCGGCGACAGCCAGTGCGGTCAGCGGCTCGTATTGGTCGTAGACCAGGCGGTCGGTGGAGCCGACCGTGGAGAAGCCACGCGACTCGGCGTGCCTGGCCCAGTCGACGATCGACAGGCCCGGGTCAGGGCGCAGAACCGGCAGTCCGATTCCGATTTCCATGGTGTTGTGCTCCTCCCAGGCCGGGGCAGGACGATCTGACCTCATCGTGGGGCGGTCGGGCAGCGGCCCAACGGTTCCACCCGGTAACGCTTGCTGTCGGCCGCTTCACGCTACCCGGCAGGGACACGGCTCCAGGTGTCATGCCCCCCCCGCGCGTCGCATCCACCGGGGACAGAGGTGGCGGGGCAGAGGCGGCGGGGCATGTCAGCGGCCCGACACGACACGATGCCCACGGGTGCTCTCAGGGATCGTAGGGACCGTGAGGGCCCTCAATGCGCCGGACAGGACAGGCCAGGCAACACGGTCAACTGCCCACCCCGGTTCATTGTGTGCGTGGTGATGAGGCCGGGTGCGCCACGGCGGGCCGGAGTATGCGCCGCCGGTCCGCCCGCGCCGGGCGCGTGGACCCGGGCCACGGGGCGCCCGGACCTCCGGCCGGGCGGACCGGGGCTTGCCCGGGAACGTCACACCCCTGCAATCCCTTGCGTAAGAGTTTGCGGAGGGGGCGGTGCGCTTGCGGCAGGCCGGGGAGCCCCTGGCGCGGCGCCTCTTTCGCAGCATCGCTTCCGCCGTCCTGTGGAATCGATCACGGCCTCTGCCCACGCAACACCGGGCCCTTTACCCTCCTTTGCACGGGCCGGCGGCGCGGCCGGGCGTGTGTCCCGGCCGGTTTCCCGCCCCGATCGATGACTTGTCCCGCGTGAGGAGAATCGCCTGTGACCATCGCCCCCACCGGACACGAGAGCCACCGCCGTAGCCACCGCGAGAGCTACTACGAGCGCACGGACGAGCGCCACTACAAGCCGACGCCCCACGCGCAGGGCGCCTGGAGCCCCGACGAACAGCACTTCGGGCCGGTCTCCGGGCTCCTCGCGCACGTCCTCGACCGCCACGTCGCCGAGCGCCCCGGCCCCGGTCTGGCCCTGGCCCGGATCAGCTACGACATCCTCGGGCGCATCGCCTTCGAGGAGTGCGAGGTCACTGTGGAGACGATCCGGCCGGGCCGGACCATCGAACTCCTCGAAGCCGTCCTGCGGATCGGCGACCGTCCGGTCGTCCGCGCCCGCGCCTGGCTCCTCGCCTCGCTCGACACCACGGCCGTCGCCGACAGTCCCTTCGAGCGCATCCCGCACCCCGACACCCTCGCGCCGTGGACCATGGGCGACACCTGGGGCGGCGGCTACATCGCCTCCCTCGACGCCCGCCGGGTCCCGTCGCACCGCAAGGGCCGTACGGCGGCGTGGATCTCGTCCACCGTCGACCTGGTCGCCGACGAGCCCCGCAGTGAACTCGCCTCCTACCTCACCCTCGTCGACACCGCCAACGGCATCGCCGTGCAGCAGGACCCCACCGCGTGGATGTTCCCCAACGTCGACCTCACCATCCACCTGCACCGCACGCCCCGGGGCCCCTGGACCGGCCTGGACACCAGCGTCACCTTCGGCCCCTCCGGCCAGGGCGTCACCAGCAGCGTCCTCCACGACGTCCACGGCCCCGTCGGCCACGCGGAACAGATCCTCACCGTCCGCCCGATACCCGGCACCTGAGCCGTCGGCCTGATGCCGGGCGCCTGACGGGCGGGGAGGCGGCAGGCCGGCCCGGCCTACCCTGCGTCGCTCTCCTCCCCGTCCGGCACCCACCGCAGAACATCCCCCGGCTGGCACTCCAGCACCCGGCAGATCGCATCGAGTGTCGTGAACCGGACCGCCTTCGCGCGGCCGTTCTTCAGGACGGCGATGTTGGCGGGGGTGATGCCGACGGCGGCGGCGAACTCGCCCACCGAGAGGCCCCGGCGGGCGAGTTGCACGTCGAGGTCGACGATGATCGCCATCAGATGACCTCGGCCATCTCGCGCTGCAACTCCGTCGCCTTGTGCAGCAGGCCCCGCATGACGACGACGAGCATCGCGAAGGCCGCGCCCACCCCGACGGCCGCGAGGGCGGCGCCCAGGGCGCCGATGACCTCCATGCCGTCACCGGGCGAGGGTATGGAGGCCAGCGAGAGATGCCCGGTCACGCCCGCGGCCAGCAGCGTCGCCATGAGGGAGGCGCCGATGATGACGTCGACCCAGTGGAAGGCCCGTGGGGTGAAGAGCGCGCCGCGCCGCACCATGGCGAGCAGCCGCCACACGGCGACGAGCCCCACCTGGACACAGGCCACCCCGGCGATCGCGATCGCCGCGTACGGCGCGGCGAACGGGGCGTACGGCGGGAAGCGGTCGACCTCGTCGGCCGCGGTCGCCGGGATGATCACGAACTGCGCGAACAGGCCGAACAGGATCGCCGCGGCGATGGCGGCCCGTAGCGCGACGATGAAGAGTCGATGCATGTATCGAATATCGATGGGTTTCCATCGAAAGTCAATCGATATTCGAGAGGGATGTGCCTTTCGGTGAGGGGGAGTTCGCGGCGGGCCGGGGTGAACTCGCCGACGAGGTGCGGAAGATCCGGTTCAGCTGGTGCCGGAGCACCGCGGTGGCCGACTCCGCGGTGCGCTGTCCGGCCAGGATGCTCGTCCCCAGCCCGGCGGCCATCGCGAGAAGGGCGACCGCCTCCGTCCGCGTATCGGCGTCCGGGGCGAGCAGCTCGGCCTCCCGGGCCTGTTCGAGCAGTCCGGTCACGGCGTCCTCGGCGGCGTCCGGGCGTCTGAGGTAGGGCTGGGCGGCGAGCGCCTCATCGGTCACGGCGAGCAGCGCGTACGAGGTGAGGACGAGGTGGAAGGCGCGGCTCTCCTCGTCGGTGGGGAGCGAGGTCATCAGCAGCGCCTCGACGACCGCGCGCGGCCCGGGGTTCTCGCCGGCCGCCCGGACCCGCGCGGCGACCCGCTCGCCGAACCCCTCGGTCAGCTGCTGGAGGCCGTGGAACAGCAGGTTCTCCTTGGTCTGGAAGTAGTACTGCACGAGGCGGAGCGAGATTCCGGCCTCGGCGGCCACGTCGCGCATGCCGACGGCGTGCAGTCCGCGGCGGCCCGCGACCCGGACGAGGGCCCGGCCGATCTCGGCGCGCCGTTCGTCGTGGTCCACGCGCTTGGGCATCGGTGCTCCCCGGGGTCGGTCCGTCCGGCCGTTGCGGCCTCCGGTTTTCATGGTACCACCGTATCATCAACGTGGTACGGTCGTACCACGAAAACGAGGCTCCAGGAGGTGCCACCGTGTCCGACACCGCCACCCGCGCCCCGGCCGACATCGGCCGCTACGTCAACGACGCCCTGCGCGACCGGTACTTCGCCGCCTGCGACGCGGTCCACGCGCTGGGCGCCCCCGCCCGCGCGGAGTACGACGTGGAGACCTCCTTCGGGACCACGCACGTCTACCGGTACGGGCCGGAGGAGGGCACCGCGTCCGCCGACCGCGCCGCCACCCGCACCCCCGTCGTCCTGATGCACGGCGCCGGAAGCTGCGCCGCCATGTGGTACCCGAACACCCCGGCGCTCGCCGCGGAGCGCACCGTCTATGCGCTCGAAACCCCCGGCGACGCCAACCGCAGCGTGCACCGCGCCCCGCTCCACCAGCCGGAACGCGCCGCACAGTGGCTGGACGAGGCGCTCGCCGGGCTCGGCCTCGACCGCGTTCACCTCATCGGCTCCTCGTACGGCGGCTGGCTCACCCTCAACATGGCGCACCGGCGGCCCGGGCGCCTCGCCTCCGCGACGCTGCTCGACCCGGGCGGGCTGGAGAAGGTGGGACTGCGGTTCTTCACCTGGGTCTTCGTGAGCCTCTTCGCGACCGCCGCCCCTGCGGCGCTCCGCCCGCGCCTGGCGGCCTGGCCGGAGCAGCCGGTCCTCGTCGTCCCGGAGCTGCGCGCCATGGTGCGGGCCGGGGTCCGCGCCCACCGCATCCGCCGCCCGGCCCCCAAGCCCCTCACCGACGGCGAACTGCGCACCCTCCGCACCCCGCTCCACCTGGTCCTCGGCAGGCGGAGCCTCCTCCTCGACCCGAAGCGGCAGGCGGAACGCGTCCCGCGGCTGATCCCCGGGGCCCGCGCCGTCATCCTGGAACGCACCGGCCACGGCCCGCAGATCGACCACGCCGACGAGGTCAACGCCCGGATGCTCACCTACCTGGACGGCGTCGACGACGCGGCCCACGAGGGGGGTGGCGTACCGGGGAGGGCGTGACGGCGCGCCCGGGTACGGCGGGGCGTCACCCTGCTGTACCCGGCCCCGTCCCTCAGATGCGCTGCGGTGCCAGCGCCAGCAGCCGGGCCGTCAGGTCCGCGAACATCCCGTCCGGCGGCTCCTTCGCCAGGAAGGCGCGGACGATGTCCGCCATCCCGTCGTCGTACGCCGCGCTCACCGACGCCAACGCCGCGAAATCGTGGACGAGTTGCCGCTCCAGCTCCCCGCGCGGTACCCGGCGGTCGTCCAGCCACAGCAGCGCCGTGGTCTCCGCCAGCGACACCCACGAGCGCACCACCAGCGTCAGCCGCGGCGGCGGCGCGGTGACCTCCAGATGCGCCAGGATCTGCTCGTACGCGGCCTGGCGTACGCCCTCGATCAGCGCGCCGGTGCGGCCCGAACCGATCGCCGGGCCGCCCCGCATCAACGCCGAGAACCCCGGCCCGTGCTCGTCGACGAAGTCGAAGAACCGCTCCATCACCCGCAGCAGCCGCGGACCGAGCGGCCCCTCGTGCGGCTCCACGAACCGCGCCGTCAGCTCGTCGGCGGCGCGCCGCAACGCGGCCTCGTACAGCTGCTGTTCGCCCGGGAAGTAGTGGTACACCAGCGGCCGCGATATCCCGGCCGCCTCAGCGATCTCGTCGATCGACACGTCCTCGGGCGAACGGTGGCTGAAATGGTCGAGGGCGACGGAGATCAGCTGCTCCCGCCGCTCCTCGACGCCCATCCTGCGGCGCGCCCCGGTCGTCATGCCGCACACCCTAACGGCCTGGGGTGACGGTCCTCGGGCGGTAACCGGGCCGGGGCGCACGCCCCGCTCACAGGTCCAGCGTCAAAGAAGCCCCCCGCGCCCGCGACACGCAGATCAGCAGGGAGTCGTCGCGTTCGGCGTCGGTCAGCAGCTCGTCGCGGTGGTCGACCTCGCCCGCCAGCACCCGCTGTTGGCACGTCCCGCAGAAGCCCTGTTCGCAGGAGTACGGCAGATCCGGCAGCGCCTGCTCGCGGAGGGCGCGCAGCACGCTGGTGCCGGGCTCCACCGTCACCGTGCGGCCGGTGCGGCGCAGCTTCACCTCGAACGGGGCGTCCCCGGCGGCCGCTTCGGGCGGGGCGGCGGGCGCGAACCGTTCGGTGTGCAGCGTCAGCCCCTCCGGGCCCTCGGGCAGCAGCGCCGCCACCGCGTCCCTCAGGGGATCCGGGCCGCAGCAGTACACCGCGGCGTGCGGCGGCGCCCCGGCCAGCGCCGCCGCCAGATCGGGCCGCCCGTCGGTGTCCTCGGCCACCACCGTCAGCCGGTCGCCGCCCGCCAGCTTCTCCAGCTCCGCCAGGAACGGCATCGACGCCCGCGACCGCCCCGCGTACACCATCCGCCACGGCACGCCTTCGGCCTCCGCCTGCCGCGCCATCGGCAGCAGCGGTGTGACGCCGATACCGCCCGCGACGAAGAGGTACGCATGGCGGTCGGCGAGCGGGAAGCGGTTGCGCGGCCCGCGGACCTCCACCTCCACGCCCTCGTGCAGCGCCTCGTGCACCTCCCGCGAACCGCCCCGGCCGTCCGCGAGCAGCCGCGTCGCGACGGTGTACGACCCCGCGTCCGCCGGGTCCCCGCACAGCGAGTACTGCCGTACGGTGCCCGACGGCAGGACGAGGTCGAGGTGGGCGCCCGGCTCCCAGGCGGGCAGCCGCTCGCCGGTCAGCCGCAGGGCCACCACGCCCTCGGCCGCCTCGGTGCGCTCCGCGACGCGCAGCCGCAGCGCCCCGGCGCCCCGGCCGCCGCCCCGGCCCGAAATCGGCTCCTCCAGCGCGGGCAGCGGCCACAGCGGCGACCGCCTGATCCGGCGGCGCAGCGCACCGCGCGCCAGCAGCGCCGCGGCCACGCCGCCCACCACCAGCGCGGTTCGTACGGCACGGGGACGGGGAACGACGGACATCTCAGGTGCCTCCAGGGGATCCGGCCTCGGCGGCGACCGCGGCGGGGGACCGGGCCAGATAGGCCGCGGCCTGTGCGGTGCTGCCGTAATGCGAGGGGTGGTACGACGGGCTCAGGTACTGCGGGATGGACCGCAGCATCGCGGCGGGCTCCGGCAGCACGCCCTCCCGGCCGCCACGCCGGAAGTCCCGCGCGGACGCCTTGCCGTCGCGCAGACTCGGGTCGTTCTCCATGAAGAAGCGGATACCGCGCTGCCACAGGAACACCAGCGCACCGAAGGCCAGCGCCCAGGTGCGGGCCCGGCGCCGGTAGCCGCCGTCGACGTGCAGGAACAGTTCGTAGGCGACCGACCGGTGCTCGACCTCCTCCGCGCCGTGCCAGCGCAGCAGATCCAGCATCACCGGGTCGGCGCCCTTCGCGTCCAGCTCCTGGGCGTTGAGCACCCAGTCGCCGAGGAACGCGGTGTAGTGCTCGATCGCCGCGATCAGCGCGATCCGCTCCCGCAGCCACCACGCGCGCGGCCGGCCCGGCGGCAGCGTCCGGTCGCCGAGCAGCTTCTCGAAGAACCAGTCGACCTGCGCGGTGTACGGCTCCGGGTCCAGGCCCTGCGCCCGCAGATGCGGCAGCACCCCGTCGTGCGCCTGCGAGTGCATCGCCTCCTGCCCGATGAAGCCGAGGACGTCCTCGCGCAGCCGGGCGTCCCGGATCAGCGGCAGCGCCTGCTTGTAGACGTGCACGAACCAGCGCTCACCGGCGGGCAGCAGCAGATGCAGCACGTTGATGGTGTGGGTGGTGGACGGGTCCCCGGGGACCCAGTGGAGAGGGGTGCCGGCCCAGTCGAACGCGACGTTGCGGGCCTTCAGCGGCACATGCTCCTGTGCGGCCGGTCCGGGCCGCGGCGACGCCTTGTTAGACATCGCGTCAATGTACTGGGGGGTAAGACGTTGGCAATACCCCTCGGACAGGGAAAATCCCGGGAGCCCGGCGCCCCACGCGCCGCCTCCCGGGATCCGTCCGTCCGCCTCTGCGGGGCCGCCCGCCGCCCCGTACGGGACCGCTGTCGGCCGCCCCGTACCGCCGGGCCTCAGCCCAGCCCGTCGATCCGGCCACCGCCCGACAGGCGGCCCGTCAGCTGCGCGTGGCTGCCCGCCGGGACCCGCAGCGCCAGCAACCGTCCCGTCGCCCCGCCCCGTACGCCGCCGGTCGCCGCGATCGACGTCACCTCCCGGCTACCGGCCGCCAGCAGCCACCACGCCCCGTCCCCGGACTTCCACAACACCCCGGCCAGCACCCGCGGCGCCCGCGGCCCGCACGCCGTACCGCCCTCGGCCGCCGCCGTCACCGCACCCGTCGCATACGGCTGCCCGCTCGGCGCCGGGGCCTGGAACACCGACAGCGTGCGGCTGCCCGGCCCCCGCCAGGTCTCCGCCCGGGCACACAGCCACGACGCGGTGCCCGCCCCGCCCGGCAGCGCCTGCCGCGCGAACGGCCACGC
>NZ_VKJP01000204.1 GCF_007280575.1 Streptomyces benahoarensis
GCCCAACCCTCCCTCGCGCCAGCCGAGTTGATCCCGTTCACCCCCATGAGTGACGTACACGGGGTTTGGTTGGTTTGGAGGGTTCTTTCCCAGGGTTCTTTGATCTTTTGACCGCCCGCCGCGCCGCCGTCCGGGCCACCGGAGCCCGGGTTTCCGGGCTCCGGTCCTCCGTCGGCAGGCGCGGAGCCGCACAGATAGGGGTGCTGTTAACGAGCGGCAAACCAGGTGACACGTAGCTCAACGTGATGACGGCGGGCCCGCCCTGGAGCCCTACGCTGTCGCGCCGACGCGGTGGGCGAATGCCCGTATGCCGGGGAGGGTGCGGTCGTGGCGCATGAGCCCGGCGGCCATGGTCCGGACCGATCCGCGGCGGACTTCCTGGGCTGCTGCCTGCTCGGCGGCCAGGAGGGCTCGGTAGCAGCGGTCGGGCTTGCCCCATTGGTCGAAGGCGCGGGCGACATCGATCCAGTAGCGGGCTTGGCGTTCGGTGGTGGGCAGGGCAGCGGCATCGATGCGGCGGGCGTGCTCGATGGCTTGGCCCGCGTCGCCGAGCAGGTGACTGATCGAGACTTGGTGGAGGAGAACCTGGCTGGGGCCGAAGACGTTGCCGCGTAGCAGGGCATCGTGGCCGAGTTGCCCGGCGGTGGCCTGGGCCTCGGCGATGAGGGCGTATGCGGTGTGCCGGTCGCCTTGCTTGGCAGCGGTGTAGGCGGCGGTGGCGTACAAGTTTCCCTGGACGGAGAGCCGTTCGATTGCGTCGGCGGTCCGGTCGGTGGTCAGTTGCTGGGCGGCGGTGACGGCGACATCGGTGGCGCGGGCGTAGTGCCCTTGGCGGCGCCACGCGGAGGAGACCATGCGGTGGGCTTCGGCGACGGTGAGGGCGTCCGCGCCGCTGAGAGCTGCGGTGAGGGCACGGTCGGCAGTGACGGCGGCGAGGCCGTCTTCGCCGAGCTTGATGCACAGACGGGTTGTGGTGGCGTAGAGCTCGGCGACGGCGGTTGCCGCTTGCTCCGGGTGGCCGTCTGCGCCAAGGGCCTGGGCGAGCGCGATGCGCGCCGGAAGGGCGCGGGCGAGGGCGTCGTAGCGGCAAGCGCTGAAGTCCTGCCGAGAAGCGTTCACCGCCGCGGTGACGGCGGCGGGGGTGGGATCTCGGGTGAGGGCTTGGCCGTGCTGCCGGTGAAGCAACATGTCTTCCAGGCCGGACAGGTTCGGCTTCGCCGCAGCGTGGGCGCCGGTTGGAGGTCCGAGGACCGCGCTGGTGGTGGCTCCGGCCAGGGTTGCCAGGAGTTCGCGGCGTCGCACCGGGTCGTCTCCCTCTTCGCCGAACAGGGCCTGCGTGCCCACCCTAATGGTGCCGGGGTGGTCCGGTGTTGCTCGCTGGCGCTGCGGAGCGAGACCGAGTAGGTGCGGCGGGATGTCCAGACAGGCGGCAAGCTGCTGGAGCAGCAGCACGTCGCGCATGGGTTGCTTGCCGCGTTCCATCCGGGACAGGGAGGCGGCGGTATAGCCGACCTGCTTTCCCAGTTCGGCGAGCGTGATGTCGGCCGCGCGGCGAGCTAACCGGACGATCGCTCCGGCATCGCGGCGCGCGCGGGCGTCACGCATGGCCGCTGAGCGCCAGATCGGATGGGCGTTGTCCACGACTCACCTCCTGCCGGGCTCATTGTCCCGTCAAACCGCCCTGCAACACGAGAAGTTGCAAGCCGTTTACGCCTGGTGCAAACCGTGTGCGCGCCCAGACGCCACGCCTCACCTTGCCGGGCGGGCTGCGGTGTCCTCGTAACCACGGGCAGCCCGCATCCGAGCGGGCCGCAGGCATACCCCAAGGGGTGAGCGAGATGGAGGAGAACACCGCCGTCCAGGGCGCATCGGCATCGGTCACCCACGTGACGCCGCTGAAGCGGGACGCGACATACGACCACCGTGCCCAGGAGGCCGTCCTGGGTATCCAGGTTCACCACACCGACGGCCGGAGCACGCAGTCGATGCTTGTCCTGTCCCCGGACCAGGTGGAGCTGTACGCCATCCAGTTCGAGCAGCTGATCGCCAAGCGCGAGCGGGCCCGCCAGGCGGGCCGGTGACATCGCACACTTCACCACGGCATGGAGGCACTGTGCACGACAACAGGTTGAAGGAACTCGCCGGCCGGACCGTGCTGGTCACTGGAGGAGCAGGGCTCATCGGCAGCCGGATCGCCGCCTGCCTGCGCCGGGCGGGGGCCCGCCCGCTCTCCCTGTGCACGCTGGACGCCTACCCCCAGCACACCTACCGCGACCTGTTCGGGATCGACCCCGCCGACCCGGACGTCATCGTAGGCAACATTCAGAACCCGGATGCGGTCAAGAAGGCGGTGGCCGGGTCCGACTACGTGATCCACGCCGCCGCCCTCGCTGATGTCGCCGCCTGCACTCGCAATCCCATGGCAGCGATCCACACCAATATCACTGGCACTCAGGTACTGCTCGACGCAGTGGCCGCCTGCGAGCGGGTCCGCCGGCTGGTCTTCGTCTCCTCGGCCAGCGTCTACGGGAACGGCAACCCGGACGACTGGGCACGCCCTAGCGAGGAGTGCCGGGCCGTGCGTCAACTGCTGGAGGCCGTCTACGGCCGGGTACCGCCGCAATTCCACGAACACACGCCGCTGCGGCCGATGTCCGTCTACGCCAACTCCAAGGCGTGGGGCGAGAGCCAGACCACTCTGACGCTGGGCCCCATGGGCACCTCTTACACGGTCGTACGGTACTTCTCCGTCTACGGCGAACCGCAGGTCATCAAGGAGAGCAGCCATTCGTGGGTGGTGGCCTGGTTCGCCACTCGGGCCGCCTTGGGACTGCCCCTGCATCTCAACGGCGGCGGCCACCAGGTCCGGGACCTCGTACACGTCGAGGACATCGCCACCGCCACAGTGCGGGCCCTGGTCGCCCCGCGAGCCCACAACGAGACGATCAACATCGGCACCGGCACCCCCACCAGCATCCGCAAGGTGGCCGAGCTGGTCGCCGAGCACCGCCCGGACACCCGATTCGTGGAGACACCGATGCCGCCCGGTGACCCGCTCGGCGGTTACGCGGGCACCCACCGCATGGAAACGGTGCTCGGCTGGCGGCCGACGATCACCCTCAAGGAGGGGGTTGCCCGCTACGCGAACTGGCTCGACAACAACCCAGGGGCCATCCCCGTATGGCTGCGGTCCCAGCCCGAGGCTGCGGCCTCCTGATCAGATGACCGGCGGCCGGCCCAGGCGGGCCATCTTCCACACCGTGGACCACCGCATCGGCCGACGGGGCGGGCAGGGCGTGCGCAGGCCCTCGGCGAACCCGCCGAACCACGCCCGAAGCCCCGCCGCCGACCGGGTACGGGCCACCGTCAGCACGGTCCAGACGCCCAGGTAGGCAGGGACGAGGAGGGCAGGAAGGTGTCTCTTGGCGAGCCAGACCCGGTTGCGGGCGACCATGCGATGGAAGACCGCATGCCGGGCCGGCGACGTCCACGGGTGCTGGAGCACCAGCTCCGGTTCGTAGAGCACCTTCCAGCCCGCGTCCAGCGCACGCCAGGCCAGGTCGGTCTCCTCGTGCGCGTAGAAGAACGGCTCGGGCCAGCCACCGATCTTCTCCAGCATCCGCATGGACAACCCGTGCCCGCCGCCCAGGAACGTCGTCACCAGCCCGCCCCGCATCGGATCAGCCGCGCGCAGACGCGGGACGTGACGACGCTGGGTACGTCCCCGCTCATCGGCGATACGGAAGCTGACGACACCCAGCCGCGCATCCGCTTCATACAGCTCCACGAGCCGGGTGAAGACATCCCGGCTGATCAGCAGGCCGTCATCGTCCAGGTCCACCACCACATCGATGTCCCCGAACTCCCGCAGCCGGGCCAGGGCCACGTTCCGGCCACCGGCGACGCCCAGGTTCTCCGGCAGTTCCACGCCGGTCACCCACTGCGGCAGCGGCGGCAGCGGCGAGCCGTTGCCGACCACCACCACCCGCGCCGCCGGCGTGTCCTGCCCCGCGACCGACTCCAGCAGCTCGGCCAGTTCGACGGGCCGTGTGCCCATGGTCAAGATGGCGACGCCAACGCGCGGGTGACGCACGGATGAACTCTCCGTTCCTCGGGTCCGGTGCCGGTGATGCTAGCCGCCCCGGGGACGGCCACCGACCACACTCCGAAAGGGCCACCCATGCCCACCATCCGCCTCGGCCACCACCTCACCGCCCCCACCAGCGGGATGCTGAACGCCACCCCGTACGAGCAACTGGAGCAGACGGAGCTGTCCGACTTCCTCGCGCTCTGGGAGGAATGGCACCGCCAGGCACTCGCCCGGCTCCCGCACCGCATCCACCCCACCGCGCAGATACACCCCACCGCGATCATCGGCGACGACGTGATCACCGGCCCCCGCGTACGCGTGTGGGAGTTCTCCACCGTCCGCGCCGGCTCCGTACTGTGCGCCGACGTCTCGGTCGGCTTCAACTGCGAAGTCACCCGATCGTTCATCGGCGAGCGGGCAATCCTCGGCCACCGCATCGGAATCAACCGCACCCTCGTCGGCGCCGACGCCCACCTGTCCGCCAACCTGACCGTCGCGGCCATCAGCATGTGGAGCCTCCACATGAGCAGACCGGAACGAGAGATCGTCTTGCGTACCCCCAGCGGCCTTTACCGCTGCGGCACACCACAGTTCGGCGCCCTGATCGGGGACCGTGTCCAGACCGGCAACAGCATCAGCCTCGGCCCCGGCCTCGTACTCGGACGCGACTGCCGGATCGCCAGCGGCGTCACCATCGCCGCACGCACCATCCCCGACCACGGCGTCATCACCGCGCCGCACGCTTCTGACCTCCACGTCCGCCGGCGGCCCACACACCGCAGGAGGACCGTGCCGGGAGCATGACGCCGCAGGATGACACGACTCATTCGGGCGATGAAACACCCCTGCCCCGCACCCACCAAAGCGGATACGGGGCAGGACGCGGCACGCTCCCTACGGCGTAGCCCGCCGCCGCCGCGCCCCGGGCCGCCGCTCGCTGGGCCGGGTCACCGGGTCACCCGCCTCGATGGCGGCGTCGCGGCGTGCCGCGCCGAAGTCCGCCAGCGCCTCCGCCAGCTTGTGCACCGACGGCTCGGGCGAGAGCACATCCACCCGCAGCCCGTGCTCCTCCGCGGTCTTCGCGGTCGCCGGGCCGATACAGGCGATGACCGTGACGTTGTGCGGCTTGCCCGCGATGCCGACGAGGTTGCGGACGGTCGAGGACGAGGTGAAGAGCACCGCGTCGAAACCGCCGCCCTTGATCGCCTCGCGGGTCTCCGCGGGCGGCGGCGACGCCCGCACCGTGCGGTACGCGGTGACGTCGTCGACCTCCCAGCCCAGCTCGATCAGGCCCGCCACCAGCGTCTCGGTGGCGATGTCGGCGCGCGGCAGGAAGACCCGGTCGATCGGGTCGAAAACCGCGTCGTAGGGCGGCCAGTCCTCCAGCAGCCCGGCCGCCGACTGCTCGCCGGACGGCACCAGATCGGGCTTCACGCCGAAGGCGATCAGCGCCTTGGCGGTCTGCTCACCGACCGCC
The DNA here is from genome assembly GCF_007280575.1 of Streptomyces benahoarensis. GTDB lineage: Bacteria > Actinomycetota > Actinomycetes > Streptomycetales > Streptomycetaceae > Streptomyces > Streptomyces benahoarensis. Next base: position 5,568 of record NZ_VKJP01000204.1, read on the forward strand.
GCGACCTTGATCCCGGCGAACGCCCGGGCGTCGAGACCGTACTCCTCGAACTTCTCCCGGACCGCCTTGACAGCGTTGACCGAGGTGAAGGCGATCCACTCGTACCGGCCGGTGACCAGGCCCTTGACCGCGCGCTCCATCTGCTGCGGGGTACGCGGCGGCTCGACGGCGATCGTCGGGACCTCGTGCGGCACCGCGCCGTACGAGACGAGCTGGTCGGAGAGCGACGCGGCCTGCTCCTTCGTCCGCGGTACGAGGACCTTCCAGCCGAACAGCGGCTTGGACTCGAACCACGACAGCTGGTCGCGCTGCGCCACGGCGCCCCGCTCACCGACCACGGCTATGACCGGCTGCCCGCCGTCCGCCGACGGCAGCACCTTGGCGGCCTTCAGGACCTGCGCGACCGACCCGAGGGTGGCGTTCCAGGTGCGCTGGCGGGTGGTCGTACCGGCGACGGTGACCGTCATCGGGGTGTCGGGCTTGCGGCCCGCCGACACCAGCTCTCCGGCGGCCGCGGCCACCGAGTCGAGGCTGGTGGAGACGACGGCGGTCGCGTCGCTGCCGCCCAGCTCGGCCCAGCAGCGGTCGGTCGCCGTCCTCGCATCGACGAACCGGACATCGGTGCCCTCGGCGGCGCGCAGCGGCACACCGGCGTACGCGGGGACGCCCACGGCGGTGGCGATGCCGGGCACGACCTCGAAGACGATGCCCTCGGCCGCGCAGGCCAGCATCTCCTCGGCGACGTTGCCGTCCAGACCGGGGTCACCGATCACGGCACGGACGACCCGCTTGCCGGTGCGCGCGGCCGCCATGACAAGATTGGCGGTGTCACGCAGTGAGGAAACTTCTGCGGGCAGGACGGGCTTTGACGCCTCGTCAGCTGACGCCTGCAGCGGTGTGTCCACCTGTGCGCGGGCGTGCACGCGCACGACATCCAGCACCTGCGGGTCGGCGATCAGCACGTCCGCCTGGCCCAGTGCCTCCACGGCACGCAGCGTCAGCAGACCCGGGTCTCCCGGCCCGGCACCGAGGAAGGTGACCTGACCGGAGGCGGAGTGATTCGGGGCGGTGGGGTTCAAAGTGCTCGCTCCCCCATAAGACCGGCCGCACCCTTGGCGAGCATCTCGGCGGCGAGTTCACGGCCCATGCGCAGCGGCGTCGTGGCGTCGTCGGGAGAGGCGGGTACGTGCCCGGTGGTGGACAGCTGCACCAGCGCGCTGCCGTCGGTCGTGCCGACGACGCCGCGCAGGCGCATTTCGGTGACAGCCTGTTCGTCAGCCTGCAGGTCGGCCAGCGCACCCACGGGTGCGCTGCAGCCGGCCTCCAGGGCAGCGAGCAGGGAACGCTCGGCGGTCACGGCGGCCCGGGTGAAGGGGTCGTCGAGCCCGGCGAGCTCGGCGGCGAGGTCTGCGTTGACCGCAGCACACTCGACCGCCAGTGCCCCCTGGCCGGGGGCGGGCAGAACCATGTCGGGCGACAGCAGCTGCGTCGCCTCGTCGATACGGCCGATCCGGGTGAGCCCGGCGGCCGCCAGTACGACGCCGTCCAGCTCGCCCTTCTCGACGAAGGCGATACGGGTGTCGACGTTCCCGCGGATCGGCACCGCCTCGATGCGGCGGCCCAGCTGCCGCGCCCAGGCGTTGAGCTGCGCCATCCGCCGCGGGGAGCCCGTCCCCACCCGGGCGCCGTCCGGCAGCTCCTCGAAGGCGAGCCCGTCCCTGGCTATGAGCGCGTCCCGCGGGTCCTCGCGCCGCGGCACCGCCGCCAGCGTGAGGTCGTCGGGCTGCGCCGTCGGCAGGTCCTTGAGCGAGTGGACCGCGAAGTCGATCTCCCCGGCGAGCAGCGCGTCGCGCAGCGCGGAGACGAAAACGCCGGTGCCGCCGATCCGCGCGAGCTGCTCGCGGGAGGTGTCGCCGTACGTGGTGATCTCCACCAGCTCGACGGGGCGGCCCGTCAGCTCGCGGACCGCGTCGGCGACCTGTCCGGACTGGGCCACGGCGAGCTTGCTCCTCCGTGTGCCCAGCCGAAGGGGCGTGCCCCTCGTTGTGCTGTCAGTCATGCCCGCTCCCGTGCTGCATCGTGCCTGTCGGCCCGCGTATCGGCCCTGCTGACGGCGGCGACCGCCTGGGGGTCGAGATCGAAGAGTTCCCGCAGCGCGTCCGCGTACCCGGCGCCGCCGGGCTCGCTGGCGAGCTGCTTGACCCGCACGGTGGGCGCGTGCAGGAGTTTGTCGACGACCCGGCGCACGGTCTGGGTGATCTCCGCGCGCTCCTTGTCGTCCAGGTCGGGGAGGCGGCCGTCGAGCCGGGCCATCTCGCCCGCGACGACACCGGCGGCCATGGTGCGCAGGGCGACCACGGTCGGCGTGATGTGCGCCGCCCGCTGGGCCGCGCCGAAGGCGGCGACCTCGTCCGCGACCAGGGACCGCACCTTGTCCACATCGGCCGCCATCGGCGCGTCCGCGGACGCGTCGGCCAGCGATTCGATGTCGACGAGGTGCGCACCCTCGACGCGGTGGACGGCGGCGTCGATGTCCCGCGGCATCGCCAGGTCGAGCAGCGCCAGGTCCGCGGCGCGCCCGGCGCGGGCGGCGGCAACCGCCTCGGCGCCGAGCACCAGACCGGTCGCCCCCGTACAGGAGACCACCACGTCGGCGGCGGCCAGCTCCGCGTCGACGGCGGACATCGCCACGGCGCGGGCCCGCAGGCCGGTGGCGGGGCCGCCCGGCTCGGTGAGGATCCGGGTCAGCCGCTCGGCGCGCTCCACGGTGCGGTTGGCGACGGCCAGCTCGCCGACCCCGGCGCGGGCCAGGGTGGTGGCGGCCAGCGACGACATCGAACCGGCGCCGATCACCAGCGCCCGCTTGCCGCGCGCCCAGTCCGCGACGTCCGCGCCGCCCGCCAGCTGCTCCAGACCGAAGGTGACGAGCGACTGCCCGGCCTTGTCGATACCGGTCTCGCTGTGCGCGCGCTTACCGACCCGCAGCGCCTGCTGGAAGAGGTCGTTCAGCAGCCGCCCGGCGGTGTGCTGCTCCTGCGCGACGGCGAGCGCGTCCTTGATCTGCCCGAGGATCTGCCCCTCGCCGACGACCATCGAGTCCAGGCCGCAGGCCACCGAGAAGAGGTGGTGGACGGCGCGGTCCTCGTAGTGGACGTAGAGATACGGGGTGAGCTCATCCAGCTCGGCGGCGCCGTGGCGGGCCAGCAGCGTCGACAGCTCGGCGACACCGGCGTGGAACTTGTCCACGTCGGCGTACAGCTCGATGCGGTTGCAGGTGGAGAGCACGGCGGCCTCGCTCACCGGCTCGGCCGCGACGGCCTCCTGGAGCAGCTTGCCCCGCGCCTCGGGCGCGAGCGCAGCCCGCTCCAGCGCACTGACCGGCGCGGTGCGGTGACTCAGTCCTACGACGAGCAAACTCATGCCGGCATCACGGCGGGGACGTCCCCGTCCGGTCCCTTACGGTCATCGGCCGGTGCCACGGCGGCGGCCTCCGCGACGGCGCGGGCCGCGGGCGCCGGTGCGGCCGCACCGTCGTCGCCGGCCTTGCGCTGCTCGTGGAAGGCGAGGATCTGCAGCTCTATGGAGAGGTCGACCTTGCGGACGTCCACGCCGTCCGGGACGGTCAGCACGGTCGGCGCGAAGTTGAGGATCGAGGTGACGCCGGCGGCGACGAGGCGGTCGCAGACCTGCTGGGCGGCGCCCGCGGGCGTCGCGATCACGCCGATCGAGACGCCGTTGTCCTCGATGATGTGCTCCAGCTCGTCGGTGTGCTGCACCGCGATACCGGCGACGGGCTTCCCGGCCATGGCGGGATCGGCGTCGATCAGCGCGGCCACCCGGAAGCCACGCGAGGCGAAGCCGCCGTAGTTGGCGAGCGCGGCGCCGAGATTACCGATGCCGACGATGACAACCGGCCAATCCTGGGTGAGGCCGAGTTCCCGCGAGATCTGGTACACGAGATACTCCACGTCGTAACCGACACCACGCGTCCCATAGGAACCGAGGTACGAGAAGTCCTTGCGCAGCTTGGCGGAGTTGACTCCCGCCGCGGCGGCCAGTTCCTCGGAGGAGACCGTGGGGACCGAGCGCTCGGAGAGCGCGGTCAGTGCACGCAGATACAGCGGAAGCCGGGCGACGGTGGCCTCGGGAATGCCTCGGCTTCGGGTCGCCGGTCGGTGAGTTCGGCCAGTTGCCACGGTGCTCCTGCGGGTAGAGCGGGGCTGCGGGCGGCCATACATCACCCGACCGCCCTGTCCTGTGCAGGCTATGTCTTTGTGAACGTGTGCACAAAGACAATGTCCGTTTTGTCTGGCCAAAGTGATCGGTGTCACGCGCCTTTTGACGCGGTCCGCGGAACCAACTTCCGCACCACGCCGTTCGCCCGCTACCCGCAGGTCACACGGGTTCACCGACGGGAGCACGCGCCCTCACTCCTCACCGCTATGCCCCCGGAAACCTACAAATCGCCCACCGATGGTAGTCGACCTCCAGGCCGTCCCGCGCCGCCGCGCTCCCGGCACAATGGCCCCATGGCCCCCTCGTTCGGCATGTTCAGCCGCGCCCCCCGCAAGAGCCCCGCAGAGCGCACCGTCACCCTCATCGGAAAGCCCGGCTGCCACCTCTGCGACGACGCCCAGGCCGTGATCGAGCGGATCTGCGCCGAGACCGGCGCCTCCTGGGAGAAGAAGGACATCACCGAGGACGCCGAGCTGCACCGCACGTACTGGGAGCAGATTCCGGTCATCCTCGTCGACGGTGCCCAGCACGACTTCTGGCGCGTCGACCCGAAGCGCCTCCGGGGTGCACTGGGGGCCTGAGGGCGGCGGAGGTCGGCGGACGCCGATCCGCCCGGCCCCGGGACCCCGCGTTCCGCCCGCGTGGCCCCTTCCCTACGGGAGCGGCGCACGGCGCCCGGGGACGGCGCCCGCCCGCGGCCCGCACGCCCCCGGCGCCGCGGGCGGGCGC
>NZ_VKJP01000205.1 GCF_007280575.1 Streptomyces benahoarensis
GTGCCTCCGGCCCCCGCATCCGCCGCCCCGGCCTTCCGATGTACGGTCAGCTCACCACCGCACGACCTGCAGGAAGGCGTGACCGTGCCCCCGGGCCCCTCCGACACCACCGAAGCCGCGGACCACCGCGACGCGGCCGACGGTTTTGTGCCGCCGTTCGCGCCGGACGTGGCACCGCAACGCCCCGGCCGGTGGCGCCGCCTCGGCGCCCTCGCCCGCCGCACGGCCCCGCGCGCCGCGCTCGCCGCCTGCGCCGGAATCGCCCTCGGCCTCGCCTTCCCGCCGTACGACCTGTGGCCGCTCTCCCTCGTCGCGGTCGCCGCGCTGGCGCTGCTGGTCCGCGGCCGGAGCGCCGCGCAGGGCGCCTGGCTCGGCCTCGTCCTCGGCCTGCCGTTCTTCCTGGTGCTGCTGAAGTGGCTGCATGTCGTCGGCTGGGACGCGGTCGTGGGGCTCTCGCTCGCCGAGGCGCTGTTCATGGCGCTGCTCGGCGCCGGACTTGCCCGCGTCTCCCGGCTGCCGCTGTGGCCGCTGTGGGGCGCCTGCCTGTGGGTTGCCCAGGAGTGCGCCCGCGACCGGCTTCCGTTCGGCGGCTTCCCCTGGGGGCGGCTGGCGTTCGCGAACACCGGCTCGCCCTTCACCCCGCTCGCCGCGCTGGGCGGCGCGCCCCTGGTGACCTTCGCCGTCGCGCTGACCGGCGGCCTGCTGGCGGCCTGCGCCGCCGGACTGTGGGGGCTGCGCTCCGGTGGAACGCTGCGCCGCGCGCTGCCCGCCGTGGAGGCGTTCGGCCTCGCCGCGGCGATCACCGCGGCCGGGACGCTGATCCCCGTACCGACGAAGGCCGACGACACCGTCGACATCGCGGTCGTCCAGGGCAACGTCCAGCGGCCCGGCATGGACTTCCTCGGCCGCCCGATGCAGATCCTCGACAACCACGCCCGGGCCACCGAACAGCTCGCCGCCGACGTCAGGGCCGGGAAGGCGAGGAAGCCCGACGTGGTCATCTGGCCGGAGAACTCCTCCGACCTCGACCCCTTCCGCTTCCCGCAGGCCCGCGACCGCATCGACGAGGCCGTCCGGGCCATCGGCGTGCCCGTGCTGGTCGGCGCCCTCGTCGACCACCCGAGCAAGCAGGGGTACGTCTTCAACGAGGGCATCGTCTGGGATCCGGCCAAGGGCCCCGGCGCCTCGTACACCAAGCAGCATCCGGTGCCGTTCGGTGAGTACGTGCCGTTCCGGGAACAGCTCAGCAAGATCATCACGCGGTTCCAGCGGGTGCCGCGGGACTTCTACCCCGGCGATCACACCGGCGTCCTGAAGGTCGGGCCCGCCCGGCTCGGCGACGTCATCTGCTTCGAGGTCGCCTACGACGAGATCGTCCACGACACCGTGCGCGCCGGGGCGCGGGCCCTGGTGATCCAGACCAACAACGCGACCTACGGCCGCAGCGGGCAGCCCGAGCAGCAGCTGGCGATGTCGAAGCTGCGCGCCGTCGAGCACGGCCGGGCCGTCGTCACCGCCGCGACCAGCGGGATCAGCGCGGTGGTCGCGCCGGACGGCACGATCGTCCGGAAGATTCCCGAATTCACCCAGGGCGTCGTCTCCGCACGCATCCCGCTGCGTGACGAAACGACGCTCGCCGACCGCGTGGGTGCGGCACCCGAGTGGACGCTCGCTATCGTGGGCCTTCTGACCTGCGTCGCGTCCCCTCTGATCGGCCGGCGCGGGCGACCGAAGGACGAGAAGGGGCAGCAGTGACAGACGGCGGTCAGCGGCAGTACGGTCCGCTCGGCACCACCTTGGTGATCATCCCGACGTACAACGAGGCGGAGAACGTCAAGCCGATCGTCGAGCGGGTACGGTCCGCCGTCCCCGAGGCGCATGTGCTCGTCGCGGACGACAACAGCCCGGACGGCACCGGCAAGCTCGCCGACGAACTCGCGGCCGCGGACGACCACGTCCACGTGCTGCACCGCAAGGGCAAGGAAGGGCTCGGCGCCGCCTATCTCGCCGGGTTCCGCTGGGGCGTCGAGCACGACTACGGCGTCCTCGTCGAGATGGACGCCGACGGCTCCCACCAGCCGGAGGAGCTGCCGCGGCTGCTCACCGCGCTCAAGGGCGCGGACCTGGTGCTCGGCTCGCGCTGGGTGCCCGGCGGCCGGGTGGTGAACTGGCCGAAGTCCCGCGAATTCCTCTCCCGCGGCGGCTCCACCTACTCCCGCCTGCTGCTCGATGTGCCGATCCGCGATGTGACCGGCGGATTCCGCGCCTTCCGTGTCGAGGCGCTCGACCGGCTGGGCCTCGACGAGGTGGCCTCCCAGGGCTACTGCTTCCAGGTCGACCTCGCCCGCCGCGCCGTGAAGGCCGAACTGCACGTCGTCGAGGTGCCGATCACCTTCGTCGAGCGGGAACGCGGCGACTCCAAGATGAGCCGCGACATCGTCGTCGAGGCGCTGTGGCGGGTCACGGCCTGGGGCGTCGGCTCCCGCCTGGACAAGATCCGCGGGAAGTGACGTCCGGCCGCTCCGAGGTGATCGTCCCGGCGACCCTCCGGGGCGGTCCACGTGGGTGGCCAGGCACACTTGAGGCATGACGTTCGGAGCCACGCCCACGCCACCGTCCCGCCCGCCCCGGCGCTCCGCCGCCCGCCGCGTCCTGCCGCTCGCGGTGATCGCCTGGTTGGTCCTGGAGGTGTGGCTGCTACGGCTGGTGGCCGAGGCGGCGGGCGGCTGGACGGTCTTCCTGCTGCTGATCGCCGGGGTCGTCGCGGGCAGTTACGTGATCAAGCGGGCGGGCCGCCGGGCCTGGCGCCGGCTGGCCGATTCGGTGCAGTCCGGAACGGCACCCGAGCCCGCCAAGGACGGCGGCAACACCCTGCCGATGCTCGGCGGTCTGCTGCTGATCCTCCCCGGCATGGTCTCCGACGTGCTGGGACTGCTCTGCCTCTTCCCGCCGACCGGGAAGCTGATCCGCCACCGCGCCGAGAAGCTGCTGACCCGCGGCGCACGCCCGGCACCCGGCTCCCTCGGCGACGCCTTCCAACAGGCACGGATGCACCGGCCCGACGGCAAGGTCGTCCAGGGCGAGGTCATCCGCGACGACGAGCCGCGCCCGCCCCGCCAGGACCCGCCGCTGACCCGCTGAGGGGCGGGAGGCCGCGGGCGGAAGCCGGAGCCGGGCCGCCCCGGACGGCACCGCTGAAGGGCCGGGCCCGTGGGGGAGCGGAGCCCCGCGCCCGGGCGGCGCCGCGCCGCCCCGGACATGCGCAAGGGCCGGTGCCACCGAGTGGTGGCACCGGCCCTTGCGTGCTGCTGTGGTGCGGTACTGCGTCGGGAAGTCCGGTCGTCAGGCGGACTTGCGGTTGCTGTCGCGCGGATGCACGGCGATGTTCATGGTGCCGGAGCGCAGGACGGCCAGCCGTTCGGCCAGCACCTCCTCCAGCTCCTCGCGGGTGCGCCGCTCCATGAGCATGTCCCAGTGCGTACGCGCGGGCTTACCCTTCTTTTCCTCCGGGCCGTCGCCATCCACCAGAAGCGAGGGTGCACCACATACCTTGCACTCCCACTCCGGCGGAATCTCGGCCTCAACCGAGAACGGCATCTCGAATCGATGTCCGTTCTGGCATGCGTACTCCACCGCCTGGCGCGGGGCCAGGTCGATGCCGCGGTCGGTCTCGTAGCTGGTCACCACAAGTCGCGTGCCGCGGAGAGCTCGCTCACTCATGAATCGTGCCTCCCGGGCTTGTCGCCCACAGGACAGGTGTCGCTGTCGTCGTCATCAGGTCAACGTCCGGTCGGCGGTGAAGATTCCCGAATTCGGGATGGATGCGCCCGCCCGTCACCGACCACCGTTCCTGACGGAGGCGCCGTACGCCGCTGCTCACCTTCACCCGTCGCCCACCACCGCCCTTGACGGAGGCGCTGTGCGCCGCTGCCTACCTTCGTGCCGCCCCTTGTTGTACCCACCAGCGCCCGTTTTGTCACATCTGACAGGAGATGTCACCCAGCGCCCACTTTTCTTGAACGCGCAGTAACGGTCCGCCTGGTGAGCCAAAGGCGTATACTACCGCGCCACCTCCGCCGACACTAAATCCGGTCCGGTACGGGGTTCCCGGCCGCCGCGACGGCCCGCCGCATCGGCACCCGCGCCAGCAGCACGAACCCCACCACGAAGAACACCCCCAGCGACGCGATGGCCAGCCGGTAGCTCCCCGACAGCTGGTAGGCCACCCCGAACGCCAGCGGCCCCAGCCAGCTCACGCCCCGGTCGCTGATCTCGTACGCGGAGAAGTACTCCGCCTCCTTGCCGCGCGGCACCACATGTGAGAAGAGCGACCGCGAAAGCGCCTGACTGCCGCCCAGAACCAGGCCGATGGCCGCGGCCAGTGCGGAGAACCACGCCGGTTCCCCGGGCGGCAGCGCGCACCCCGCGGCGATCGTCGCCGTCCACGCCACCAGCGAACCGAGGACCGTGCGCTGCGCGCCGTGCCGCCGGGCCAGCCGCCCCATCACCAGCGCCCCGGCCGCCGCCAGCACCTGCACCAGCAGCACCGAGACGATCAGCGTCGTCTGGTCGAGCCCCAGCTCCTGTGAGCCGTAGACGGACGCCTGGGTGATGACCGTCTGCACGCCGTCGTTGTAGACGAGATAGGCCAGCAGGAAGGCGAGGGTCAGCGGGTGGGCGCGCATGTCGCGCAGCGTCGCGCGCAGCTGGGCGAGGCCCTGGCCGAGCACCGCGGGCCCGCCCGCCCCGGGGTGGTCCGCCGCGCGGTCCGTCCAGCGGTCCCGCAGCCGTCGCAGCGGAATGACCGAGAACAGCCCCCACCACAGCCCGGACGACGCCAGGCAGATGCGGATCGCGGTGCCCTCTGTGAGGCCGAAGGAGGCGTGCGCGCCGTACAGCACGAGATGGGCGATGAGCGCCAGACCGGCCGCCGCGTAGCCGAACGCCCAGCCGCGCGTGGAGACCGCGTCCCGCTCCTCGGGCCCGGCGATCTGCGGCAGATAGGAGTTGTAGAGCATCATCGACACCACGAACGCGACGTTCGCGACGATCAGCAGCGCCCCGCCCAGCAGATACCGCGTGCCCTCCAGCCAGAACATCCCGGCCGTCGCCACCGACCCCGTCACGGAGCAGAGGCCGAGCAGCGGCTTCTTCCGCCCCGTACGGTCGGCCAGCGCCCCGGCGAGCGGCATCGTCAGCACCGACAGCAGCAACGAAGCCGAGACGGTGTACGCGAAGAACGAGCCGGGGCGCACCGGTATCCCGAGCGGATGGACGAAACCGTCCGGACCGGCGGCCGCCTGCGCGATCGACGTCAGATACGGGCCCAGGAAGACCGTCAGCACGGTCGTGGAGTAGACGCTGTTGGCCCAGTCGTACCAGTACCAGCCGCGCTGTTCGCGGCGGAGCGCGGCGAGCCGCGCTCCTTGATCGTCCACGGTCGGTGCGTGCACCGCCCACCCCCGTCTTTCCCCCCGGAGGCGCGACCGGGCGCCCGGGGGTCAGATCCAGGCGTTCCGTCCGGTCAGCACCGCACGCAGTGTGTCGATGTGATCGGTCATGATGCCATCCACCCCAAGATCCAACAGAGCCGCCATCCGGCCGGGATCGTTCACCGTCCACACATGCACCTGGAGCCCCAGGCCATGCGCCGCGCGGAGGAACCTCCGGTCCGCCACCGGGATCCCCGCCTGCCGCTCCGGCACCTGCACGCACACCGCGCTGCGCCGCACCGCCGCGCCCAGCAGCCGGTCCAGCGGTAACGGCGCCGGGCCGAGCGAGCGCAGCCGCAGCCCGGCCACGCCCCGGGTACCCAGCGATGTCGCCAGCCGCGCCCCGGCCCGCCGCCGCGCCCGCGCCACCCGCGCCTCGGAGAACGACCCGACGCACACCCGGTCCCAGGCGTCCGCCCGCCGCACCAGCTCCACCAGCGGCTCCAGCGCCGCCTCCGCCTTCAGATCGACGTTCCAGCGCGCCTCGGGGAACTCCGCCAGCAGGTCCTCGAAGAGCGGCAGCGGCTCACGCCCGGCGACCCGGGCGGTACGCACCGCCCGCCACGGCAGCTCCCCGATCGCGCCCCGCCCGTCGGTGACCTGCTCCAGCCTCGCGTCGTGGAAGGCCACCAGCTTGCCGTCCGACGTGGCGTGGACGTCGGTCTCCAGGTAGCGGTAGCCGCCCGCCACCGCGCGCCGGAACGCCGCGGCGGTGTTCTCCAGACCGTCCGCCGCCCCGCCGCGGTGCGCGAACGGCAGCGGCGCGGGGTGGTCGAGGTACGGGTGGCGGGGGCGTATCGCAGGGGTCACTCGGAAATTATCGCCGGTGCGGCCGGGGCATCGGCTCCGGCCACCACCCGTGACGGCTCCGGCGGCAGCCCCTTGACCGCGAACCGGCGCAGGAAGAACTGCGCCAGCGGGCCGATCGCCAGCGCGTACAGCACGGTGCCCGCGCCGAGTGAACCGCCGAGCAGGAAACCCACGGCCAGCACGGTCACCTCGATACATGTCCGCACCAGGCGCAGCGGCTGTCCCGTGCGCCGGTGCAGCCCGGTCATCAGACCGTCGCGCGGCCCCGGACCGAAGCGCGCCGAGATGTACAGCCCGGTCGCCGCGCCGTTGAGCAGCACCGCGAAGAGCAGCAGCGGGATACGGATGGCCAGGGCGCGCGGGTCGGGGACGAGCGACAGCGTCGCGTCCATGACCAGGCCCAGCACGATGACGTTGGAGACCGTGCCAAGACCCGGGCGCTGCCGCAGCGGGATCCACAGCAGCAGGATCAGCGCGCCGGTGACGATGGTGACCGTCCCCATCGACAGTCCGGTGTGCAGGGAAATGCCTTGGTTGAGCACGCTCCACGGCTCCAGGCCGAGCCCGGCGCGCAGCTGGAGCCCCATGCTCACGCCGTAGAGCACCAGACCCGTGTAGAGCTGCACGAGCCGACGCGGCAGAAAAGTACCCGGCTTCTTGTGCGCCTCGTCGATGGACAAGGAACTTCCCCCTCCTGGCAGGATTGGACCGACGCATGCCACCATGTGGCAGGTCAGTGCACGGGATCGAGAGCCAATCCAGGAAAGGTGGACTGCAATCATGGCGCAGTGGACTTCGGCGGTGGGCGCTCACCAGCTCGCCCGGCTGCTCCGGTCGCAGGACCCCAGGGACGCCGAACTGACCGCCACCGGGCGGCGGTTGCCCGCCTACCGCAGCCTCGCCGACGGCGTGCGCCTGCTCGTCCTCGAAGGGCGCATCCCGGTCGCCGCCCGGCTGCCCGCCGAACGCGAACTGGCCGGCGCCCTCGGCGTCAGCCGCACCACCGTCGCCGCCGCCTACGAGGCGCTGCGCGCCGAAGGCTTCCTGGAGTCCCGCCGCGGCTCCGGCAGCTGGACCGCCGTACCGGCCGGGAACCCGCTGCCCACCCGCGGGCTGGAGCCGCTGCCGCCGGAGGCCGGCGGCAGCGTGATCGACCTGGGGTGCGCGGCGCTTCCGGCGCCCGAGCCGTGGCTGACCCGCGCCGTCCAGGGCGCCATGGCCGACCTGCCGCTCTACGCCCACACCCACGGCGACTACCCCGCGGGCCTGCCCGTCCTGCGCCAGGCCCTCGCCGACCGCTACACCGCCCGCGGCATCCCCACCATGCCCGAGCAGATCATGGTCACGACGGGCGCGATGGGCGCCGTCGCCGCCATCTGCAAGCTCTGCACGGGCCCCGGCGAACGCGTCGCCGTCGACTCCCCGTCGTACGCCAACATCCTCCAGCTGATGCGGGACGCGGGTGCCCGGCTGGTGCCGGTGGCGCTCACCGAGCGGCTGGGCGGCTGGGACATCCCCGCCTGGCGCCAGGTGATGCGGGACGCCGCGCCCCGCATGGCGTACGTCGTCGCCGACTTCCACAACCCCACCGGCACCCTCGCCACCGAGGACCAGCGCCGCCGCATGGTCGACGCGGCGCGCGCGGCCGGAACGCTCCTCGTCGTCGACGAGACCATGACCGAACTGCGGCTGGACGACGATCCCGAACCGCCGCGCCCGGTCTGCGCGTTCGACCCGGCGGGCAGCTCCGTCATCACCGTCGGCTCGGCCAGCAAGGCGTTCTGGGCCGGGATGCGGATCGGCTGGGTGCGCGCCGCGCCCGATCTGATCCGCAGCCTGGTCGCCGCCCGCGCCTACTCCGACCTGGGCTCACCCGTCCTCGAACAGCTCGCCATCGCCTCGCTGCTGGAGTCCGGCGGCTGGGAGGAGGCGGTCGCCATCCGCCGCGACGAGGCCCGCCGCAACCGCGACGCGATTGTCGGCGCGCTCCGTCGCGCGCTGCCCGACTGGGAGTTCACCGTCCCGCACGGCGGCCTCACCCTCTGGGTCCGCACCGGCGGCCTGTCCGGCTCCCGGATCGCCGAGGCGGGGGAGCGGCTGGGCGTCCGGGTGCCGTCCGGGCCGCGGTTCGGCGTCGACGGCGCCTTCGAGGGGTACGTACGGCTGCCGTTCACGGTCGGCGGCGCGGTCGCGGAGGAGGCGGCCGACCGGTTGGCGAACGCGGCACGGCTGGTCGCCGGCGGCCACACCGCCGGGGTGGAGACGGTGCGGACACTGGTCGCCTGAGCCCGGCGGGGGCCGGGCCTGGGGGGCGTCTTCCCGATCTTCGTGGGGTCGTGGCGCCTGGTACCGCACCTCGCGGCGTTGTCGCCCTGATCCACGAAGATAGGGAAGACGCCCCCCGGTGTCCTGTGTCAGAGATTCGGTGGCGGTAGGCGGCGACTTTGTTGAGGATTTCGTCGGCTGTTTTCGTCCAGGTGAAGGGCCTGGGGTGCTCGTTCCAGTTGGCGAGCCATGCGCGGATGTCGCGTTCGAGGGCCTGGACGGAGCGGTGGACGCCGCGTTTGAGCTTCTTCTGCGTCAGCTCGGCGAACCACCGCTCGACCAGGTTCAGCCAGGACGCGCTGGTTGGTGTGAAGTGCACGCCGACTGCGACATCCCCGTCGCCACGGCCATGGACCTGGTCGACCAATGCGTCGCGTTGCTCGGTGTCTCCTCCAGGGTTTTGACGATCACCCGCTCGACATCGGCATCGGTGATCTTCCGCGGGACACCGGGACGCGGCTCGTCGGACAGGCCCTCAGGCCGCGGTCGAGGAACCGCCGTCGCCAGGTGCGAACCGTCTCAGGAGCGACCCCAAGACGGCGCGACACCTCCGCGATCGAATGGCCTTCTGCGCATGCCAGGACAGTCCGCGACCTCAGGGCCAACGCCTGAGCCGTCGAACGCCGACGCACCCAACCCTCAAGCACAGCCCGCTGGGCATCAGTGACCGACAACGGCGGAATCTTCGGTCCAGGACGACTCACACACAACCAACGACGAACCTCCGACTCAGGTCATTAGGTCCTGCCTCCCACGGCCTGTCCGAGCCCCCTTTAGCCTTGGGGATTGGTGCTCCGAGGTCTCGGGAGGGCGCCCTGTGACAGCCGTGCACGTGACCGTGTGGGATGACCGTGACGGGGGCGGAGGGGGCCGGGTCCCGACTGCCTCGCAGGCCCCAGCGGGCCCGGCGGCCGTCGCCGCGCTCATCGCTGCCGCCCGCCGCCCCGACCCCGCCCTCATCCAGCCCGCGGCCGTCAACCCCGCGCTGCGGGAATTCTGGGCCTGACGCGCAGTCGCGCACCGCACCACCCGCCCACGGGCCGAAACGTCGATGGCCGCCCCACCGCCGATCACACTGGCCGCTCTCGCTCACGCCCGCCCTTCGAACAGCTCCGCGTACAGTCCGCCACGGGCCAGGAGCTGGGGGTGGGTGCCGGATTCGGTGAGGTGGCCGTCGTTGAGGACGAGGATGTGGTCGGCGGTGGTGGCCAGGTCGAGGTCGTGGGTGATGACGAGGGTGGTGCGGCCGGCGGCGAGGTGGTGCAAGGGGGCCAGGATGCGTTGGGTGGCGAGGGTGTCGAGGCCGGTGGTGGGCTCGTCGAGGATGAGGACCGGGGCATCGCGGAGCATGGCGCGGGCGATGGCGACGCGCTGGAGTTGGCCGCCGGAGAGGGCGGCGGTGGACGGGGCGATGACCGTGTCGTAGCCGTCCGGGAGGGCGGTGACGAAGCCGTGCGCGTCGGCGGCCCGGGCGGCCCGGGTGACCTCGTCGCGGGTGGGGGTGGGGTATTCGCGGCCGCAGGCGATGTTGTGCTCGATGGTGTCGTGGAGGACGAGGGTCTCCTGGGGGAGCAGGGTGATGTTGCGGCGGAGGTCGGTGAGGGGGAGGCGGTCGATCGGGATCTCGTCGAGGCGGATGGTGCCGGTGTCCGGGTCGTAGAAGCGTAGGAGGAGGGCGGCGAGGGTGGACTTGCCGGCGCCGCTGGGGCCGGTGACGACCACGAACTCGCCGGGGTGTGCGGTGAAGGCGAGGGAGCTGAGGGCGTTGTGGTGGGGGGAGTTGGGATAGCGGAACGTGACGTCGTCGACGCGGAGTTCGCCGCGGGCGCGGTGCGGGAGGGGG
>NZ_VKJP01000206.1 GCF_007280575.1 Streptomyces benahoarensis
ACTTCCCCCACCGCACGACGTCCCCGCACACCCGCCCCTCCAGCTCCGTCACCGCGGGCTCATACGTCTTGAGCACACTGACCGCCACCGGAAACACCCGGTCCACGGTCCTCCCCCCGACCCGCCCCCGCAGGTACCGAACAAGCGACTCAACTTCCGGCAATTCGGGCATGGGGCCAGTGTGCCGCGTACGGGGCCGTACGGCCCGGCCGGAGCGGCGCCCGGCCAAGGAATCACCGCCCGCCCGGGGCGACGGGCGCATGTGCCGCCGCCGTGTGCCCGCCGTGTACTCGGACATACTCATGCAGGAGTCGTCCGGGTGCAGCCGGAGACCGGTCGAAGGGGGCGCATGCCGGTGGACGAGCGAAGCGTTCACAACGACATCAGCGGGCAGGTCCTGGGCCCCAGCGTGCAGGCGGGGATCATCCACGGCGATGTGTACATCGGGAGCCAGGAGCCCGTCCTCCCGCCGACACCGTGGCAGTTACCACCCGCCGCGCCGCTCACCGACCGTTCGGACGAGCTGCTGTTCCTGAAGCGCCGCCGCGACCACTGCGTCCACCGCGGGCACCCCTTCCTGGCGGCGATCAGCGGCCTGGGCGGAGTCGGCAAGACCGCCCTCGCCCTGGACTGGCTGCACTCCCTGCGACCGTCCCTCCCCGGCGGACAGCTCTACGCCGATCTGGGCGCGCGGTCGCCGAGCGGCCCGGTCGACCCGGCGGAGACGCTCAGCCGCTTCCTGCGCGGACTCGGCACCCCACCGCAGCAGGTGCCGCACACCCTCGCCGAACGCGCGGCGCTGTACCGCTCCCTGACCTCCCGCCGCCCGGTCGCGGTGCTGCTCGACGACGCCGAGAGCGCGGCACACGTCCGCCCGCTGCTGCCCGGCGGGAACAGCGTCACCCTGGTCACCAGCCGCGGACACCTGACCGGCCTCACCCTCGAAGGCGGCCACCAGCTCCACCTCGAACCGCTCGCACCGGACGACGCCGTACAGCTGCTCGCGGACACCCTCGGGGACCGCCGCGTGGCCGAACGCCCCGACGAGGCCCGCGCCCTGGTCGGTCTCTGCGCCGGTCTCCCGCTCGCCGTACGCGTCGTCGGCGCACGCCTCGCCGCCCGGCCGCGGCGCAGCATCGCCATGATGGTCGGCGCCCTGTCCGAGGAACGCGGACGCCTCGACGCCCTGGCCATCGACGGGGACCGCAGCGTGCGCGCCGCCCTGGACCTGTCCTACCGCGGCCTGCCCGCCGAGGCCGCCCGGCTCTACCGGCTGCTCGGCACCCACCCGGGCAGACACTTCGACGACGGCCTCGCGGCGGCCCTGCTGGCCCCCACCGGGGCGACGGTCGGCGAGGCCGCGGACCTCCTCGACGTCCTCCACGACACCCATCTGCTCACCGAAACGGGTGAGGACCGCTACCGCTTCCACGACCTCGTACGGCTGCACGCCCTGGCACGGGCCGAGGAGGACGAACCGGCGGCCGAACGCGCCGGGGCGCTGCGCCGCATCGCCGGGCACTACCTCGCCCTCGCCACCCGCGCGGAGCACGCCATCGAGCCGCGGCGGCCCACCCTGGAGCGCGACCCGGCCTCCCGGGAGGTGCACTCCGCACCGTTCGGCGACCGGGACGCGGAGGCGGCGCTGGACTGGCTGGAGCGGGAACTGCCCGACCTCGTCGCGGTCATCCGGCGCGTCGGAACCACCGATTTCCCGTGGTTCGGCTGGCAGTTGGCCGACGCCCTGTGGCCGCTCTTCCCGCGCCGCAAGCACTACGACCAGTGGCGCGCCGTGCACGGCGAAGGGCTGGCGGCGGCCGAGGAGTACGGGGACCGGGCGGCGCAGGCCAGGATGCTGACCTCCGGCGGCCTGGGCGAGCTGGGATGCGGCGAGCACGACCGGGCCCTGGAGATGTTCGAGGCGGCGGCGGGGATCCTGGCCCGGGACGGCGACGCCCTGGGGCACGCCCGGACGCTCAACTACCGCGGCCTCGCCCTCCAACGGCGCGGCGAACCGGAGGCGGCCGCGGCCCTGTTCGCCCGCGCCGCGGCCGAACTGCCCCGCCACGGAGATCCGCGCGCCGGTGGCCTGGCCCGCCTCAACGCCGCGGGCATCGCCCTCGACGCCGCCCGCCCGGAGGAGGCCGCGGCCGCCGCTCGGGCGGCACGCGAGGTGCTGTGCGAGGCGGACGACCCGTACAACGCGGCCCGCGCGACGACCCTTCTCGGGCGGGCCCGCCTGCTCGCCGGGGTGGCGGAGGAGGCAGAGGTCCTGCTCTCCGAGGCACTGGCCGTGCTCCGCGGCGTCGACGCGGGCTACGAGGTCGCGCGGGCCCTGGAGGCCCTGGCCGAGATCGCCGGGGACCGCGGGGAGACCCCCGTGGCCAGGGCCCGCTACGCGGAGGCGCTGGACCTCTACGTCGGTGTGAACCGCACGGAACGCGCCGACGCCGTACGGGCCCGGCTGGCCGCGCTCGACGCCGCCGGATGACCGCCCGGAGCCGCCCGCACCGCCGCCAGCGCCCGCACCGGCAGACCGGCCACCAGCCAGGCGTGCGCCAGCGAGGCCCACACCTCCCACGGCGCCACGGCGGCGTGCCCGGAGCCCAGCTCCACCCAGGCGTCCCGCCGCGGGCCGCACCGCATCCGGCATTCCGTGGGCCCCTGGGGGAGGGCCAGTACGGCGGCCCCGGGCGCGAGGTGTGCCGCCCCGGCCCGTCCGGGGTCCCGTACCACCAGCACATCGGCGAGCAGCGGCCACGGGCGCGGCGCCGGAGGCGCGACGCGCAGATGGTGATCGGTCACCCGCCCGCCGTCCGGCAGCCGGAGCCGCACCGCCGTCCGCACCGCCGTCACGGTCTCGGGCACCGGCGTCTCCTCGACGGCGGCGAGCAGCACACAGCCGTCGGGTCCGTGGAGGTTCAGCCGCCGCGCCGTCATGTCTCCGCCCCGCCCGGTACGCGGAAGTCCAGGGTGACCGGCAGCGACGCCGTCTCCGGCACCAGCCGCGCGGCCGGTGCCCGCAGCCGCAGCGTCCGGTAGATCAGCGACCGCATCCGCCGGGCGAAACGTCCGGGCTCCGACGTCAGCCGGGCGGCCACCCGGGCGTACAGTTCCGGCCGTGCCGCCGCGGCCGGAGCGCGCAGCTGCCGCCGCAGCGGACGGTCGGCCCGCAACCGGGGCGCGAAGGACCGCAGTTCGGCCATGGGGGATCCCGGGTCCAGGTCCGCCTTCGCCGAGCCCGTGGTCAGCACCCGGGCGCCGGTCATCGTCCCGTAGAGGGCGGCGGAGCCGTGGTCCCCGACGATGATGTCGGACGCGGCGACGGCGCCGCACCAGTCCGAGTACTGGCTGATCACCTGCACCCCGGACCGTCCGAGCCAGGTCAGCCAGCTCTTGATCTGCCACTCCCCGTGCGCGTTCCAGACGTTCGGGTGCAGCATCAGCGCGATGCTGTACTCGTCGCGTGGAAGATCCGCCGCCAGCCGCTCCAGCAGCTCCCACTCCTCACCCAGCAGCGACTGCGGGCCCCACGTGGAGCAGGCGAGCAGCAGCTCCTGGTGCGCCCCGGTGCGCAGCGCCTTCCGGTACAGCGCCCGCGACGGCATGCTCGCCCTGATCCGGTCGTAGCAGGGGTCCCCGACCACATGGGCCGCCGGTACCGCCTCCGGGCACTCGCGGCCGAGCCTGGCCAGCTCCTCGGCGTGGGAGAGCACGATCGCCGCCGGGATGACCGCGCCGTCCCGGACCAGCCGCTGCCTGCTGAGTCCGTAGACACCGCGCTCCGCCGGTCCGGCCGCCGGGGTGGCGTGCCCGGCCGGCGACGACACGACCTTGTTGTGTCCCACGCCGTGCGGCAGCACGATCACCGGCGCGTGCAGCTCGTGCAGGCTGCCGTGGCTGGCCGCCAGCGCCAGGTCGAACGGGATGTTCACCGCCTGCGCCCAGGGCAGCACCAGCGCCCGGGTGCCCTCCAGGAAGGCTTCCACGCCGTGGCTGAAGACGTCGGGTGCGACGGTGAAGATCACCTGCACCCGGGGGTCGCCGTCGAGCAGCCGCACCGCGTCCAGCAGCCGCTGCCCCGCGGTGACGGTGTGCACCACCGCGAGGATCTTCTTCCGGACCTTGCGGGTGGCCCACCGTTCGACGTCCAGCCGCAGCGGCACATGCCGCCACTCGAATCCCGATACCGTCACGCTCATCCGAACTCCCCCATGTCCCGGCCTAGTTGATCGGTCCCTGTGATGTGGTCGCGGTATCCGCCCCCGTCGGCCGGTCCCGCGTGTGCGACCCCTTCCGCCGCGGTGCCCACTGTGCGGGGGAGCCCTGCCGCCGGGCCTGCAGAATCCTTGTGCGATTCCTGAACCGCCGGTCAGCGCCGTGCGGAAGCTGCCAACGGCACGTGCGCCCCTGGCGCGACGGTGCGCCCCTGCCCGCCCCGTCCGGTCTTTCCGGTGCCGGGCAACAGTGAGGAGAGCCTTGCCCAGGTGCCCGGTGACCTCCGGGCGGGGGTGGGAAGGCGAACCATCAGGGGGCGATGGTGGAACTTCTGTTGCTGGGGCCGCTCGAACTGTGGCACGACGGCCGCCAGTGGCCGATCGGCTCACCCAAGGCGCGCCATGTGCTCGCCTCCCTGCTGTACGCGCAGGGCGAGCCGGTGGGTGTGGAGACACTCCTGGACCGCGTCTGGGGTGAGGACGACACCCTGGAATCTCCCGTCGCCACCCTGCAGAGCTATCTGTCGCGGCTGCGCACCCGCCTCGCCGAGGCGGTCGGCGACCGGGCCCGCATCGATCTCGCCTCCCCGCGCCGCTACCGGCTCCGCGTCGCGGACCCCGACGACGTCGACCTCTACCGCCTCCGGCGGATCCGCGCCGAGGCGCGCGCGGCGGTGGCCCACGGGGACCGGGAGGCCGCCGTCGCCCAGCTGCGGCGCGCCCAGGCGCTGTGGCGGGGGGAGCCGCTCGCCGAGTTCCCCGGAGCCTGGGCCGCGGCGGCGGGCGCCCGGCTCACCGAGGACCGCCGCTCCCTCCAGGAGGAACGCATCCGCCTGGAGCTGGAACTGGGCCGCCACACCGACCTTATCGGCGAACTCCGCGACCTCGTGGCCGAAAACCCCCTCGCCCAACGGGCCGTCGCCGCCCTGATGCTGGCGCTCTACCGCTCCGGCCGCGACGGCGAGGCCCTGGAGCTGTACGGCACCACCAGGCGCCAACTCAACGACCAACTCGGCATCGACCCCGGAGCCGACCTGCGGACCCTCCAGCGCCGCATCCTCGCGCAGGACACCACGCTGGACGCGCCCCCGCCGCCCGCGGTACCCACCCCACGCCTCGGACCGGCACCCGCCGCGGTGCCGCGCCCCGGGGCGAGCAGCACCCTGCCCCGCGACACCAAGGACTTCACCGGCCGCACCGGCGAACTGCGCACCCTGCTCGCCACCCCGACGCGCGAGGGCCACGCCACGGCCCTGCCGCTGTCCGTCGTGCACGGCATGCCCGGGGTGGGCAAGACCGCCCTCATCGTCCACGCGGCCCACCGCCTGCGCACCAGCTACCCGGACGGCCTGTTCTACGTCGACCTCCGCGCCTACAGCGACCAGCCCGCGTACGAGCCCGCCGAGGCGCTCGCCTTCCTCCTGCACAGCGCCGGTCTCCCCGATCCGCTCCCGGACACCCTCGACGAACGGGTGGCCCGCTGGCGGGAGTGGACCGCCCACCGGCGGGTGCTGGTCGTGCTGGACAACGCCAGGGACGCCGACCAGATCGTCCCGCTGCTCCCCGGCGCCGCGAGCTGCAGGGCGATCGTGGCCAGCCGCAACCGCCTCGCCGAACTCGACGGCGCCACCCCCCTGTTGCTCCACGAACTCTCGCTCTCCGAGGCGTCCGCCCTGTTCACCCGGGTCGCCGGACGGAGCAGCTCCTCGGACGCCGCGGCCCTCCGCCGCATCATGCGGATTTTCGGCGGCCACCCGCTCACCCTGCAACTCCTCGCCGCCCGATTACGGCACCGGGACACCTGGGACCTGGAGTACGTCGCCGGACGCCTGACCCGCGCCGACGACCCCCTGGACGAGGTCGGCGAACGCGTCACGGCGGCCTTCCAGCTCTCCTTCGCCGAACTCCGCCCCGCGGCCCGGCGGCTCTTCCGGTACGCGGCGCTGCACCCGGGCCCGGACCTCACCGTCGACGCGGCGGCGGCCCTGTGCGCCGCGCCGCCGGACGAGATCCGCCGCGCCGCCGACGAGCTGCTGGACCGGCACCTCATCGAGGAACCCGTACGCGACCGCTACCAACTCCACGACCTGTCACGGGCGTTCGGCCGCCGCCTGTGCCGCGTGGAGGTACCCCGGTACGCGCGCCGCCAGGCGATGGGCGGGCTCCTGTCGTACTACCTGACGGCCGCCGACCGCGCGGAGCGCGCCGCCCACCCGGGGCGGCGGGCCCTCGCCCTCGACCGGGAGTCCCCCTACGCGCCGGACTTCGCCGCGACCGACGACGGGGCCGCGGACCGCGCCACCGTATGGCTCACCGTGGAGCGCGCCAACCTCCTGGCCGCGGCGCGCACCGCGGCCGCCGAATTCCCGGAATTCGCCGTCCTGTTCCCGCTCGCCCTCGTCCACTCCCTCAAGCTGTGGGGCATCAGGGAGGTCGCGGCGGAGCTGCTGGACGTCGCCGTCACCGTGCTGCGGGGCACCGACGACCCGGCCGCGCTGGCCCGGTCCCTGGTGGCGCGCGCCGACGTCCTGGCCCAGACGGACCACGCACAGGCCCTGAGCTGCGCCGCCGAGGCGTACGTGCTCTTCGAGACCGTCCGCGACGACCACGGTCGCGCCGACGCCTCCCTGCAGACCGGCCGGGCACATCTGGCGGCCGGCCGCGACGGCGACTGCCTGCGCGCACTGGAACAGGCGCGGGAGCTCTACCGGGGAACCGGCGACCGGTACGGGGTGGCCGAGAGCCTCAACGTCCAGGGCGCCTCGCTGATCTTCGGGGCCGACTACCCGCGGGCGATGCGCTGCTTCGTCGCGATGCTGGACATCCACCGTGGCTTACGGGACCTGCACGGGCAGGCGAAAGCGCTGAACAACATGGGCGAGATCTATTCGCATGAGGGGAGGACGGAACAGGCTCTGCACCACTACGAACAGTCCCTGAAGCTGGTCCAGAGCTTCGGCGGACGACAGGAGGCCGCGATCCTCGACAACAACCTCGGCGACGTGTATCGGGACATGGACCAGATCGATCAGGCTTCTGCCTTCTTCCGCCGGGCGCTGTCCAGCAACCGCGCCCGGGGCGACGCCGTCGGGGAGATGAACTCGCTGATCGGGCTGGGCCGGGTGCACGCCGCGGCCGGGCGGACGCAGGAGGCGATGCGTCACCTCCGCGCCGCGGAGGCGCTGTCCCTGCGGCTCGGCAACGTCTACGAGCGGCAACGCGCCCTGGTGGGACGGGCCGACGCCCACCGGATGGCCGGGGAGTACGCGGCGGCTCTGGAAACCTACGACGACGCCCGGCGCCTCGCGGAGGACTTCACCTTCCCGCTCGGCACCGCCCGCGCCCTGGCGGGCACCGCCCGCACCCACCTGCGACTGCGGGACAGCGAAACGGCCCGCTCCTACGCGGAACGGGCCTTGATGCTCTTCCACCGCCTGGGCGCCCGAGGCGAGGTCGAATCCCTCCGCCACCTCCTCGGCCGCCAACGCCCCTCGGCTCCCGGCCCGACGTCACACGGCCGGGAGCCGATGACCGACGGGGCTTAGCTGGTTGTCTGTTCCTGCTTCGGGCCGGTCAGCCACATCACTTGGCCTGGGGCGGCCGCGAGGACAGCGGTTGCGACGATGCCGAACAGCGCCACCGTGGCGGCGCGGCGGAGTATGTACTTCAAGAGTGGGCGTCTTTCGATCTCGATCGACCAACGAACGTGCCGAGAGTAGAAGCTTGAGGGCTCCGACGATCACCGGCGGACGGGGCTAGATATACATGATCTTCTGCCGCTTGTCGAAAAAGTGTTCGAAATATGTCTCAAGCATATGCCCCCACCCAAACAGTGGAGGGCCACCCCCATCCGGGGTGGCCCTCCACCATGAAACCGTTACCCGCCGAGGCTCATCGAAGCCCCCGGCAGCCGCTCACAGGTCGTAGTAAAGCTCGAACTCGTGCGGGTGCGGGCGGAGCTGGATCGGGGCGATTTCGTGGGTGCGCTTGTAGTCGATCCAGGTTTCGATCAGGTCGGGGGTGAAGACGCCGCCCTGCTGGAGGTACTCGTTGTCGGCCTCCAGGGCCTCAAGGACGGCCGGGAGGGAGGTCGGGACCTGCTGGACGCTCGCGTGCTCCTCGGGGGCCAGCTCGTAGAGGTCCTTGTCGATCGGCTCGGCCGGCTCGATCTTGTTCTTGATGCCGTCCAGGCCCGCGAGGAGGAGTGCGGAGAACGCCAGGTACGGGTTGGACGACGGGTCCGGCGCGCGGAACTCGACGCGCTTGGCCTTCGGGTTGGCGCCCGTGATCGGGATGCGCATCGCGGCGGAACGGTTGCGCTGCGAGTAGACCATGTTGACCGGGGCCTCGAAGCCGGGGACCAGGCGGTGGTAGGAGTTCACCGTCGGGTTGGTGAAAGCCAGCAGCGACGGGGCGTGCTTGAGGATGCCGCCGATGTAGTAGCGGGCGGTGTCGGAGAGGCCCGCGTAGCCCTGCTCGTCGTAGAAGAGCGGGGTGCCGCCCTGCCACAGGGACTGGTGGACGTGCATACCGGAGCCGTTGTCACCGAAGATCGGCTTGGGCATGAAGGTCGCGGTCTTGCCGTTGCGCCAGGCGACGTTCTTCACGATGTACTTGAAGAGCATCAGGTCGTCGGCGGCGGCGAGCAGCGTGTTGAACTTGTAGTTGATCTCCGCCTGGCCGCCGGTGCCGACCTCGTGGTGCTGGCGCTCGATCTCCAGCCCGGCGGCCTCCAGCTCCAGCGACATCTCGGCGCGCAGGTCGGCGTGGTGGTCGACCGGCGGGACGGGGAAGTAGCCGCCCTTGTAGCGGACCTTGTAGCCGCGGTTGTTCTCCTCGGAACCGGTGTTCCACGCGCCGGACTCGGCGTCGATGTGGTAGAAGGACTGGTTCGCGGAGGTGTCGAAGCGCACCGAGTCGAAGACGTAGAACTCCGCCTCGGGGCCGAAGTAGGCGGTGTCGGCGATGCCGGTGGAGGCGAGGTACGCCTCGGCCTTCTTGGCGATGTTCCGCGGGTCGCGGCTGTACTGCTCGCCGGTGATCGGGTCGTGGATGAAGAAGTTGATGTTGAGGGTCTTGTCGCGGCGGAACGGGTCCAGCCGGGCCGTCGACAGGTCGGCGCGGAGCGACATGTCGGACTCGTGGATCGCCTGGAAGCCGCGGATCGAGGAGCCGTCGAACGCCAGCTCCTCGTCCGGGTCGAACGCCTTCGCCGGGATCGTGACGTGCTGCATCACACCGGGCAGGTCGCAGAACCGCACGTCGATGAACTTGACGTCCTCGTCGGCGAGGTATTTCTTCGCGTCGTCGGCGTTCTGGAACATCCCTACTCCTCCTAGCCCGGTCCCCGGTCGGCGGACACGGGGCTGATGCACGGAGCGCGACCCTCTGGAGTGGCGCGCTAGCCCGACCATAGGCAGCCGTGATTTCCCAAGCATGACCCATTTGTTTCGTCGGGGTTAACCGGGGCGCGGCCTGCCTCACTACCGATCATGCCTGGTCATGCCGCATCCGGCCCCTCGGCGGCGCCCCTCGGCCGGGGAACGTACGTGGCCGCAGTACCGTGGACGGGTGGACAACAGGCAAGCAATCGGATCGTGGATCTCCGGGCCCCGCGCGGCCGCCGAGGACATGGGCGTCGAGTTCGGTCACCGCGGGGCGCAGCTCGGTCTGCCCGAGGAGGGCCCCGGGTCGATCGCCCGTCCGGGCCGCCGCTTCGCCGCCCTCTTCATCGACTGGGCGCTGTGCATGCTCATCGCGTACGGGCTGCTCAGCGGCGGTCACGCGCAGGCGGCGAGCAACTGGGCGCTGGCCGTCTTCGCGGTCCTGAGCGTCCTGACCGTCGGCACCGTCGGCTTCACGCCCGGCAAGCGGCTGCTGGGCCTGCGGGTCGTCGCCGAGGGCGGCGGCCGCCTCTCGCTGCCGCGCGTGGTGGTGCGCACCGTCCTGCTGGCGATCGTCATCCCCGCCGTCATCTGGGACCGCGACGGCCGGGGCCTCCACGACCGCCTGAGCCGCGCGGTGCAGGTCCGCATCTGAGCCCCGGGCGGGCGCGCGCCGCCCGTCGCGCGGACACCTCCGCGTATACGAAACGGCGGCGACGGCCGCACGGCCCGTGACCGTCGGCCATATACAGAACGCCCCGGAGCCCAAGGCTCCGGGGCGTCGTCTGGCTCTTATACACATCTCCGAGCCCACGAGACGCTCA
>NZ_VKJP01000207.1 GCF_007280575.1 Streptomyces benahoarensis
TTAGGTCGTCGGCAGCGTCAGATGTGTATAAGAGCCAGGCTCTACGGCGAGGGGCTCAGCGGCGACCCGGCGCGGCTCTACCGTGAGCTGCGGCGCGAGTACGGGCCGGTCGCGCCGGTCCTGCTGGACGGCGACATCCCCGCCTGGTTCGTCCTCGGCTACCGCGAGGTGCACCAGGTGACGTCCCACCCCGACCTGTTCGCCCGCGATTCGCGGCGCTGGCACGCCTGGGAGTCGATCCCCGCCGACTGGTCGCTGATGCCGTTCGTCGGCTACCAGCCGTCGGTGATGTTCGCGGAGGGCGCCGAGCACCGCCGCCGCTCCGGGGCGATCAGTGACGCGCTGCTCGCCATCGACCAGTTCGAGCTGCGGGGCATCTGCGAGCGGCTGGCGGACGGGCTGATCGACGCGTTCGCCGGGAGCGGCGAGGCGGACCTGATGGCGGACTACGCGCTGCGGCTGCCGCTGCTCGTCGTCACCGAGCTGTTCGGCATCGCCGCGACGGAGGTGCCGCAGCTGGTCCGGGACATCTCCGGATCGCTGGACGAGGGTCCCGGCGCGATCGACGCGCATCAGCGGGTCGCCGCGCGGATGGCCCGGCTGGTGCACGAGCGGAAGGAGCGGCCCGCCGCCGACGTGCCGTCCCGGCTGCTGACGCACCACGCGAAGCTGGCCGAGGAGGAGGTGGTCATCGACCTGCTGGTGGTGATGGCCGCAGCCCAGCAGCCGACCGCCAACTGGATCGGCAACACCCTGCGGCTGATGCTGACCGACGACCGCTTCGCGGTGTCGCTCTCCGGCGGGCGCCGCAGCGTCGGCCAGGCGCTCAACGAGGTGCTGTGGCAGGACACCCCGACGCAGAACTACATCGGCCGTTGGGCGTCCCGCGACACCCAGCTCGGCGGGCGGCGGATCCGCGCCGGTGACCTGGTGGTCATGGGCCTGGCCGCCGCCAACAACGATCCGCAGGTCAGCCCGGACTTCAGCACGGCCGGTACGGACAGCAACCAGGCCCATATGTCGTTCAGCCACGGCGAGCACTCCTGCCCCTACCCGGCGCCCGAGATCGCCGAGGTCATCGCGCAGGCGGCGGTCGAGGTGCTGCTCGACCGGCTGCCGGACGTGATGCTGTCGGTTCCCCCGGAGGCGCTGGTGTGGCATCCGTCGCTGTGGATGCGCGGGCTGACGGCGCTGCCGGTGGAGTTCACCCCCGCGTACGCGCCGAGGTGAAGCGCACCGGGAGGGTGTCCAGGCCCCGAGTGAAGATGCCTTCTTCGCGCGGGGCCGCGCCGCGGGCGAGGGCGAGGCCGGGCAGCGCGTCGAGGAGCAGGTTGACGCCGGTCTCGACCTCCGCCTTGGCCAGCAGCGCGCCGACGCAGAAGTGCCGCCCGAGCGCGAACGACAGATGGTCGGCGGCGGCGGAGAACGCGGTGGTGGCCGCCAGGTCGGTGCGGTGGATGTCGAACGTGCCGGGGTGCGCGTAGCGGCGTTCGTCGCGTCCGGCGGCGCCGATCAGGCAGGTCACGGTGGCGCCCGCGGGGATCGTGCCCCCGGCGATGTCGACGTCCTCGGACGGCTGCCGCATGATCATGTGGACCGGCGGGGTGTACCGCAGGGTCTCCGCGAAGGCGGGCGCGATCAGCGACCGGTCGGCGCGCACCGCGGCCAGCTGCTCGGGGTGGCACAGCAGGTTGTACATCAGGGCGGAGAGCGCCTTGTCGGTGGTCTCGCCGCCCGCGGTGAGCAGCAGACTGCAGAACGCCTTGATGTCCTCGTCGCTCATCCGCGCCCCGTCGATCTCCGCGGCGCAGAGCGTGGAGAGCAGGTCGTCGCCCGGGTTCTCGCGGCGGTCGCGGATGACCGGGAGCAGGTACGCGGCGAACTCGTCGCGGGTGCGCAGTCCGGCGGCGGCGACGTCCGGGTCCTGGGCGAGGTTGCCGAGGAAGCCCACGATCGCGGTGTACCAGCGGTGGAAGCGGTCGTGGTCGGCGCGGTCGAGGCCGAGCATGTCGACGATGACGTTGATCGGGAAGCGGGTCGCGAACTGCGCGACGAGGTCAGCACTGCCGGTGTCGCGGAACGCGTCGATCAGTTCGCGGGCGTTGCGCTCGATGACCGGCAGGAACGCGGTCTCCAGGGTCCGGCCGCGGAACGCGGGGGCGACCAGCGCGCGGCGGACGGCGTGCTCACGGCCGCTCATCTGGAGGATGGTGCGGCCGTGCACCGGCTCCAGCTGCCAGTCGTAGTTGTCGGTGGTGAACACCGGGTCCTTGAAGGCGCGTTCGACGTCCTCGTAGCGCGAGAGGACGTAACTGTCGGTGGCCTCGTGGTGGATCAGCGGGAAGTCGTCGCGCAGCACGCGGTAGGCGCGGTGCGGGTCCGCGTGGAATTCGGGCGACAGGATGTCCGGCGGCACTGCTCGGCTCACGGGCACGGCACACTCCTCGGTAGATGCATACGACACGTAATGGGATGCGGGGGTTCCCTCGCGTCCCGCGGCCACCCCCGTACCCCCGCACGGGGCCACAGGCACACCAAAGATCGTCTCGGACCGGCCACTTATCAAGGGCTCCTCACCCCCGTCCCGCCCGGAAGCGGACCGTTCCGCTCCCCCCACGCGACGCGGCCACACCGCCCCATTACGCACCTGACCTGCGATTTTATCGATTCCTGAAGGAAGCGGAAGCTCCTCGCCCCCCGCTTTTGGATCTTCCGCCGAACTCTGGGCCACCCCCTCGACGACGCTCACGTTTCGGGGTTGCGGGCCTGCCCCCGGGCGCCACTACGGTAGGTAGCCGGTCCGCGTACGAGGAGTGGTGATGGGCATGTTCGAGGCGCGCAGCAGCAAGGACGGCACGTGGTACATCGTGCACACCCCTGATGGGCATCTCGCCCACCTCTCCGGCGCGGACGGCAGGGCGCGCGCGGCCATCAACATCGCCACGGAAGCCGAGGCGGAAGCCAAGGCGGACGCGCTGAACAACGAATACCACCGCGCCGTGCAAGCGGCCGAAACAACGGGAGACAGCGCATGAACTGTCCTAAGTGTGGTGCGACCTACTCGATACAGGCGGGCCAGAAGATCTGCCTGGCCTGCGGCCACCTGGGCGGGCCCGCGTAGACGACGGCGGCGGGGCGGCGACGGTTCTCCCGTCGCCGCCCCGCCGTCCCGTTCAGCGGTGGTCCGCCCGCCTCAGGCGCCGAGCGCTCCGCCGCGCACCGCACCGACGAACGCCGCCCACGCCGGCGCCTCGAAGACCAGCGCCGGACCCTGCGGGTCCTTGCTGTCCCGGACGGGGACGAGGCACGGGTGACCGTCGGCGATCTCGATGCACTGGCCGCCGTCAGAATTGCTGTAGCTGGACTTACGCCAGGAGGCCGACGCCAGGAAGTCGTCGGAGACCTCGATGCACTCGCCGCCGTCAGAATTGCTGTAGCTGCTCTTGCGCCAGGTCGCGGCGCTCAGGTCGATGGATCGCACGGCAACTCCTCCAACATCCGCATGATGAACTTCCGCGACTCGGGCGGTGTGAGCGCCAGGTCACGCACCGCATCGTACGCGAGCTGAAGACGCTCAACAGGGCTGGATTCCTCGATGAGTTCACCTCGGTAGGCGTTCTCCGTGTACGCCACCGTGCTCCCGTCCTGCATCCGCAGAAACATCATGCTGGTGCTGTTCAGCCCGTGCAGTCCGACGCTGAACGGCAGCACCTGGATCATCACGTTCGGGCGGTCGGCCAGCTCCAGCAGGTACTCCAGCTGCTCCCGCCAGGCGGCGGTGTCCCGGAGCGGTGTCCGCAGCACGGCTTCGGAGAGGATCGTGCGGAAGCGCGGCGCCATCTCCCCCTCCAGCCGCTCCCGTCGCCCTATCCGCGCACCGACCTGGCTCTCCAGCTCATCGCCCGTGAGGCCGCCCGCCGCCAGCAGTTCCCGCGCGTAGCCCTCCGTCTGCAACAGACCCGGCAGGACGCTCACCGCGTGGTGCCAGAGACTGATCGCCTCCTCCTCGAACTTCATATAGCGGCGGTAGCGCTCGCGGAACTTCCGGGGGTCGCCCGCCGCCAGCTCCCAGAGCGTCAGCAGCAGGACGCCGGTTTCGTAGTACTGGTCCAGCGCCTGGACGACGTCCGGGCTGCCGATCGTGGCACCGGATTCGATCTTCCCGAACAGCGAGGCGTCCCAGCCCATCACCTCCCCCAGCTCGCGGAAGCTGAGCCCCTTCTTCAACCGCAGTCGGCGGCACTCCTCGGCGAACCGCTGCCCCGGGTCCTGACTGAGCCCACTGATAGCTCTCCTCGGCGGCATCCGCACCCCTCCTCGTCTCGTGGCGTAACAACAGTGCGACGCAATGTAGTTGGCGGTCCGGGGCCACGCAGGCGTACCGGAACGACCGCGCGGGGGCGCGCGGAGCGGGACGGCGGCGCGGGCGGAAACGGAGTGCTTCGCTCCGGCCGGAGGTTTCCGGAACCACCGCTCTGACCTGCACCTTTGCGCCGTTCGATGGGAATGACAACGGTCACCGATGCAGCCTTTGAAAGACCGGAAAAAGTGCGCTTTGCTGCGCATGAAGGCCCCAGGAGGACGACCCAGGAGGGAGCGCGCCTTGAGCGAGCACGCCCACGGGCACCACCCCGGCAGGGAACGGCCGCACGGCCACCGTCCGGATCACTCCCACGCCCACGGCCACGGCCAGGGCGGGCACAGCCACGCGCACACCGTCTCGCCGGACGCCGACCGTCGCTGGCTGCGCGCCGCGCTCGCGCTGATCTGCGCGTTCATGGCGGTCGAGGTGGTCATCGGCCTCTTCGCCCACTCCCTGGCGCTGCTCTCCGACGCGGCGCACATGCTCACCGACGCGGCGTCGATCGTGCTCGCGCTGGTCGCCATGCGGCTCGCCGCCCGGCCCGCGCGCGGCGGCTACACGTACGGCCTCAAGCGCGCCGAAATCCTCTCCGCGCAGGCCAACGGCATCACGCTGCTGGTGCTGTCGATCTGGCTCGCGTACGAGGCGGTGCGGCGGCTGATCGAACCGCCGGCGGTCACCGGCAGGCTGGTGCTGGTCACGGCGCTGGCGGGCGTGGTGGTGAACCTGATCGCGACGTGGTTCCTCTCCCGCGCCAACCGCTCCAGCCTCAACGTCGAGGGCGCGTACCAGCACCTCCTCACCGACCTGTTCGGGTTCGTGGCCACCGCCGTCGCCGGGCTGATCGTGTGGACCACCGGCTTCGCGCGGGCCGACGCGCTGGCCACGCTCGTCGTCGTCGCGCTGATGCTGCGCGCCGGGTACGGGCTGGTGCGCGAGTCCGGGCGGATCTTCCTGGAGGCGGCGCCCGCCGGGGTCGACCCGGACGCGCTCGGCGATCATCTCGTCGCGGCGGACGAGGTCGCGGAGGTCCACGATCTGCACCTGTGGCAGATCACCTCCGGGGAACCCGCGCTCTCCGCGCACATCCTGGTGGCGCCGTCCGGCGACTGCCACAAGGTCCGCCGCCGGCTCCAGGAGCTGCTGAGCACCGAGTACGGGATCACCCACGCCACGCTCCAGGTCGACCAC
Source organism: Streptomyces benahoarensis (assembly GCF_007280575.1). GTDB lineage: Bacteria > Actinomycetota > Actinomycetes > Streptomycetales > Streptomycetaceae > Streptomyces > Streptomyces benahoarensis. The sequence goes on from NZ_VKJP01000207.1 coordinate 5,555, forward strand.
GTCGGGGAGCAGGACGCCGACACCGTGCTGCACGTCGGCTCCGGGCCCGCGCCCGAGCCCGCCCCCGGCCACTGCGAGGACGCCCACGGCCCGGTCCACCGCCGGGGGCCGCACCACCACTGAGCAGACCAGCGCTGACAGCCAGCTCGCGGAGGGGAACGCCATGCTCGCACTGCGTCCGGCCCGCGTCACCGACCACCCCGCGCTCGTCCACTGCGTACGGAACTGGTGGGGCGACTCCCGCACCCCGGAACAGGCCCGCGAACTCTCCCTCCTGCTGCCCCGCCTCTTCCTCCAGTTCTTCTCCCGGACGAGCCTGATCCTGGAGGCGCCGCCCGGTCGGCCCGGGGCGCGTCCTACGCGCTGTGCACGAGCTGGATCAGATTGCCGCAGGTGTCGTCCAGGACCGCGGTGGTGATCGATCCCGTCGTCACCGGCTCCTGGGTGAAGTGGACGCCGAGCGCGCGCAGCCGGTCGTGTTCGGCGGGCACGTCGTCCACGGCGAACGAGACGGCGGGGATGCCGTCCAGGAACAGCGCCGCCTTGTACGGCGGCACGGCGGAGTGGCCCGAGGGTTCCAGGAGCAGTTCGGTGCCGTCGGGGTCCTCCGGGGAGACCACGGTCAGCCAGCGGACCGCGTCCGCGCCCTCGCCCAGCGGGACGTCATGCTTCGTCTCGAACCCCAGCACCTCGGTGTAGAAGTGCCGGGCCTTCGCCTGATCATCGACGAAGACGCTGGTCAGGTGGATTCTCATGGAGTGCCCTCCGGTTCCGGGACCTGAGCCGTCGAGGATGCGCCGCCGGGTGGCCCGCCCGGCACCGCGACACCGCCCACGGCCGTGCCCCGACGGTATGCACCGTAAGCGGCGGCCAGGTGCCCATCAATCGGAGGCGGGCCGGTGGGGTGGCCGACGCGCTACACGGGTGCGGGGCGCGCCGGGTCGTCCTGCTCCGCCGCGGCGGGCTCGTCGCCCGGGGCGGTGACGGCGGCGAGACAGGCGAGGATGAACGCGATGCCGATCCAGCCGAGGGCGGGGAGGCGTTCCCCGACGACCACGACGGCGAGGACGGCCGCGACGGCCGGTTCGAGCAGGGACAGCGTGGTCGCGGTGCTGGCGGGCACATGGGTGAGCCCCCGGCCGAAGAGGACGTAGCCGGTGAACATGGGCACCAGCGCCATGTAGATGCCGATGCCCGCATTGGTCCAGGAGCCGACGAGCGGGGCGCCGGTGAGCACGAGGACGGGCAGCAGGAGCACGCCGCCGAGCCCGAAGACCGTGCCCATCGCCGCGCGGGAGGGGATCTCACGGATGATGAGCCGGTGGGCGGCCCAGGCGTACAGGGCGTAGGCCGCGGCGGCGACGAGCCCGAGGCCCACCCCGAGCAGGGTGACGGCCACGGACGCCTGCCCCGCGCCGCGGGAGGCGTGGGCGGCTTCGGCGAGGCACAGCAGGACGGTGCCGAGCAGGCCGAGGGCGGCCGCGAGCATCCAGCGGCGCGTGAGGCGGCGGCCGTCCACGACCCGTTCGATCAGGGCCGAGGCGAGCGGAGCGGTGCCGATCGACACCACGGTGCCCACGGCGACCCCGGCCAGGTGCATGGAGGTGTAGAACGCGAGCGGGTAGGCCGCCACGGAGACGGCCCCGAGCAGCACCGTGCCACGGTGCTCGCGCAGCCGGGACGCGTGACGGCGGATCTGCGGGGCGGCGACAAGGGCCTGGAGCAGTCCCCCGAGGCCCATGGCGACGGCGCCGATCGCGAGCGGCCCCACGGTCGGGGCGAAGGTGGCGGCCGTGCCCGTCGTCCCCCACAGCACGGAGGCGGTCAGCACGCACAGCGCGCCCGTCGCCACGGACCGGGCGGAGTCGGCGGGCCGCCTCACAGCCGGTCCAGCAGACCGGCGGCCAGGGTGCGGGCGTGCCGGAGGCGGTCGCCGTCGCCCTCCAGACCGGCGCGGGCCACCGCGCCCTCCAGGAGGAACGCCAGGTGCTCGGCCATCGCGCGCACCTCGCCGGGGCGGTCGGGCAGCAGCTCCGTCAGGTGCCCGGCGATCAGCTGCTCGACCTCCTCCTTGTGGGCGCGCACCACGGACCGGCCCTCGTGCCCGGACGGCAGCTCGGCGGCGGCGTTGAGCAGTCCGCAGCCGCGGAACCCGTGCTCGTACGCGAAGGCCGCATGGTCGGCGTACGCGCCGAAGACCGCGAGCACCCCTTCGCGCGGCCCCTCGGCCTTCTCCAGACGCGCCCGGTAGAGGCCGAGCCACTCCTCGTGCCGGGCGTCGAGGTAGGCCCGGACCAGGTCGGCCTTGGACGCGAAGTTGTTGTAAAGGCTCATCTTCGCCACCCCGGCCTCGGCGGTGATCGTGTCGATCCCGGTCGCCGCCACACCGTCGGCGTAGAAGCGGCGCGCCGCCGCAGCCAGCAGGCGTGCCCGCGCAGGCCGCCGCCTGCCGTCGGCCGAAGCCGCATCCACTTGGCTCACCACAACTCCCGAATCAGATACGTGCGTAGGTTGGTAGGTAGGTAGGTAGGTCTACCTAGTATAGGGGCCCGTCCGTGGGGCGGGCGCGCCCCTGCCCGTACGGGAGTCCGGTCGCGCCCGGGGCGGGGTCCGGCCGTGCCCGGGGCGGGTGGCGCGGTGCCCGCCACCGGGGAGGCGGGGCCCGCATCCGGCCCCGTCACCGCCACCGCGCGGGTGAACCGCGGTCGTGCCCCGGTGGAGGCGGGGCACCGGGCGCGGTGGGCGGTGCTCGGATGGGCGGATGCGTACCCTCCTCCTGAGCGCCCTGCTGTGCACCACCGCCGCCCTCCCCGGACGCGCCGTGGCCGCCGGGCCCCCGGCGGAACCCGCACCGCCGCAGGTGGCGATCGAGGTGAGCGACGGCACCGACACGGCGGAGGCGGGCGACCGGCTCGACTACCGCGTCACGATGCGCAACCTCGGCGACGTCCCGCTGCGCGGCGCCCGCGTCGAGGCCCGGCTGCCCGCCACCACCGAGTCCGCCGACGCGCCCGAGGGCCGCGTCACCGCCGACCACACCGCCGTCTGGCACACCGACCTCGCCCCGGGCGCCCTCCGCGTGCTGACCGCCAGCGCCACCCTCGGCGACCGTGCCGACGGCCCCACCGCCGCGCCCGGCACGCTCCGCGCCGCCACCACCGTCTGCGTCCACGCCCCCGGCGTCGCCGCCCCCGCCGCCTGCACCGGCGACATCGACGACCTCCCCGAAACCCACGGCGACGCCGCCGGCCACTCCTGGACGTCCTGGACCTCCTGGACGCCGTGGCTGCTCGGCACGGGGCTGCTCGCGGGCGCCGGGCTGTTGCTACGGGGCCGCCGCCGTACCGCCGCGGCGGCGACCACGTCCGCCGCGCCTGCGGCCGGGCCCACCGCGGCCCGCACCTGACGGGCGGGTGAGGCACGGCCGGGGCCCGGTGCCTCGGGTGCGGCCGGGTGCGGTGCCTCGCGCCCGCCCCTACCCGAGGCGCCGCCGACGCCCGGTCGACGCGCCGCCGGGGGGCGCACCGCCTCACCCGCTTGCCCCGGCCCCGGTCGCGGCCGCCCGCGACCCCCGCTTGCCTGAGAGACGGCCCCGCCCGCCGCCGCACGGAAGGAGCGCACGAACGTGACCGCGAGCGCACCCCCGCGCGCGAGCGACCGCCGCACGGCGCGCGAGGGAACGCCCCGCGCCCCTCGGCGGCCCGGCCGGGCGGGCGCCACCATCGTGCTGCTGCTCGTCGCCGCGCTGCTGGCACCGGTCTCCCTGGCCGGCGTCTGGGCCCGCGACCAGCTCACCGACACCGGGCGGTACGTCACCGCCGTCGCACCGCTCGCCCGCGACCACACCATCCAGAACGCCATCGTCGACGATGTCACCGACGGCGTGATGGACCACGTCCGCCTCGACGGGCTGCTGTCGGCGATCCCCCGGCCGCAACGCCCCGCGCTGCGCGAGCGGTTCACCCGCGGCATCCGCGAATTCGTCGACAAACAGGTCCGGCAGGTCGTCACCGGGCCGTCGTTCCCCGCCGTGTGGCGGCAGGTGCACCGCACCGCCCACCGCACCCTCGACGCCACCCTCGGCGCCTCGGGAGACGCCCCCGTCCGCCTCGACGTCGCCCCGATCATCGAGCGCGTCAAACACCAGCTGTCCGCCAACGGACTGGGCATCGACATCGCCCGCCGGGTGCCGCACACCGGCACCGAGATCGTGCTGCTGCCCGCCGCCGACGTGCCCCGGGCCCGCGCCGCCTACCAGGCCGTACGGGCCACGGCCCGGCTGGCGCCCCCGGCCGCGGCGCTCTGCCTCGCCGCCGGACTCCTGTTCGCCCGCCGCCGACGCCGTGCCCTGACCGCCGCGGCCCTGCTCTGCGCCGCCGCCACCGCGCTGCTCACCGTGGCCCTCGTACCGGTCCGCTCCCAGGCCCTGGACGCGCTCCCGCACGCCGTCCCGCGCCCGGCGGCGGCCGCGTATACGGACGCGCTCACGGCATCGCTGCACACGGGCACCACGGGGCTGGTCTGCGGGGCCTTGGTGACCGCCGCGCTGGCCGCGGGGAGCGGGCCGGTGGTGCGGGCGGTACGGGGCGTCCTGCGGAAGCCGCACGGGGGCTGAGCGGCGGGCGGCACCGGGTGGCCCCGCACGCCGCCCGGCCCCAGGGCGGCCGGGGCGCGCGGCCCGACCCCGGGGCGGCGGACGCCCGCGGCGCGCGGGCCGGGGGACGGCGCGTTCCCCGGGCGGGCCCGCAGGCCGCACGGCCCCAGGGCGGCCGAAGCGGAAGCTCCCCTCCCGCC
>NZ_VKJP01000208.1 GCF_007280575.1 Streptomyces benahoarensis
GTCTACCTGTGGTCTATTGATTCATGAGCGTCTCGTGGGCTCGGAGATGGGTATAAGAGACAGCAAACCACAGAAACACAGAAAACCCAGCACCCCACCCCTGACCTGCGACGATGCCGAGTTTCGGGGGTGGCGCAGGGCTTACACAGAAAGCCGCGGAAGTCACACACAAATACACTGCACCCCACCTCGAAGCCCCGGGTCCGCGCGTACGGACGGGGCGGCCGGGGCCGCGCAGGTATTTGTGTGTGACTTTCCGCGATTTCTGTGCGGCCCCCACCGCCATCCCTGGCCTAAGGGTTCCCGCAGGTCAGATGGGGTGACCCGCATTTCTGTGTATTCCGTGGTTTCTGTGGCGGCCCCCAGGGGCCAACAACGAGGAGACCCACGTGTCGAGCACCACAGGACGCCTCCGGGGAAGCCTCCCCGAGCGGTACCTCACCCCCACCGACATCGCCACCCTCTTCGGCGTACCGCTGGAGACCGTGTACCAGTGGCGCAAGAAGCGCACCGGCCCGCCCGGATTCCGTATCGGCAAGTACCTCCGCTACGACCCCGACGCCGTCCACCGTTTCACCGCAGACCTCATGGCCGCCAACGAAGCCGCCTGACCAACCACACTCACCCGAGGGGCACGGCCTGTGGCCGTGCCCCTCCTTCATGCCCAGGAGCAGCATGGCCGGCCACATCCAAGACCGCTGGTACAAGACCGAACCCGACGAAGCTGGCAAGCCTCGCCGTGTCAAAACCGACCGCTACGGCACCGGCAAGCGCTACCGTGCCCGCTACATCGGCCCCGACGGAACCGAGAAGTCGCAGAGCTTTCCCGACCGCCAGAAGCGGCAGGCTGAGCAGTGGCTCGCGCAGATCGAGGCAGACATGCTGCGTGGGCAGTTCGTCGACCCGCGCGCCGGCCGTATCACGGTGAAGCAGTACGCCGAGCGCTGGCTCAGCTCTCTCAGCGTTGACCCGGGCACCTACGTCGACACCGAGCGGCGGATTCGGCTGCACGTGGTGCCGCACCTTGGTAGTCACACGCTTGGGTCGATCCGGCCGACGCGTATCCGTGAGTGGCTGCGCGCCCTGGGAGATCAAGGGCTTGCCGCCGGGTATCGAAAGGTCATTTTCGCGAACCTGTGCACGATGCTCACGGCCGCTGTGGATGACCGGATCATCCAGCAGAATCCCTGCCGCTCGGCTTCGGTCCGGGCTCCGCGCCCGGATGCCCGACGAATCGTCCCGTGGCAGCGCAGTCGCGTCATGGCGGTGCGTGGTGCTCTCCCTGAGCGATATCGGCCGGTGGTGGATCTGGCGGGTGGGTGCGGCATGCGGCAGGGCGAGGTGCTGGGGCTGACGGTTGATGAGGTCGATCACATCGAAGGCGTGGTGCACATCGTTCGCCAGGTCAAACTCATCGGGGGCAAGGCCGTGTTCGCGCCACCGAAAGGCGGCAAGCTGCGGACCGTTCCGCTGCCGGGGTACGTCGCCACGACGTTGGCGGACCACATCACTCGACACCCACCGGTCACGGTTTCTCTGCCATGGCGCCAACCGGACGGGAAGCCGGTCAGCGCATCCCTGCTGTTCTCGGGGCACGCAGGGCGGGAGCTGAACCGCAATACGTTCAACCGCTGGACGTGGCGGCCGGCGCTTAAGGCGGCGGGCGTGCCGTTTGGTCGTGAGAACGGCATGCACGCCCTGCGGCACTTCTACGCCTCGGTCTTGCTGGACGCGGGGGAGAGCATCAAGGCACTGAGTGAGTACTTGGGGCACCACGATCCGGGGTTCACGCTCCGCACGTACACGCACCTTATGCCGAGCAGCGAGAAGCGTACGAGGGAAGCGGTCGACCGGGTCTTTGGCGGCGGCCCAGAGTCGGACGACGGCCCGGAGACGGCCCAGGGCGACTGATTAGCGGCCATACGCGCTGGTCAGCCCGTATGGGGACTGAGAACTACGAGTACTGAGGAAGGGCTGTTCGTACGGGGAGCCGCGAACGGTGAGGGAGTCGCGGGGGGCTGAGGGGGCGGGACGGTCGCTGAGCCGTGCCGTGCCGTGCCTGAGCGGGAGCCCGGCCCGGCACGGCGTTGTCCGGATCGGGTTCCCGCCGGCTCCCTCGTCAGATGAACGGTGATCAAGCCGTCAGCAGGCCGGGCGGACCGCCCTCCTTCGCGACCCGTTCCCACGCGTCGAGGGCGGACATCGCCTGCCGGGCGGCGTCCGGGTCGCGTGCGGTGAGGCCGCTCGCCGCGAACTCGTCCTCGTCCAGGCGCAGCACCTGGGAGCCGTCCGCCGAGACCCACAGGTCGAGGTCCAGGTCCTCCACCACGAGCTCCGCCGGGCCCGAGTCCCCGTCGCGGACCACCGCGGGGCGGGTGATGTCGCAGTACCAGCCCTTGAGCGTCCCCCGGCTGTCGCGTACCTCCTTGACGGCGTACCAACGGTCACGCCAGTAGTGCTCGGTGAACTCATCGCCCGGCTCGAACCGCACGAACCCGAAGTCACGGACCCCGGGCGCCGCCCACGCGGCCAGAACGGAGATCCGGGAACCGTCGTCGGTCAGCACCCCGGCCGCATACCGGATCTTGACCCGCCCGGCCTTGGTCGGCACCACGTCCATCTGCTGCTGCGGCATCGCCACTGCCTCCACTTTCCCGCGAAGCGGTGATTCGGTAAGGAGGGCTCAGTGTGGCCGACTTGGGGGATCTGCGACGCGTGTGGCCGACTCGGGAGATCTGTGACGCGTGTGGCCGCCGGTGAGCGCGGCACGTGCGTCCGACGGGCGTCTCGCCGAACGGCATCTCGTCGGCGCTCTCAACGGGTTCGCTCCGTACGCATCGACGTGGAGAGTGGTGACCGCTCGTTTCCAGTCTCTTTGGCGCGGGCCTTGTCGGAAACTATTCCCCGTGTCTCGGAAGGTGTCTCCCGAAGGCTTTTATTTTTCCTCAGGAAAACCCTCCAAGTGGGGGTGGTGTTCTTGAGTAATTTCCCACTCGGAGGGTTGGGGAAAGGGGTAGGGGTTTTTGCGAGACGGCCGTTGAATGTGCAGTAGCAAATGGTCTGTGCCGTCCTGCTCCGGGTGATCACGGTACCCGGAACAGGACGGCACAGGGGTAGGGCTACGCCTGCGACGCCGCCCCCAACATGGCCGTCTGGACCTGGGTGGTGCCCCGGCGGGTGACGTACAGGCCGCGGCCGGTGGTCATCTGCCGCGGCTTGACGCCCGGCAGGAACATGCCCTCCGACGGCGGGCAGGACAGCATCAGAGCCGGGGTGTTGCACTCCAGCAGCTGCCGCAGCAGCTGGTCGCTGATGCCCCGGGAGGCGCCGTTGGCGCTGCGCGCGACGACCAGGTGCAGGCCCAGCTCATTGCCCTGCGGCAGGAACTCCAGCAGCGGCGCGAACGGGCTCGGCCCCATGCCTCCGCCGCCGACCATCTCGAAGTCGTCGACGACGACGAAGAGCTGCGGGCCCGTCCACCAGTCCCGCTTGCTCAGCCGCTCCGGGGCGATGTCCGGTCCGGGCACCCGCTCGCGCATCGCGCGGGCCACGCCCTCGATCATCTGCCGCAGCTTGTCGGTGGCCACCGCGTAGCCCAGCCGGTGCGACTCCGGCACCCCTGAGGCCAGCGTGCGGCGGAAGTCCACCAGCATCATCCGGCCCTGGTCGGGCGTGTAGCGGTCGGTCACGGCCTGGCAGATCAGCTTGAGCAGGTTGGTCTTGCCGGTCTCCGCGTCGCCGATGACGATGAGGTGCGGGTTCGCCTCGAAGTCGTGCCACAGCGGCTCCAGCCGCTGGTCCTCCAGACCCAGCGGGACCCGCAGATCGCCCTCGGCGGCCGGGAGCGTCGCCGCGTCCAGCTCCAGCGGCAGCATCCGCACCGGCGGCGCCGGCGGACCGTCCCACGCGTCGCGGACGCTGTTCACCATGGCCGTCACACCCTCGCTGACGGTCCCGGACTGCGGCTCGCCGTCCAGCCGGGGCAGCGCGGTCAGGAAGTGCAGCCGCTCCTGCGTCATACCGCGGCCGGGGATCTTCGGCACGGTGTCCGCCGCCCGCATGTTGATCACCGAGTCGACCGGGTCACCCAGCCGCAGCTCGAAACGGGTGCCGAGCTGGTCGCGCAGTCCGCTGCTGATCTCGCCCCAGCGGGTCGACGCGATGATCAGGTGCACGCCGAAGCTCAGCCCGCGCGAGGAGATGAGGTTGAAGGTCGGCACCAGGTCCATGAAGTCCTGCCGGACCGTGCTCCAGCCGTCCACGACCAGGAACACGTCCCCGAACCGCTCGTCGGGCAGCTCACCGGCCGCGCGGCGCCGCCGGAAGTCGTCCATCGACTCGATGCCCAGCTCCGCGAACTGCCGCTCCCGGCGTGCGATCACCCCGGTGACCTCGGCCATCGTGCGCACCACTCGCTCCGGGTCGAGCCGCCCGGTCACCCCGCCGACGTGCGGCAGCCGGGAGAGGCCGGACAGCGAACCGCCGCCGAAGTCCAGGCAGTAGAACTGCACCTCGCGCGGGGTGTGGGTGAGCGCCAGCGCGGTGATCAGCGTACGGACCAGGTTGCTCTTGCCGCTCTGCGGACCACCGGCGATGCCGACGTGGCCGCCGGAGCCGGACAGGTCCGCCATCAGCGGATCGCGCCGCTGGTCGAACGGCCGGTCCACGATGCCGACGGGCACCGTCAGCCGGGCGCCCGGCTCCTCGGCGGGCGACAGACCGCGGCCCGGCACCGGCGCCAGCGGCGGCAGCAGCAGGTCCAGCGTGGGCGGCGCCTCCAGCGGCGGCAGCCACACCTGGTGGGCCGGGCGCGAGGGGTAGGCCCGCAGTCGGTCGGCGGCGATGCTCAGCAGGCTCGGCGCGTTCTCGTCCGCCTCCTCGGACAGCGGCTCGGGCGATGCCTGCGACATCTGCCGCTGCGCCACCCACGTGGTGCCGAACGGCACGACCTGCCCTGCGATCACGGCCTGCTGGGCGGCGCGCCTCGCCGCACGGTAGGGACCCGAGACGTACGCGGCCTTGAAACGGGTCAGCGTGCCCACGTCGTTCTTGAGCAGACCGCTGCCCGGCTGCGACGGCAGGTTGTAAGCGTCCGGCACGCCCAGTACGCCCCGGCTCTCCATCGCGGAGAACGTCCGCAGACCGACCCGGTAGGACAGGTGCGACTCCAGCTGGTGCATGCGGCCCTCGTCGAGGCGCTGCGAGGCGAGCAGCAGGTGCACGCCGAGGCTGCGGCCGAGACGGCCGATCATCACGAACAGCTCCATGAAGTCGCGGTGCGCGGCGAGCAGTTCGCTGAACTCGTCGACCACCACGAACAGCGTCGGCAGCGGTTCGAGCGCCGCGCCGCCCTCCCGGGCCCGCTCGTACTCCAGCGCGGAGGAGTAGTTACCGGCCTTCCGCAGCAGCTCCTGGCGGCGGATCATCTCGCCGTGCAGGGCGTCCTTCATCCGCTCGACCAGCGCCGTCTCGTCCGCCAGGTTGGTGATCACGGCGGAGGTGTGCGGCAGCTCGTCCAGGCCGAGGAAGGTGGCGCCGCCCTTGAAGTCCACCAGGACGAAGTTCAGCGTCTCGGACGAGTGGGTCAGCGCCAGCGACAGCACCAGGGTGCGCAGCAGCTCGGACTTACCGGAACCGGTCGCCCCGATCAGCATGCCGTGCGGACCCATACCGCCCTGCGCGGACTCCTTGATGTCCAGCTCCACGGGCGAACCGTCCGCCGACAGCCCGATCGGCACCCGCAGCCGCTCGGACCGCGACCGCGTCATCAACCGGTCCAGCGGCGCCGCGCGCAGATCCGTGATGCCCAGCAGCCCGGCCAGGTCCATGTCCTGCTCCAGCGGCGCCTCCGACTGCGCGGTGACGCCCGGCCGGTACGACGCCACGGTGGCGGCCAGCGCCCGGGCCGCGGCGATGCCCATCACCTCCGGGCGCCCGATCGCCGACTCGGTCTCCTTGCCGTTGCGGTCGGTGCCCAGCATCCGCAGCTCGCCGTCGGCGATCCGCAGCCGCAGCGCGTGCCGGGACGGCTTCTGCCCGAGCGCTCCGCGGACGTCCATGATCACGGCGTTGCTGTAGCCGGGGCCCGCCACCCGCGCGCCCTGCGGCACGTTCGAGGTGTCCAGCACGATCACGGTGTACGGCTCGTCCCGGCTGGGCTCGTTGTCCGGGCCGAACTTCGGCCGCTGCGCGAACTCCTCACCCAGCAGCGCCTCCAGCTCGGAGATGGTGTCGGTCACCAGCCGGGCCGCGCCCGCGCCGTCGGTCTCCGCCGAGTGCTGCGCGTGCGGCAGCCACTTCACCCACTCCCACGTGGTCCGCGCCTCCCCGTCCGCGACGACGACGATGTCCAGGTCGCGCGGGGCGTGCAACACCGCCAACTGGGCGAGCACCCCCCGCACCGTCGCCCGCGCGACCTCCTCGTCACCGTCGAACACGATCCGGGAGTAGGTACGCAGCCGGACGGCCACCGGCTGGTCGGGCACGGTGCCGTACGCGCGGATGAACCGCCGCAGCGCGTGGGCGCACAGCGGCTCCAGGTCCTCGACCGGCTTGGTGGACAGCGGCGACAGCTTCAGCGCGAGCTGCTGGGAGCCGCGGGCGATCCGCACCTCCGCGAAGTCCTCGTGGGTCAGCCTGCGCTCCCACAGGCGGCTGGTGCGGGCCAGCGACCACAGTGCGGGCGGCTCGGGGTGCTGCCAGGAGAGCGCCTGCCGCTGCTGGGTGATGACCTTCCGCACCCGGCGCCGGCTGGTGGACAGATACCGCAGGTAGTCGCGGCGCTCCCCGCGCAGCTTGCGCTTGCGGTCCTGGGAGCTGCGCAGGAACTGGGTGGCCAGCATGCCGACCGCGGAGAGCGCCATCATGCCGATCGCGACATAGCTGAGCGCGCCGCCGGAACCCGGCCGCATGAAGATCAGCATCATGCCCATCGAGCTGAGCGCCATGGGCAGGTACGTGATCACACCCGACAGCCCGCCCTGTGCCTCCGGCAGCGTGGGCGGTTCCTGAAGGCTCAGCTCCCCGCTGGGTAGCTGTGGCCCCGGGCGGCGTGGTGGTCGGCGGAATGTGACGGTGCTCAAGACGGACCTTCCTTCGGGCGGCCGGACCCGGCTGCGCCGGCCCCTGATGCGCGGACGCACCGGGGAGGGGCCAGGGGGAGGGGCTGGATTATTTGCACTAGCGGTGGAGCAAAGGTGAATGTGAACGGTGCTGCGAGAAGCCGGGGTGAGAGCTGCTGCGCTTACATCCTCAACTGTCAGGAGTACGCTCTGCTATCGAATTGCTGATGGGCGGTCACGATAGTGTTCCCCGCAATCCGCGTCGACCCGGAGGCATTTCCCGGCCAAGGAGAGCGAACCGCAGTGAACGACACCCTGTCGGCCCCCGCCGACCCGTCGCCCGGCACCCCGGTGGGGCCGTCGGCGCGCCGTCCGGTGCCGTCGCGCGGGCCGACGCCCCGGGAGCGGCAAGCTGCCGGTCTCCTCGTCCGGGCGTCCCGTCGGTTCGCGGAGGCATCAACGCGCCCTGTCATCAGGGAAGGTGAGGCGTGGTGCCCGAAGTGCGGAGTGCTCCTGGCGGCAGGCCCCGGCCTGTTCGCCGGAAAAGCGCGGAACATCAACCATTGGTATGACTACATGCCTGGTGTCCGTGTCTACCCTGATCGCGGTCGAGCCTTCGGCGTCGTCATCCATGACGGGGGGAGGCGTTGTATCAGGCACCGCACGCACCGCGCCGGGCCTCCGCCCCGCCGCCACGCGGTTCCCCCGAGGGGGTACGCGGGGCGATGGGCGCCGGTCCAGGCGCCCCGGCCCTGCGTCGGGACAACGCAGCTTTGTGGCTTCGTGGTGCGCGTGACGCTCGTCCACCTCATTCCCGTACGCGCGCGACAGGGGCGGCCCCGGCCGCTGCCGCGCGTGACCAGCCCCTGAAACATCCCTCCCGAAAGGACGTCACACCATGTCCGGTGCCATTTCAAAGAAGGATCAGGATCTCCAGAACGCGATGGTGATTCTGGAGGGCCAGATGGAGAAGATGCGGCGCTCCGGACAGCAGGTGAGCGACATCGTCACCACGGGCGTGGCGAGCAACTTCCAGTCGCAGGCCAGCACGCAGTTCCAGCAGAAGATGCAGGAATGGATCGAGGCGTACAACCAGGTCTCGACGAAGGTGAACAACCTCCACGCCAACCTTCAGCAGGCCAACCAGGTACTGAATTCCGGCGCGGACGAGGCGCAGCAGCACGCGGCGGGCTGGGGCGGCGACCTGGACAGCATCCAGAGCATCATGGGCGGCAAGAGCTGATCTGCGGGAAACCCCCCGCATCCGGCGCGTCCGTATTCCTCGGGGCGCCAGAATTCCCCTTTTCGCTTTCTCACCCAAGGAGCCGACATGGCTGACACTCATCTCCTGGTCGACCGGGCGCGCCAGGACGCCATGGACCTGACCCAGGCCAACACCGAGATGAAGGCGGCGCTGGACGACATGATCCATCAGCTCGCTCCCATCAAGCAGAGCTTCGAGGGCGCCACCTCCACCGCGTGGCAGGAGGTCCAGACGGCCGTGGACAACGCCTCGAAGGAGATGCACAACGCCCACCAGCAGGGCACGGTGGCGCTGGAGAACATGATCCAGGCCATCATCGACGCCGACAACAAGGGCAGCAACATCTTCTAGCGGCCTCGCGCCAAGAGAGAGGCGTCCATCCCGTGAGTGAACACGAGGGCGGTTCCGGTACCGGTAACGTCAAGATTACCGAGGGGTACCTGGAGGAATTCGCCAAGCAGAAGATCAACGAATTCATCCGGGATTTCCGGGACAACGACGACTTCCGAAATCTGGACGGATTCGCCGGCGGTCCGAAAGGCCCCGGTGGGTACGCGAAACTCCTCGCCGGCGGCAAGGATTTCCCCGCCGGACAGGCGCTCCAGCTGCGCTACGAGATGTTCTGCAAGAGCCTCAAGCAGCAGCTCGACTCCTTCAACAAGTCGATGGGGGAGCTGTCGAACGACCTGGTGAGCGTGGGCCAGATCCTCGACGACGGCGAGAAGAACACCGAGCTGACGGCGGCCCAGATGATGGAGAACCTCCAGGACATCCTGGGCGGTCTGGGCAGTGGTGGCGGCGGCTACACCCCGCCGCCGAACGCGTCCTGAGTACGACGGGCTGACAGGAGACACCGAGGCATGGGCACGGACTGGACGTGGGGGCAGGCCCTCAAAGCCTTCGCCGCCACCGGGCAGAAGGTGACGGACAGTTCGGAGATCGGTACGAACAGCGGGCCGTCGTGGTTCGTCGCCAGTATGAGCGACGGCGGGGTATCGGCGGACGCGAGTCAGAGCTTCGATCCGCACTATGACGTCTGGTGGTCGTTCAACTACGTCCTGCCGGAGGCGCGGAGCGAGGAGTACGGCGGCAGCAACCGGGCGTACGTCCTCGGTATCAACATGGACTGGGCCACGCTGAACAGCTCCGGCGGCCCGCTGTACCGCTTCTTCCATCAGGCCGAGGAGATCCTGTCGCCGCTCTCCGGAACCCTCAAGGGGAACGAGTTCGTCAGTCTTGGCAGCTTCGACACCGCCTCCAACACCGCCCGGTGGCTGGAGGGCCGTATCCAGGCTGCCAAGGAGCTGATCGACAGCTGGGCGCGGACCATCGACAACGATGACTCCAACTGGCAGGGCAGCTCCGCCGGAGTCTTCCGGGCGGTGCTGGAAGGCCATGCCAAGGAGCTGGAACGGCTGCGTACCGAGATGATCAACCCCCGGGACTTCACCGGGGACATCGACCAGGCGCGGGTCCAGCTCCACCAGACCCTGGCCGGGCTCCAGGAGGCGTTCGGCAACTGGTACAACGACCGGCTGGCCGCGCCGGTCAACGCCACCCACGACGCGCTCCAGGAAGCGATGCAGGGTGTGAGCATCACCTTCGACGGCCAGACGCCCAAGGTCACCGGTTCGAAGTACGGCGATCCGGCGACCCAGGAGTTCTGGGACCAGGTCCAGTCGCGCGCCAAGGAGATGTGGCTGGCCAACGTCCGCACCAAGCTCGACGAGCCGGCGCAGACGCACATGCAGGCGCTGGAGAGGAGCTACGGCTCGACCACCGCGGCCATCCCCGAGTCCCTCAGCCCGCTGCGGCTGAAGCTGCCGCACACCGCGAATCCCCTGGGCGGCCCGAACAAGAGCGGGGGCGCCGATCAGAATCTGGCGTCCCTGCTGAACAAGAACAAGACGGGCGACGGCTCGCCGCCGGACCTCAAGCAGTTCAACGCCGAGAACGGGGGCGGGGCCGGGGGTGGCGACATCGGTGGTGGTAC
>NZ_VKJP01000209.1 GCF_007280575.1 Streptomyces benahoarensis
CGCCCGACACCCAGCTCAGCGCCGCCGCACCCCCGCCACCGGCACCGCACACCCCGGCACCGCACGCCCCGCCGCCCGCCGCAGCGCCGGATGCCCCAGATCCCCGTGGAGCCGCACCGGACGCGGGCCGGACCGCCCCCGGCGCAGCAGCGGCCAGGCGGCCGCACCGAGGGCGAGGGAGAGGAGGTGGCCGCAGGAGCTGAGCGGGTCGGCGAAGGTCAGCAGGTCCGCCGCGGCGTAGCAGGCGGCGCCGCCGAGCAGCGGCCACCGCAGCCGCCCCGGCAGCAGCCCGGCCAGCGCTCCGGCGCAGGTCATCACGCCGTAGCTGATGCCGTAGTCGAGGCGGTGCGCCGCGCCGGGCGGCAGCGCCCCGGTGGCGACGGCGGCGCCCACCGGCAGCTCCGTGGCGAGGGTGGCCAGCACATGGCCGCCGAGGAAGACCGCGACGGTGCGCACGGCGCCGACCCGCCGCTCCAGCGTGGCCAGCACCACGACGAAGGCGAACGCGAACCCGGAGAGCAGCCCGCCGTCGATCCACAGCGCGCTCGCCACCAGCACCCGCAGCGGCGTCGCCGCCAGATGCGCCGCGTCGGTGCTGGAGCCCCGCAGCAGCTCGGCCACCCGCACCGGGTCCGCGTACGCCGCGAAGAGCGAGGTCCCCACCAGCAGCAACGCGTACCAGAAGGTGAACGGCGTCGCCCGGGGCCCGGGCAGCAACCGCCACGGCCACCGGCCCGACCGCCCCGCTCCGCTCACCGCGCCGCCCCTCCCCGTCGGTTCCGGCCCTCCGTACGCCCGCCCTGCTCAACGCCCGGCGACGCCCGCCCGTTCACCGCGCGACCGCCCGCTCCACGTGAGCTACGTCACGGCACTCAACCCGGGGCGGGCCCGCCGCGTTGCCCGAACCATCGGCTGGACCGGCGTCCGCGCGGTTGGCCAGGATGGCCCGTATGACTCCCGTTCCCCCCGACCCGAATGTCCCGACCTCGGCCGGTCCCACGGAGGGCCCGGTCACACTGGACCGCCGCGAGGGTCCGTACGGCGAGGTGGTGCTGCGCCGGCGCGGCGGCGCGGACGGCTCCGGTGGCGCGCCGGTCCACGAGATCATCGCCAACGGCTGCTTCCTGATGGACACCTCCGACGGCCGCTCCGAGCGGCTGCTGATCGATGCGGCGCTGGCCGGTCTGCCGCCGGAGCGGGAGCGTCCGGCCGTGCTGATCGGCGGCCTCGGCGTGGGGTTTTCGCTGGTCAGAGCGGTGGAGGAGGAGCGCTGGGGGCGGATCGCGGTGGTCGAGCGGGAGGCCGCGGTGATCGACTGGCACCGCACCGGCCCGCTGTCCGCGCTGACCGGCCGGGCGCTCGCCGACCCCCGCACCGCGATCGTGCACGCCGATCTGGTGGCCCATCTGCGCGACGACGCGGCCCCTGGCTCGTACGACGCGCTGTGTCTGGACATCGACAACGGGCCGGACTGGACCGTCACCGACGGCAATGACGGGCTCTACTCCCCCGCCGGGCTCGCGGCCTGCCGGGCGGCGCTGACGGCGGGTGGGGTGCTGGCCGTCTGGTCGGCCCAGCCGTCGCCCGCCTTCGACCAGGCCCTCCGGAATGCCGGTTTCCAGCGCGTTCGCACGGAAGAGGTACCTGTCGCCCGAGGTGTCCCCGACGTCGTTCACCTCGCGCTCAAGGGCGCGTAGCCGACAGTCACACCGTGCGCTTACGCTGCTCCCCTGGATGTGACGCGGCGCGGCGGCCCGCGCCCCGCGACGGGCCGCCGCGCGCCGCTGCCGCACGTCCACTCACTACGCGACCAGGCACACGGGGACATGCAGGGGCGGGCGATGGACCAGACTCAGACCAGCCAGGGCGGCACCGCCGCGGCCACGCCGGGCGCCCAGCGCCGGGTGCTGGTCGTCGAGGACGACCCGACGATCGTGGACGCCCTCGCGACCCGGCTGCGCGCCGAGGGCTTCCAGGTGCAGACGGCGACGGACGGCCCGGCGGCCGTCGACACCGCCGAGGCGTGGCAGCCCGACCTGCTGGTCCTCGATGTGATGCTGCCGGGCTTCGACGGCCTGGAGGTCTGCCGCCGGGTGCAGGCGCAGCGCCCGGTGCCGGTGATGATGCTGACCGCGCGGGACGACGAGACCGACATGCTGGTCGGGCTGGGAGTCGGCGCGGACGACTACATGACCAAGCCGTTCTCCATGCGGGAGCTGGCCGCGCGGGTGCACGTCCTGCTGCGCCGCGTCGAGCGGGCGGCGCTCGCCGCGCACACCCCGCGCAGCGGCATCCTGCGCCTGGGCGAGCTGGAGATCGATCACGCGCAGCGCCGGGTGCGGGTGCGCGGCGCCGACGTCCATCTGACGCCGACCGAGTTCGACCTGCTGGTCTGCCTGGCCAACACGCCCCGCGCGGTGCTCTCCCGTGAGCAGCTGCTGGCGGAGGTGTGGGACTGGGCCGACGCGTCCGGGACACGCACGGTCGACAGCCACATCAAGGCGCTGCGCCGCAAGATCGGCGCCGAGCGCATCCGTACGGTCCACGGCGTCGGCTACGCCCTGGAGACCCCGCCCGCATGACGCGTGGGTGGCGGGCGCGCGGCCGTGCCCTGGCCGGGCGCCTGTGGGAGGGGCTGCGGCCGCTCGACCCCTACCGTTCGGTGAAGGCGGCGCTCGGCGCGCTGGTCGTCGTCTCGGTGATCATCACCACGCTGCTGGTCTTCGTCGCCATCCACTCGGCGACCGAGCTGCGGGTGATCACCGTCTTCTCGATCATCGCGTCGCTGCTGATCACGCAGTTCGTGGCGAACAGCCTGACGGCGCCGCTCGACGAGATGACGGACGTGACGCGGTCGATGGCCCACGGCGACTACACCCGCCGGGTGCGCGCGGAGCGGCGCGACGAGTTCGGCGACCTGGCCAGCGCCTTCAACCGCATGGCGGCCGACCTGGAGGCGGTGGACACCCACCGCAAGGAGCTGGTCGCCAACGTCTCGCACGAGCTGCGCACCCCCATCGCGGCGCTGCGCGCAGTGCTGGAGAACGTCGTCGACGGCGTCTCCGAGCCGGACCCGGAGACCATGCGGACGGCGCTGCAGCAGACCGAGCGGCTGGGCCGTCTCGTCGAGCATCTGCTGGACCTCTCCCGTCTGGACAACGGCGTCGTGCCGCTGCACTGCCGCCGCTTCGAGGTGTGGCCGTACCTGTCCGGGGTGCTGAAGGAGGCCAACATGAGCCGCGGCGCCTCCACCCTCGCCGGAACGGCCGGGTCCGGCACCCACACCCGTACGGACGTCCATCTCCACCTGGACGTCTCACCCCCGGAACTGACCGCGTACGCGGACGCCGAGCGGCTGCACCAGGTCGTCGCCAACCTCATCGACAACGCGATCAAGCACAGCCCGCGCCATGGCCGGGTCACCGTGCACGCCCGGCGCGGCGAGGGGCCGCAGAGCCTGGAGCTGGACGTGCAGGACGAGGGCCCGGGCATCCCGGAGGCGGAGCGCTACCGCGTCTTCGAACGCTTCAACCGCGGCGGGCCCGCGCCGTCCGGTCCGGGGTCCGACGGCGGTACGGGGCTGGGCCTGGCCATCGCGCGCTGGGCGGTGGATCTGCACGGCGGACGCATCGGCGTGGCCGAATCCGATCGCGGATGCCGAATCCGGGTCACTCTTCCGGGGACGGAGTCCGGCCGGAGCTGACGGCCCGTGGCGTAGGGTCGGTGCCGGAAGCACACGAACGGCGGTGCACCGCCCCGATCAGAGGGGGTGTACCCGTGGCGAGTCGTACCCGCGCACGGGCAAACTCCGAGTGTTTCCCGCCAAGTCATGCCTCGAAACCCGTCGGCGAATGTGACGTGCGCTACCTGTACCCCTCCCGGACTGCACCAAAGGTCACAAGAGGCGTAGCCTTTATTTCCGCTGTCCACCACCTTAGGAAGCGGAAGAGGGCGGTTGCCGCCGTGTCGCCACAGTCCCCCAACAGCTCGAACATTTCGACCGACCAGGACCGGCAGGGGAAGTCCCCTGCCGCCGCCTTCGGTGCGAATGAGTGGCTCGTTGACGAGATCTACCAGCAGTACCTCCAGGACCCGAACTCGGTAGACCGGGCCTGGTGGGACTTCTTCGCCGACTACAAGCCCGGCGCCACTGCCGCCCCGGGCCAGCCGGCCGAGGGCCCCGCCCCCGTACCGCCCACCCAGGAGAAGCCCGTGGCGCCCGCGAAGCCCGCCGCTCCGGCCGCTCCGGCGCAGCCCGCCGCGAGCGCCCCGGCCCCCGTCAAGGCGGCCCCGGAGCCCGTGAAGGCCGCGCCCGCCGCAAAGCCGGCCGCCGCCGCGAAGCCCGTCGCCAAGAAGGACGGCGCGGACGAGACCCCGGCCGGTCCCGAGCTGGTGACGCTGCGCGGCCCGTCGGCCGCCGTCGCGAAGAACATGAACGCCTCCCTGGATCTGCCGACGGCCACGTCCGTCCGCGCGGTCCCCGTGAAGCTGCTGTTCGACAACCGCATCGTCATCAACAACCACCTCAAGCGCGCCCGGGGCGGGAAGGTCTCCTTCACCCACCTCATCGGGTACGCAATGGTGCAGGCCCTCAAGGCCATGCCGTCGATGAACTACTCCTTCCAGGAGAAGGACGGCAAGCCGACGCTGGTCAAGCCCGAGCACGTCAACCTCGGCCTCGCCATCGACCTGGTGAAGCCGAACGGTGACCGTCAGCTCGTCGTCGCCGCCATCAAGAAGGCCGAGACGCTCACCTTCTTCGAGTTCTGGCAGGCGTACGAGGACATCGTCCGCCGCGCCCGCAACAACAAGCTGACGATGGACGACTTCACCGGAGTCACCGCGTCGCTGACGAACCCGGGCGGCATCGGCACCGTCCACTCCGTGCCGCGTCTGATGCCCGGCCAGGGCCTCATCATCGGCGTCGGCGCGATGGACTACCCGGCGGAGTTCCAGGGCACCTCGCAGGACACCCTGAACAAGCTGGGCGTTGCCAAGGTCATGACGCTGACCAGCACGTACGACCACCGCGTGATCCAGGGCGCCGCCTCCGGCGAGTTCCTGCGCATCATGAGCCAGCTGCTGCTCGGCGAGAACGACTTCTTCGACGACATCTTCAAGTCGCTGCGGATCCCCTACGAGCCGGTCCGCTGGCTGCGGGACATCGACGTCTCCCACGACGACGACGTCACCAAGGCCGCCCGGGTCTTCGACCTGATCCACTCCTACCGGGTCCGCGGCCACGTCATGGCCGACACCGACCCGCTGGAGTACCACCAGCGCAAGCACCCCGACCTCGACATCATCGAGCACGGCCTCACCCTGTGGGACCTGGAGCGCGAGTTCGCGGTCGGCGGCTTCTCCGGCAAGTCGATGATGAAGCTGCGCGACATCCTCGGCGTGCTCCGCGACTCGTACTGCCGCACCACCGGCATCGAGTACATGCACATCCAGGACCCCAAGCAGCGCAAGTGGATCCAGGACCGTCTCGAGCGGCCGCACAACTCGCCCGAGCGCGAGGAGCAGCTGCGCATCCTGCGCCGTCTGAACTCCGCCGAGGCGTTCGAGACGTTCCTGCAGACCAAGTACGTCGGCCAGAAGCGCTTCTCGCTGGAGGGCGGCGAGTCCGTCATCCCGCTGCTGGACGCGGTCATCGACTCGGCCGCCGAGTCGCGGCTGGACGAGGTCGTCATCGGCATGGCCCACCGCGGCCGCCTCAACGTCCTCGCCAACATCGTCGGCAAGTCCTACGCGCAGCTCTTCCGGGAGTTCGAGGGCAACCTCGACCCGAAGTCGATGCACGGCTCCGGCGACGTGAAGTACCACCTGGGCCAGGAGGGCACCTTCACCGGCCTGGACGGCGAGCAGATCAAGGTCACCCTCGCGGCGAACCCGTCCCACCTGGAGACGGTCGACCCGGTCATCGAGGGCATCAGCCGCGCCAAGCAGGACATCATCAACAAGGGCGGCACGGACTTCACGGTCCTGCCGGTCACCCTCCACGGTGACGCCGCCTTCGCCGGTCAGGGCGTGGTCGCCGAGACGCTCAACATGTCGCAGCTGCGCGGCTACCGCACGGGCGGCACGGTCCACATCGTCATCAACAACCAGGTCGGCTTCACCGCCGCCCCGGAGTCGTCGCGTTCGTCGATGTACGCGACCGACGTGGCCCGCATGATCGAGGCGCCGATCTTCCACGTGAACGGCGACGACCCCGAGGCCGTCGTCCGCGCGGGCCGCCTGGCGTTCGAGTTCCGGCAGGCGTTCAACAAGGACGTCGTCATCGACCTCATCTGCTACCGCCGCCGCGGTCACAACGAGACCGACAACCCGGCGTTCACGCAGCCGCTGATGTACGACCTGATCGACAAGAAGCGTTCGGTGCGCAAGCTGTACACCGAGTCGCTGATCGGCCGGGGCGACATCACCCTGGAGGAGGCGGAGCAGGCGCTCCAGGACTTCCAGGGCCAGCTGGAGAAGGTCTTCGCCGAGGTCCGCGAGGCCGTCTCGGCCCCGGGTGCGGCCGAGGTGCCGGACCCGCAGGCGGAGTTCCCGGTGGCGGTCAGGACCGCGATCTCCCAGGAGGTCGTCAAGCGCATCGCCGAGTCGCAGGTCAACATCCCCGACCGGGTCACCGTCCACCCGCGTCTGCTGCCGCAGCTGCAGCGCCGTATGTCGATGATCGAGGACGGCACGATCGACTGGGGTATGGGCGAGACCCTCGCCATCGGCTCCTTGCTGCTGGAGGGCACCCCGGTCCGCCTGTCGGGCCAGGACAGCCGCCGCGGCACCTTCGGCCAACGCCACGCGGTGCTGATCGACCGGGAGACCGGCGAGGACTACACCCCGCTGCTGTACCTCTCGGACGACCAGGCGCGCTACAACGTCTACGACTCGCTGCTCTCGGAGTACGCGGTCATGGGCTTCGAGTACGGCTACTCCCTGGCCCGCCCCGAGGCGCTGGTCATGTGGGAGGCGCAGTTCGGTGACTTCGTCAACGGCGCGCAGACCGTCGTCGACGAGTACATCACCGCCGCCGAGCAGAAGTGGGGCCAGACCTCCGGCGTCACGCTGCTGCTGCCGCACGGCTACGAGGGCCAGGGCCCGGACCACTCCTCGGCCCGGATCGAGCGCTTCCTCCAGCTGTGCGCGCAGAACAACATGACGGTCGCCATGCCGACGCTGCCGTCGAACTACTTCCACCTGCTGCGCTGGCAGGTCCACAACCCGCACCACAAGCCGCTGGTCGTCTTCACCCCGAAGTCGATGCTGCGTCTGAAGGCCGCGGCGTCGAAGGCGGAGGAGTTCACCACCGGCGGTTTCCGTCCGGTGATCGGCGACGCGAAGGCGGACCCGAAGAACGTCCGCAAGGTGCTGCTCTGCTCCGGCAAGGTCTACTACGACCTGGCCGCCGAGCGGGACAAGCGCGGTGCCGACGACGTCGCGATCATCCGCCTGGAGCGGCTGTACCCGCTGCCGGGCAAGGAGATCCAGGCCGAGATCGCCAAGTACCCGAACGCCGGGAAGTTCCTGTGGGTGCAGGAGGAGCCGGCCAACCAGGGTGCGTGGCCGTTCATCGCGCTCAACCTCATCGACCACCTGGATCTGGCGGTCGGTGCGGACATCCCGCACGGTGAGCGTCTGCGCCGCATCTCGCGGCCGCACTCCTCGTCGCCCGCGGTCGGTTCCGCCAAGCGTCACCAGGCGGAGCAGGCCCAGCTGATGGCCGAGGCGTTCGACGCGTAGTCGCCCGCCCCGGTGACCCGGGACACCGGAGGGCCCGTCCCCACGAGGGGGCGGGCCCTTCGCCGTGCCCGCCCGCGCTTCCGGGGGCGGCGGGCGGGCACGGCGTTGCGCCCGTCCCGGGGCGCGCTGCGCGGCGTCGCCGCCCGTCCCGGTGGCGGGCGGCTGCGCGGCGCTCTGTCCGGCCTGCCTATCCTGGCCGGGAACGTCCTACTGACCCCTGGTGGAGAGCTCGTGTATTTCACTGACCGCGGCATCGAAGAGCTGGAGAGCCGACGCGGCGAGGAGGAGGTCACCCTCGGCTGGGTGGCCGATCAGCTGCGTACGTTCGTCGATCTGAACCCGGACTTCGAGGTGCCGGTGGAGCGGCTGGCGACCTGGCTGGCGCGGCTGGACGACGAGGACGACGACGAGTAGCGGACGAGCGCCCCGAGGGGCGACGCGGCAAAGGGCCGGCGGCCGAGGGGCATCCCTTGGCCGCCGGCCCTTTGCCGCGTGAACCGCTGCCTTGTCCATCGGCTTCTCTCCTGGCGGCTTCTCTCTTGGCGACTTCTCTCTTGACTTCTCTCTTGACTTCGACGGAGCGCGATATATCGTGTATGGCGAAGACGCGATATGTTGCGTTGCGCTTCCATCCAACCGGGGGTCGGTATGTCCAGCGAGTCGAGTTTTGGTACGTCGAGTTCTCCCACGTCCGGATCCGGCACGCCGGGGAACGAACGGTCGCACCCTCCCCTCCGCGTGACCGAGCCCCGCACCCTGGAGATCGACGAGCCCGTGGGGGCCCTGGAGATCCGGGTGTGCGGCGGCGCGGTCAACGTGGTGGGCTCGGCCGAGGAGGGCCCGGCCCGGGTGGAGATCGGTGAGGTCACGGGCGAGCCGCTGACCGTCTCCCTTGAGGACGGAACCCTCTCCATCGGCTACGACAACCCGCCGTGGAAGGGCCCCTGGAAGGAGCTGTTCACCTTCCTCCAGCGCAAGGCGTGGCGCGAGCACGGCGCGGTGGTGTCGGTGACCGTCCCGGCCGCCACTCGTGTCGACGTCGGCGTGGTCGGTGCCACAGCGGTCCTGACGGGCATCGCGGGCCCCACCCGGGTGCGGACCGTCTCGGGCGACAGCACGCTCGTCGGGCTGACCGGCGAGGTGCGCGCGGAGACCGTCTCGGGCCGGGTCGAGGCGCAGGGCGTCACCGGCGGTCTGCGGTTCCACTCCGTCTCGGGGGATCTGACGGTGCTGGACGGCGGTGCGGCCACGGTGCAGGCGGACTCCGTGAGCGGTGACATGGTCCTCGACCTCGATCCGTCGGACCGGGGCGCGGACATCCAGTTGACCAGCGTCTCCGGCGAGGTGGCGATCCGGCTCCCGGAGCCCGCCGACACCCGGGTGGAGGCGGGCACCACCAGCGGCACGGTCTCCAACGCCTTCGACACGCTGCGGGTCGGTGGCCGGTGGGGTGCGAAGAACATCAGCGGAACGCTCGGCTCCGGGACGGGCAGACTGAAGGCCACCACCGTCTCCGGTGGCCTCGCGCTGCTGCGCCGACCAGTCTTCGAGACCGGGGACGGCGGCCACCCGGGCGACGGCCCGGCCACCCCGTCCATAGAGAAGAAGGTGCTCTGACCATGCCTCCCGTCTTCGCCCACGGCCGTCTGCGCCTCTATCTCCTCAAGCTCCTCGACGAGAATCCGCGCCACGGCTACGAGGTCATCCGCCTGCTGGAGGAGCGCTTCCAGGGCCTGTACGCGCCGTCGGCCGGTACGGTCTATCCGCGGCTGGCGAAGCTGGAGGCCGAGGGCCTGGTCACGCACGCCACCGAGGGCGGTCGCAAGGTCTACTCGATCACCGAGGCGGGCCGTGCCGAGCTGGCCGGACGCGGCGGAGAACTGGCCGAGCTGGAGCTGGAGATACGCGACTCGGTGGCCGCGCTGGCCTCCGACATCCGGGCGGATGTGAGCGGTTCGGCAAGCGACCTGCGCCGCGAGATCCGCGAGGCCGCCCAGCAGGCACGGACGCAGGGCCGCCAGGGCGGCGACGGCGCGGGGCCGGAGAGCGAGGGCACGTCCGGCGACAAGGAGGCGTGGCGGCAGGCGAAGGAGGAGTTCTGGCGGGCCAAGGAGGAGTGGAAGGAGCAGGCCCGCCGGGCGAAGGACGAGCGCCGCCGCGCCGAACAGGAGGCCCGCCGCGCCCGCGAACAGGCCCGCGAGGCCCAGGCGTTCGCCCGGGAAGAGGTGCAGCAGGCCCTCCGGCGGGTCCAGGAGCAGGCACAGGAGCGGGTACGGTCCGGCGACTGGGCGGGCGCGGTCCGGGAGGCGCTGTCGGAGGTCTCCCGTGAGGTGGGCCGCTTCGCGGGAGGAACAGGGCTCGGCGGAGCCGCCACCGAGGGCCGGCCGGGCGCGGACCACACGGCGACCGGGCGGGCGGGGGCCGGGGAACCGTCCGCGCCGGAGTGGGCGGATGAGCCGCCGGGCCCCGATCCGGCCCGCGACTTCGACCGTCTGCTGGACCTGTCTCTTATAAACATCTCCGAGCCCACGAGACGCTCAT